>JAZQVI010000073.1:0-5468 GCA_045631745.1 Eubacteriales bacterium
GTCGGGTGATGCAACGCATCACCCGACCTGGTTTTCGTTTGCCTGCACGTTCGAACCTTCGCAAATTCGCGGAATTTGCCAAGAAAATGCAGCGACGATTTGCGAAATTCATATTGTTTCTTCCTTGAAAAAAACGAAGATTCTCATATTGCAAAAATGTTACGCTTATGATATAATAAATGTATCAATAAAACCAAAGAGGTATGACCATGAAGGAAATTGAAAAGAAAATAGATCAGATCCTATCAAAGATGACACTTCACGAGAAGGTTGAGATGTGCCATGCCAATTCCAAATTCACCTCTGCCGGTGTTCCCTCTCAGGGGATCGATGAGCTGACCATGAATGACGGCCCTCATGGCGTTCGCGAGGAGGTTCATCGCCACAGCTGGAAAACGATGGGGCGCACCGACGATTTTTGCACTTATCTCCCTACCGGCACAGCACTCGCCGCAACCTGGAACCGCTCACTGGGCTACCTACACGGCATGGTTCTCGGTGAGGAGGCGCGTTACCGCAACAAGGACATCATCCTTGGCCCCGGCATCAACATCATCAGAACGCCCCTTTGCGGAAGAAATTTTGAATACATGAGTGAGGATCCCTGCCACATCGCGGAGCTTGTTCCCGGTGTCATCAAGGGAATCCAGAGCGCCGATACCGCAGCCTGCGTCAAGCACTACGCGCTCAACAACCAGGAGCTTGATCGCTTGCACGTCAACGCCGAGGTTTCCGACCGCGCGCTCCGCGAGATTTATCTCCCCGGATTTAAGGCGGCTGCCGATGCAGAGGCATACTCCTTCATGGGCGCGTACAACCGCTACCTCGGTCAGCATTGCTGCCACAACAAGGTTCTTGTGAATGACATTCTTAAGGGCGAGTGGGGCTGGGACGGTGTGTTCCTCAGCGACTGGCACGGCGTTACCGACACCGAGGAAGCCGCTCGCTACGGCATGGACCTTGAAATGGGAACGCAGGTTGAAGGCGAAAGATATAACGATTATTTCCTTGGCGATGCCTTCGAAAAGCTCTGCGAGCAGGACGAGGAATACGTCAAGATGCTGGACGACAAGGTCAGAAGAATTCTGCGCTTGATGTTCCGCGTCAACAAGTTCTCCCCCGACCGCAAGCCCGGCTCCTTCAACACCAAGGAACACCAAGATGCGACCTACAAGATCGCATCCGAGGCAATGGTACTGCTCAAGAACGAGGGCAGCGTTCTTCCCTTCGGCAAGGACGTCAAGAAGCTGCTCGTTGTGGGCGAGAACGCAGACATCTATCACTCTCACGGCGGAAACTCCAGTGCCGTCAAGGCGTTCTATGAGATCACGCCCCTGCAGGGTCTGATCAACCGCTATGGCGAGGAGAACGTGGAATACATCAAGAGCACCAAGTTCCAGTACAATCCCATTCCGATCGAGTATCTCGACATCGCCGAGATGCGCGCAGGCTGCCGTGCCTTCCGCATGGAATGCTACGACAACGCGATGTTTGAGGGCGAGCCCAAGGTATACTTCATTGACAAGGTAGAGCAGATCCACGACGGCGTGGCAAGAAAATTCACCGCTGTCCTGAACATTCCCGAAACGGGCGATTACACCTTCTACGTCAACGCAGACCGCGGATCGAGATTTTTCTTCAACGACGAGTGCGTTTGGACCTTCACCTCTTCCAACAACGGAATCCCCCACGAGTTCACCCGTCATTACGAAAAGGGTGAGCGCATCAATATCTACATCGAGGCAATGACCATTGGTATGGCACCTCTGGAGCTTCTGTGGAACAAGGATTCCACCGAGGAAATGCCGATCGAAACCCTGCTTGACAAGGCTCGCGCGGCTGATGCCGTCATCTTCTGCGGCGGAATCAACCACTCGCTCGACACCGAGAGCTTTGACAAGCCTGACATCGAGCTTCCCGAAGAGCAGAACAAGCTCATTCCCCTACTTGCCGAGGCGAACCCCAACACCGTGGTGGCGATCACCGCAGGATCTCCCGTTGCCATGCCCTGGATCGATAACATCAAGGCTGTGGTCTGGAACTGGTATGCAGGCATGGAGGGCGGAAACGTACTGGCGGACATCATTCGCGGCGAGATCTGCCCCTCGGGCAAGATGCCTTTCACACTTCCCTACAAGCTGGAGGACAGCCCCGCACACAGATATGGTGAGTATCAGGCAACCAACTGCAAATATAACGAGGACATCTACGTCGGCTACCGCGGATTTGAAAAGGACGGCATCCGTCCCATGTTCGCGTTCGGACACGGACTGTCCTACGCGTCCTTTGCATATTCCGATCTGGCGCTGACCGACAACGGTGATTGCTTCAAGGTTGAATTTACCGTCTCCAACACCTCTGACGTTGACGGCATGGAGATCGCGCAGGTTTACGTTGGTATCAACGATGTCGAAGACCGCCCCGTTAAGGAGCTCAAGGGCTTTGACAAGGTCAAGGTAGCGGCGCACGGCAGCGAGCGCGTTGTGATTTGCATTAAGAAGGACGATCTCCGCGTTTGGGAGGACGGCTGGAAGATGCTCCACGGCAGATACACCGTTTCGGTTGCTGCGGCTGCAGATGACGTTCGTCTCAGCGCCGACATCAATCTCTAAATCGACGATCAAAAAACATCCCGTCCCAAGATTTTGGGGCGGGATGCGTCTTTATCCGCTATGCGTATTGGCATCCCAACGATCGCCTGCGGATATTGACATTTTTTGAGAAGCTCTTACTTCATGGAGTTCTCGTAGGACTGGATCATCTTCTTAACCATCTGACCGCCTACGGAACCAGCCTGCTTGGAGGTGAGGTCGCCGTTGTAACCCTGCTTGAGGTTTACACCAACTTCGTTTGCAGCTTCCATCTTAAATCTCTCCATTGCTTCCTTTGCTTCAGGAACCAAAGTCTTATTGCTTGCCATTGTTTTGATTCTCCTATTCTGAACGGTCTGCAGCCTGCAAACCCGTCCAGTTTTCTCTCCACAATCCAATCGCGAAGCATCAAAAGAAGTGTTTGTAAGCCCAAGCCATTCTTTTATCTATATGATCGAGCGCAGTTCTCTGCCGCTCTGTTACTATTGTTCGTCTTCATTCGCGTTTTATGAGTGGTAAAATATTTCATTGATTCGACTAAAAAACAACCGCCCATCTCATTGTTATAATGAGAATGGCGGTTGTTTTGCATATTTTGTTCGTATCTCCGCACCGAGCGCTCTAATTTCTTACAAAAGAAAATACAGAATGAGATACGCCAAAGCAATGATGCCGAGCACGGCAAGCATAGGCAAAAACATGAGCTTCACGGCATTGATATACGTTTCAAAAATTTCTTTGAACGACGCATGCTCTCTACCGTTGCTTCTTGTCGCATCCGGTTTTCTGAATGCTGACATATCAGCAAAGGAGGAGCCGTCATCGATGTATACCGTCTTGTTTTCTTTTTCGCTTTCCTGCTTGCTTTCTTCTTTTTTGTTTTCCTTCATATCAGTCCTCGTTTTCAAGGAGGTGGCACGCAGCAAAATGTCCGGGCTCGTACTCCCTGTAGGTGGGCGCAATGTGCTTGCACTTCTCGGTCGCATGAGGACATCTGGTGTGGAAGCGGCAGCCCTTGGGAGGATTGGTGGGAGAAGGAATATCTCCCTTGAGGACGATGCGGTTCATCTTCACGTCGGGATCGGGGTTGGGGATCGCCGAGAAGAGCGCCTTGGTATAGGGATGCAGCGGATTTGCAAAGATATCCTTCTTTGCGCCAAACTCCACCATCGATCCCAGATACATCACGCCGACCTTATCCGACAGGAACTTGACCACCGAAAGATCGTGGGAAATGAAGAGATACGCCAAGTTTGAGGACGCCTGCAGACTCTTGAGCAGATTGATGATCTGCGCCTGCACCGAAACGTCAAGCGCCGAAACGGGCTCGTCGCAAACCACCAGCTTGGGTTTGACCGAGAGCGCACGTGCAATACAAATTCGCTGACGCTGACCGCCCGAAAACTCGTGCGGATATCTTTCGTAATAATAATCACGCAGGCCGCACTTCTCCATCAGATCCAAAACGTAGTCCTTGACCTCGTTGCTCGGAACGATTCCGTGCACCTTGACCGGCTCGGAGAGAATGTCTCCCACCGTCGCTCTGGGAGGCAGAGAGGAATAGGGATCCTGGAAAATGATCTGCATATCGGTACGAAGATGGCGCATCTGCGAATTGTTATACTTCGTGATGTCCTCTCCGTTGAAGATAATCTGTCCGCCGCTGGGGGAATGAAGCTTTAACACCGTTCTTCCCATCGTGGTCTTTCCGCAGCCGGATTCTCCAACGATACCCAGCGTTTCTCCTGCCTTCAGGGTAAAGGAAACGTCATCGACGGCAACCAACTCCTTGAGAACCTTGCCCAACAGATTCTTCTGTACGGGGAATTTTTTGGAGAGATGTCTGACCTCGAGCAACACATCGGGATCAAAGGGCTTGTTCATATCCGCTTGGATGCGCGCATTCTTTTCTGCCTCTGCCTTGGCAGCGATCGCTGCATCGTCGTATCTGATCTCGTCAGTCATTTGTCTGCTCCTCCTCTCCGTAAAGGTGGCAAGCTACGAAATGAGTGGGGCTCACCTGCACCATGCCGGGATACTCACCCGAGCATTTCTTGGTGCATTTTGAGCAACGCTCCTTGAAGTAGCAGTGATTGGGCATATTCACCGGATTCGGTACGTTTCCGGGAATGTTGAACAGGGTGTCGGAATCGGAATCCATCGTCGGCTTGGATTTCTGCAAGCCAACGGTGTAGGGGTGCCTGGGATCGTGGAAGATCTCGCGCACGGTTCCCTTTTCAATCACGCGTCCTGCATACATGACCACCACGTAGTCCGCCATTTCGGCAACCACGCCAAGGTCATGGGTGATCAAAAGAATCGATCCGTTAATCTTGGTCTTCAGATTTCTGAACAGGTCAAGAATCTGCGCCTGGATGGTAACGTCCAGCGCGGTCGTCGGCTCATCCGCAATGATGAGTCGGGGATTGCACGCCAGCGCCATCGCGATCATCACACGCTGTCTCATTCCGCCCGAAAGCTCGTGAGGATAAGCGGCGTAAACACGCTCGGGAGCAGCAATTCCCACGAGGTCCAACATCTCCATCGTGGTTTTCTTTGCCATTTCCTTGGTCGCGCCGGGCACGTGAACAAAGGTCACCTCATCCAACTGATCACCAATGGTAAACACGGGATTGAGAGAGGTCATGGGCTCCTGAAAGATCACCGAGGCGCGGTTTCCGCGAATGCGGTAAAGCTCCCGCAGAGGAAGCGCGGTCAGCTCCCTTCCCTCCAAAAAAATCTCCCCGCCTTCAATGAATCCGTTGGCGTCCAGAAGCCGCAGAATACTCATGGCGGTCACCGATTTTCCCGAGCCCGATTCGCCAACGATCCCAAGCGTTCGTCCCGCCTCCAGCGCAAAGGAAACGTCGTTGACTG
>JAZQVI010000074.1:0-10236 GCA_045631745.1 Eubacteriales bacterium
CATAACCGACGCGCGCATGCCCGTTCCGAGATTGGTGGGACAGTGTGTCAGATAGCCAAGCTGCTCGCTGTAAGCGAAGTCAAATTCCTCATCCAGCCGTTTTTCTACGCGGGAGGCGTTCTTGTATGCTTCCTCAAGCGACAGCCCGGGGAGAATGCTCTGAATCCGCAGGTGATCCTCCTCGCAAACCATAACGGCAAGACCGCCTGCCTCCTGCAGGAGAAGGGCGTGGGGCGCCTCCTTGGTGGCAAATTCGGGGCTGACGTAATGGCGTTCTACATAGGAGGTTGCCATGATGGGGGAGAGCCCCGAGAAGTTGATCCTGCGGAAGCCTGCGCTTTCAAGCGGTGCGCTGACCTTTTCAATGATCTCGTTTGCGCCTGCCGCATCCAGCTTGCTTGCAAAGGGATAACCGTTGATATTTCTTGCCAAACGTACGCGGGAGCTGATGACAGTGTCCGCGTCCTTTCCGATTGTATTATGCCATGCCATGGTTGTTCTCCTCCTTTCCCTCGGTTTGTTCCAGTTGCCGGATCTCATCGCGCAGACGTGCCGCCGTTTCGTAATCCTCGCGGTGCACCGCATCCCTGAGATCCTTTTTCTTGCTCAAGATGTACTCAGTGCGTTCCTTTTTGGCTCTTTCTCTCGACGGAACCGCGCCCGTGTGGCTGGTGGTTCCGTGAATGGATTGAATGGATCTTGCCAGCTCGTCCGCAAAGGTTTCATAGCACCTCGCGCATCCTACGCGGCCGGAAGCGGAGATCTCATGGTAGGAGCTACCGCAATCGGGACACTTTTTTTCGGCGTGGAGCGATTTTTGAGAGGGTAGTCCGAAGAATCCCGAGAAGAACTGATCCTGAAGCTCGGAGAAGGGATCGGCAAAGGTGCCGATCATGGACGTGATGTCCTGGATCTCCCCTTTTTCATGAAGCTTTGCGGCACATTCTCCGCAAAGGGAATATGAACAGACTTTGCCGTTGATGTTTTCATTATAAAATACGGTTGCCGTTCTTTTTTTGCATTTTTCACATAACATAATCTGATTTCCTTTCCTCCGCCAACCAAAGAGAGGTTGGTGTCTTTTGTAACATTATAGCGCAGGATTTGTAAAAAATATGTCGGAATCTCTGTCCATGCTTCAAAAAATGAAAATTTAATTCATTTTATCGCAAAAGCGCTTAGACACTCATCAAAGACAGAATGATCTGCTTGAATACAGAGGCACGGACGATGCCCCTGTCGGCTGGATCGACGGGCGCGAGTGCAGCGTTGGAGAGGGAAGCGCGCGCAATCTGATAGCCTCGCTCTGAGATCAGGCCCATGTCTGCAAGGTTGGAGAGATATGCGTTTGCCTCTCTTTCGTCGATCGAGTCTCCGATCGCACAGAAGAAGTGCATCAGGTATTCACTCTTTCCCATCTGCTTTCGCACGATGCGGATAAATCCGCCGCCTCCCTTACGGGATTCGATCACGTACCCGCGCTCGGGGGTAAACCGCGAGGAGATCACATAGCTGATTTGGCTGGGTACGCAGCCGATCCGCCCCGCAAGCTCGTTTCTCTGAAGCTCCAGCGTTCCGTTTCCTTCATTCAGCATTTCCTCTATCATTTGGGCGATCATATCAGATAACATGGCGTGGCCTCCTTTTTTGCCTTTTTCGTCATCATTATACAACGAAAGTCAAAGGAAGTCAAAGTCAAACAAAGTCAAAATAAACGGTTGAAGGTCAAAGAAAGTCAAAAAAAGAGGCAAAAGCACCTTTTTTCTCACGAAATCGCTTTTTTTTAAGCGATGAAGGTCAAAAAACTTCTTCTAACCGTGGACAAAAGAGGGGATTCGTGATATAATGATTAAGAGAACTTTTTCAAGTCTCACAGGAGCGTTTATGGAATTTTTGATTTTTTCGGATTCGCACGGAAACGTGGATCGGATGCAGCGTGCGATCGAGTGTCAACCCTCGCCGCCGCTGGCGGTTTTCTACTTGGGGGATGGCATTCGAGACGCCGAGCGGCTGCGATTGAACGGAATCCCGCTTTATGGTGTGCGAGGGAATTGTGATCTCTTTTTTGGGGGAGAGGATGACTTTCCCATGGAGCGGATCACGACCATCGGCGACCACCGCGCCTTGGTGACACACGGTGCGATATACAATGTAAAAAGCGATTTGGATCGGATGCTTGCCTCAGCCATACGGCAGGGGGCGGACATTGTGTTATACGGGCACACCCATACTCCGCGGCTGGATACGTTCCCGCCAGGAACCGAGGTGTGCGGAGAGGTGCTTGCGCGTACGCTCTATGTCTTCAATCCCGGAAGCATCGGGCAGGGCGGCAGCTTTGGTACGCTCACGGTGCAGGGGGAGAACCTTCTGTTCGGGCACGGAACAAGTAAATAAAAAAAGGAACCGCCTCAGCGATTCCTTTGATTGGGTTAAAATCCGGTAGGTGCGAGATCCTCGGACAGTTCCTCCGACGCCTCGCCCTCTTCTGCAACAGCCGCCTCGTACGCCTCGATCAAGGCAGATTCCAGCATTCCGCGGAACTGCGCGTTGATGGGATGTACGATATCCCGATAGGTTTCATCCGGGTTTTTGCGGCTGGGCATCACGATGAAAAACTTGTCCCTTGCATGGATGATCTTAACGTCGTGAACAGCAAGCTGACCATCAAACGTCACCGAAACGATTGCCTTCATGGGGCCGTCGTGAAAAAGCTTTCTGACTTTAATATCTGTAATTTGCATATCTGACCTCCGTGTTGTTGATTCTGTCGTGTTGGATCGTATGTAAACAGTATATTTCAGTTGTGTGATGTTTATTCAATGGAAAACAGATTTTTGAGTGAATTTCAAGGACGGAAATTGGCACAAAACGATTTTCTGATGCTGTTTTGGCGAATTTATAGTCGAAAAGAACCGTTTGAGATTTTGGAGTGAGGTGAGGAGAGATGTCTTTACCAAATACGCATTTTGGCAGCGAGCAGATCCAAGAGATGCTGCGCGGATGCAAAAAGCTTTTGTTTATCGGCGTTGGCGGTGTGAGTATGGCATCGCTGGCAGAGCTTGCGCTGATGGATGGCTACGGCGTGGTCGGAAGCGATCGTGTGGAGAGTGCCCGTCTTGCCCGTTTGAGAGCGCGTGGGGCAGAGATCCATTTGGAACACGATGCCTCCCATGCAAAGGAGGTTGACGCGGCGATCTATACCGTGGCGATTGGGGAGGAAAACCCCGAATATTTGGCACTTTTGGACGCAGGAAAACCGCTGATCTCTCGTGCAGATTATCTGGGATATGTGATGGCGCGCTATCAGACACGAATCGGAATTGCGGGCATGAACGGAAAGAGCACCACCACCGCTATGTGCGGTCATATCCTGCGGGGAGCGGGAGATCCAACCGTCTTCTGTGGTGCCGAGGCAGCGTCACTGGGAGGTGCTGCTTGTTTGATCGGACGCGAGAGGCAGCAGCTGGTTTTTGAAGCGTGTGAATACAAGGATTCCTTTCTTGATTTTTCGCCCAATGTTGCCGTTATACTAAATGTAGGAATGGATCACGTAGACTATTTCCACAGTCTTAGTCAGATTCGAAACTCCTTCCGAAAATATGCCGAGCTGACCTTGCCGGGCGGCGTGGTGATTGCGAATGCAGACGATGAAAACACCATGGAAGCGCTGCAGGATTTTTCGGGAAAACTCATCACCTTCGGATTGGGAGAGGGTGCAGAGTTCAGAGCAGAACAGATTCAATCTAAGGCGGGATTCCGCCGATTTGTTCTTTCCAGACGGGACGAACCGCTCTGCGAGATCTCCCTCAAACAGTGCGGAGAGTATCAGGTTTACAACGCTTTGGCGGCTGCAACAGCGGCGTATATTTGCGGTGTCGATCCCAAAATTATTGCTGAACAGATCGCAACTTTTGTCGGAGCAAAGCGGAGAATGGAGTACAAGGGAATCTTCCAAGGCGCCGACGTGTACGATGACTACGCGCATCATCCGTCTGCCATTGAGGTAGCGCTCAAGGGAGTGTCCGAGATGGGATACCGTCGCGTGCTTTGTGTCTACCAGCCTCACACCTATAGCAGAACAGCCGGGTTGTTCGACGAATTTTCTACTGCCTTTGAACTGGCGGATCACGTTTATTTTGCAGACATTTACGCCGCGAGAGAGACCAACGTCAGCGGTGTGACCTCCGAAAAGCTTGCCAAGGCGGTGGGAGATCGCGCAACCTATTGCGGTGATTTTGAGACTGTTGCGGAGTGCCTGCGGAGGGATGCCAAAGATGGAGATGTCATCCTCATCATGGGCGCCGGTGACATTGATAAGGTGTTTGAATTGTTGTTTTAATATGAAAAAAGCCCCAAAATCCTGTCAAAATCAAGGGTTTTGGGGTTTTTTTAATCTAATAAATTAGAATAAGACTAAAACTTATTCAATAATTCAAACAATTTGGAAGATGAAGAACTTGAGATAATCGGTTTCGGGAACGTTCCAAAGAATGGGGTGATCGGGAGACTGCTGGCGTGCTTCGATCTGTCGAAGCCCAACCCCTGCGTCCTCTGCGGCGTTGTGAATCATCTGCTTGAAATACGTCTCGGTCATGAAGTGCGAGCAGGAGCAGGTCGCAAGATAGGAGCCTCTTTTCATGAGCTGCATGGCGCGGCGGTTGATCTCGCGGTATCCCTTGATCGCGTTCTTCAAGGTGTCACGGCTTTTGGTGAATGCAGGGGGATCCAAAATGACGAAATCATAATCAAAAGGCTTTTTGGATGTCGAGAGCTCGGTCAGATAGTCGAACACATCAGCGCAAGAAAAGTCCATTCTATCCGCAACACCGTTGCGTTCGGCATTAGCCTTTGCAAGCGCCAGCGCATCGGCGGAAATGTCCACAGCTGTGACGTGGGAGGCACCTGCCTGTGCAGCGTTCAGAGCAAAGGAGCCTGTGTGGGTAAAGCAGTCCAGGACGCGTTTGCCCTTGGCGATCGTCCGAATGGCTCGGCGATTGTATTTCTGATCGAGGAAGAAGCCTGTCTTCTGCCCGTTGATGTAATCCACTTGATAGCGGACACCGTTTTCCACGATCTCGGTAATGCCGTCCGTGTCGGTCAAAAGCCCATCGACTCGGTAGAAGTCGCAATACTGCTCCATTCCCTCAAGCTCTCGAATGGCGACGTCATTCCTCTCGTAAAGCACGCGGATTTTCTGCCCGAATTCCTCACGCAGAAGGCGCAGGAGAATGGGGTAAAGGATGTCCTTGCGCGCTTCAATTCCAAGAGAGAGAACCTGCGTGACCAGGACGTCTCCAAAGCGGTCTACCGTCCAGCCGGGGAAGGCGTCTGCCTCTCCGAAAATCAGGCGGCAGCAGGAGAAATCCTTCTCGCCCATCACCGATTGGCGATATTCGATTGCCCAGCGAAGCTTTCGCTCCCAAAAGGCCTCGTCAAAGCTGTCGTTTGCATTTTTGGAGACAATGCGGATGCGGATCTTAGAATGGTTGTTGTAAAAGCCGGTTCCAAGGTATTTCCCCTTTTGGGAGTAAACGTCGGCAAGGCTTCCGTTCTCGATTGCGCAGGATTCTTCTGTGATTTCGTCGGAATATACCCAAACGTGGCCGCCGCGAAGAAAATTTTCCCCCTTAACGGTCACGGTAACTCTCGGATACTGTCTCATGGTCGGATTCTGCCTTTCTGTCTTTTGTAGGTTGCTTCTTTCAAACCATTATACCACAGAATGTCCCTTGCGGGGGCGTGTTCATACAAAATTAACACATGAAAGTGACACTTTTGCTTGAATTTCGCCTCAAAAAAAGGTAAAATAATATGATAAAATAAATTTTATGTCGATAGCAAAGGAAAAGTCATGTTAGAATTGATGAATGTATCGTATCGCGTCCCGGACGGCCCCGAGATTTTGCGAAACGTCAGCTTGAAAATAGACGATCGGTTTGTTGCGGTGACGGGCCCGAACGGAAGCGGAAAATCCACCCTTGCAAAGCTGATTGCAGGGATCTATCAGCCTACCTCGGGAAAGATCCTCCTTGACGGAGTAGATATTACGAATATGTCGGTTACGGAGCGCGCAAAAAGCGGAATCAGCTTTGCATTTCAGCAGCCGGTGCGTTTCAAGGGGATTACGGTAAAGGATCTGATATCCTTGGCTGCAGGCTCGAATATCACCATTTCAAAGGCGTGCGAATACCTTTCCGAGGTCGGACTTTGCGCCAAGAACTATATCAACCGCGAGGTGGACGGGTCTCTTTCCGGCGGGGAGCTCAAGCGCATCGAGATTGCGATGATCAACGCGCGCGGAACCAAGCTGTCTGTGTTTGACGAGCCCGAGGCGGGCATCGATCTGTGGAGCTTCCAGAACCTGATCCAGGTCTTTCGCGGTATGTATGAGCGTACCAGGGGAACGATTCTGATCATCTCCCACCAGGAGAGAATCTTGGATATTGCCGACAAGGTCGTCGTGATTGCCGGCGGTGAGGTTGCGGCTTACGGCAGCAAGGCAGAGATCCTTCCCGAGCTGCTGAACGCGCAGGCAGGATGCAGATTCACCAAGGAGGCGAAATAATGGATCAGATTCAGAAAACACTGTTGGAGCAGGTTGCGGGCCTTCATGAAGTGCCTCAGGGCGCTTACTCCATTCGAATCAATGGAAACCTTCACGGCAAAAATGATTCGGAAAACATCAAAATTGTAAAAAAAGAAGATAAATCGGGCATTGATATCTACATTCAACCCGGTACCAAGAACGAGAGCCTGCATATCCCGGTCATTCTTTCGCAGAGTGGACTCAAGGAGCTGGTTTACAACGATTTCCACGTGGGTGAAAATTGTGATATTACCATTGTTGCGGGATGCGGAATCCACAACGGCGGCAGCGGAGAGAGCGAGCACAGCGGAATTCACGCCTTCTACGTTGGCAAGAATGCCAAGCTCAAGTATGTGGAAAAGCATTATGGCCAGGGAGACGGAAACGGCAAAAACATCATGAATCCCACCACCATTGTTGAAATGGAGGAGGGAAGCTATATGGAGATGGAGACTACCCAAATCAAAGGGGTCGATTCCACTCGCCGCTCCACCACCGCAACACTTGCAGAGGGGGCAACCCTGGTGGTTCGTGAGAAGATTATGACGCACGGAGAGCAGTTTGCAGAGACCGATTTCAAGGTGTACCTGAACGGAGACGGTTGTGGCGCACACGTGGTTTCTCGGTCGGTTGCGAAGGATCGCAGTCGCCAGACCTTCCTCTCCAACGTCGTTGGCGCAAGCCGTTGCTCGGGACACACCGAATGTGATGCCATCATCATGGATGATGCGGTGGTGACTGCGGTTCCGCAGATCGAGGCAAAGCACGTGGAGGCATCCTTGATCCACGAGGCGGCGATCGGAAAGATTGCGGGTGAGCAGCTGATCAAGCTCATGACCTTGGGGCTGACCGAAAAAGAGGCCGAGGAGCAGATCATCAACGGCTTTCTCAAATAACACAAAAAGCACACTCTTGCAGCGAAAGAGTGTGCTTTTTTACTGCAATCAATAAGATTTACAAAATATACAATTATTTGTTTCAAAAAAGTCACAAATTGCCGTTTTTTGTGCATAAAGTCGAAGCGTAGAAAAAAAGCGCTTGATTTTGTGCAATAGTGATAAATAATCTCCTTGCTTTGTGTGTGTGCGATCCCCTCTCGAGGGTTGATTTTATGGTAAACAAAATTTACCTTTTGATAAAAGAATAAAAGAATTGTTTTTGAGATGGTAAAAAGTGCACAAAAATTGCGTATATTAGAACTGCATTGAATAAAATGCCGTAAATATAATTTACCAAAACGCTTTTTACAATGAGATGACTGTTTTTTGTAAAAAAACTTTGTAAATTTTTTTGTTATTTTGGAGGCTGAAAAGGCCTGTTTTGAGTGGGAGAGAGCGTTTTTGCAAGCCCTTTTTTTGATGAACAATTCTTGACAGTTGAGAGAATCTGTGATATTATATAATAGTATTAAAGGCATAGTTGCGCCATGTTGGCGGTTTGCCGACCGATATTACGACCAAGTCCACGGTGTACTGCGATTCAAGGGGGGAGCCTTGAATGGTGGGACATGGTTGACAAGGTGTGATTGGTGGCGAGGACGTGCCGAAAAGATTTTTCAGGAGGAAACACAAATGGGAAAGAAGAAAGTCACAAGAGTTCTGAGCCTGATGATGGCCCTTTTGCTACTTGTGAGCAGTGCTGTTGTTGCCGTTGGTGCGAGCGAGAGCAGTGTGACTGACAAGTCGATCAAGGACTACATCAGCATGTCCGGTGTAAGAACTTACGACGAGTATATGGCGCAGGAGTTCGCGCACGCGAATCCTGCATCCAAGACTGTCGAGTTTGATGCCACCAAGGACTGGGTCTTCAAGAGTACATCGGGAGACATCGTCAAGATTATTGACGGTGCTTGGACGTTGACGACGTCCGATGGCAAAACGCTCACGATGGATGAGGTGAAGGCAGAGGGCTCCGGTTACGACATCAACAATTACGTCTATCTTACGACGGAGGACGGACAGGAGGGACTTTACACGCCTTCCTTGGGTGAGGTGACGTGGAAGTTGGATCTGGTTGCTTCCGGTTTGTCCGAGAAGGCGATTTACAACATCTCCATGTTCTACTATCCTACCGTGAACAAGACCGCTTCGATTGAGCGTGAGTTCTATATTGATGGCGCTGTTCCTTTCGTTGAAGCGCGTTCGTTGACGTTGCCCAAGCGTTGGAGCTCTTATGCCAGCGATGGTGAATCTGCGTTGGTTGCAATCGTTACCCCCAACAAGGATCTCCAAAAGGAGAAGGGAAGTTACGATGCAGCTCTGGCGACACTTCAAGGCGAGGCTGCTGCTGCAGGCCTTACCGTTGAGAGAACCGGAGACGAGGGAAATCAGAAGCTGATGATCTATCAGCCGATGGTGATCACGCAGAGCATTTCTGCTTTCCTTGATAAATACGGCGTTCGCTTCCTTACGGTTGACAAGCTCAACAACGAGCTCCGTCCCACGATGAAGCAGGATCCCGAGTGGATGACCTACACCCTCAAGGACAACTCCGGATACTATGCAGAGCCTCTCGGATTCGTTCTCGAGCCGAACGAGGAGACCGGATCCGTGGAATTTACGCTTAAGAGCGTGAACGAGCCGGTTGTGATTCGGAGCATTACACTTTCTCCCAGTACTACATATCAAACCTATGATTCCTACGTGCAGAGCTTGAAGGCTACGTTGGGAACCAACACGTTGCCTGCAGGTCAGGACACCGTGAAGATCGAGGCTGAGTACACGATCAACACCTCTACCAGCGTTGTGTATCCCGTAGAGGACCGCTCCGATGCGGCGACCTCTCCTGCGGATACCTCCAGAACGGTTCTGAACACCATTGGTACCGAAAAGTGGGAGACCGCAGGTCAGTGGGTTGAGTACAAGTTCCAGGTTGGTTCCTCGGGTATGTACGATATTTTTGCTCGTTTCAAGCAGAGCTTCCTGGACGGTATGTACGTTTGCCGCTCCATGAGCATCTATACCAACTACAACGATATCAGCGCGTACCAAATGGCGATCGGCAATACCGCGGGCTACTACAACGGAATTCCGTTTGCTGAGGCTGGAAAGCTTCGCTTCGATTACAGTGACAAGTGGCAGGTAAAGGGAGTCTCCGCCGGTGGCGTTGACGCCGAGAGCTGCTCGCTTTACTTCCAGCAGGGAGTGGTTTACACCATTCGCCTTGAGGTTGTTTTGGGTTCGATGAGCTCCATGATCCGTCAGATCGAGGGCATTCTGAACGACCTGAACAACGACTATCTGAATATCATTAAGTTGACCGGATCTTCTCCTGACGACTACCGTGACTACGGATTCTTCCGCCTGCTCCCCGAGACCATGTCCAACATGATCGCACAGGCTGACGAACTGAAGGATGTTTCCGCAACCTTGAAGAATAATACGAAGGGTTCTGCATCCTCCTACACCGGTGTTTGCGATAAGCTTTCTCTGCTTCTCGAAAAGATGGGACGCGACGAGGATGCGATCGCGAAAAACCTTTCCAATTTTAAATCTTATGTCGGATCTCTCGGTACCTTCCTCACGGATGCAAAAACACAGCCTCTGCAGATCGACTACCTGTCGATCCAGGGTGCAGCAACCGAGCCTCCCGCAGCATCAGCAGGCTTCTTCAAGTCCCTGTGGCACGAGCTTTCCAGCTTCTTCATGAGC
>JAZQVI010000075.1:0-8590 GCA_045631745.1 Eubacteriales bacterium
GTCGGAGGCGGCGGAAACAACGCGGTCAACCGTATGATTACCAGCAATATCAAAGGGGTAGAGTTTGTGACGGTGAATACCGACCGTCAGGCACTGCGTAAATCCGAGGCTCCCAACCAGCTTGTGATCGGAGAGAAGATCACCAAGGGATTCGGCGCAGGCGCAAATCCTCAGATCGGTGCGCGCGCAGCAGAGGAGTCCATCGAGGACATTCGTTCTCTCCTGGAGGGAACCGATATGGTGTTCGTCACCGCAGGTATGGGTGGCGGAACCGGTACGGGAGCTGCTCCCGTTGTGGCGAGAGTTGCCAGAGAGATGGATATTCTCACCATCGGAATCGTGACCAAGCCCTTTGGCTTTGAGGGTGTAAAGCGTATGGGACAGGCTGAGGCAGGTATTGCCGAGCTTGCACAGTACGTAGACTCCTTGGTCGTGATCCCCAATGAGAGACTGAAGCAGGTTTCCAATGCAAAGATCACACTTTCCAATGCGTTTGGAATTGCCGATGACGTTCTGCGTCGCGGTGTACAGAGCATTTCCGATCTGATCAATGTTCCCGGATTTATCAACCTCGACTTTGCTGACGTGACCAGTGTCATGGCAAATGCAGGATATGCGCACATGGGCGTTGGCTCTGCAACCGGCAAGGACAAGGCGGAGCAGGCGGCAAGAGAGGCGATCTCCAGCCCGCTGCTTGAGACCTCTATTAAGGGTGCAAAGGGAATCCTGATCAGCATGGCTGTTTCCGAGGATGTTAACCTTGACGACGTTGATCTCGCGGCAACCTTGATTTCTCAGGAGGCAAATCCCGATGCAAACGTGATTTGGGGTGTGTCCTTCGATCCTGAACTCGAGGACGAGATGAAGATCACCATTATTGCAACCGGATTCGAGAAGAAGCCCGGCGATGCAACCAGAGCGGGCGTAACCGTTAAGACGAACCCTGAGTCTCCTTTTAAGAGAGAGGCTTCCAGAAGTGCGGCTCCCGCGCCTGTTGCAGGCAGACCCGTTCCCCAGAGACCGGCTCCCGCAACAGAGCCCATCCGCCGTCCCATGCCCAAGCCGGCTCCCAAGCCCGTGGCAGACGACGATTTTGACGATCTTCTCGATATGATGAAGAGATAACAGAAAGTAATTTGGATTTTTCATAGGAAGACGTCTCCCCAAGCGGAGGCGTCTTCCGTTGTCAAGACGAGAGAAAGGATATAACATAGAAATGATGTTTGAGCATGACAACACCGCGGCGGATTGCGGTGTAAAGATTAAGATCATCGGTGTCGGAGGCGGCGGAGGAAACGCCGTGAACCGCATGGTAACCGCAAATGTGATGGGCGTTGATATTTATGCGCTCAATACCGATAAGCTGGCGTTCAAGAGATCGGAGGTTCCCAACAAGATCGTGATCGGTGAGAAGATCACCAAGGGTTATGGTGCAGGAGCAAAGCCTCAGATTGGTGCGCGCGCTGCTGAGGAATCTATTGACGAGATCCGTGAGATCCTTGAAGGAACCGACATGGTGTTCGTGACCGCAGGTATGGGCGGCGGAACGGGAACGGGTGCCGCTCCCATCGTCGCACGTATGGCAAGAGAGATGGACATTCTCACCATCGGAATCGTGACCAAGCCCTTTGCATTTGAGGGCCCCAAGCGCATGGCGCAGGCAGAGGAGGGAATCGAGGAGCTTGCACAGTACGTGGACTCCCTGGTTGTGATCCCCAACGAGAGACTCAAGCTGATTTCTGCCGATAAGATCACCCTTTCCAACGCGTTCAGTATGGCGGATGATGTTCTGCGCCGCGGCGTGCAGAGTATTTCGGATCTGATCAATGTTCCCGGATTTATCAACCTGGACTTTGCCGATGTGACCAGCGTGATGAAGAACGCCGGGTACGCACACATGGGCGTTGGCTCTGCAAAGGGTAAGGATAAGGCAGTTGAGGCAGCAAGTGAGGCGATCTCCAGCCCGCTGCTTGAGACCTCCATCAAGGGTGCGAAGGGAATTCTGATCAGCATGTCTGTATCCCCCGACGTCAGCCTTGACGAGGTGGATTTGGCATCTACCATGATCACGAACGAGGCAAATCCCAATGCAAACGTGATTTGGGGTGTGTCCTTTAATCCCGAGCTGGAGAATGAGATGCGCATTACCATCATCGCGACCGGCTTTGAGAAGAAGCCCGGCGACGAGATGCGCCTTGGCATGACGGTCAACACCAATCCCGAGTCTCCTTTCCGCACGCCGTCCCGTCAGGCAGCACCTGCAGGTACGCGTCCTGCGGCTCCTGCTGCAAGACCTGCACAGCCTATGCAGAGAAGAGACGTTCCCGTTCGCAGACCTGCTCCCGCGGCAGCTGCAGACGATGAGGATATCTTTGATATGATGAAGGGAATTTCCCGAAACTGAATATTACCGCCCGCATTCATTTGATGAGTGCGGGCGATTTCTTTGTTGTGATTTTTAAACCCTCTTGAAAAAGAGTGGAGAATATGATACAATAAATTAAAAAAAGAGCTCGCAGAGGAGGCAGGAAATGAAGATTGCAATATCAAATGATCTGATGCGAAGAAGTGACAGAGCAACGATTGAGGCAGGGACGCCCTCGCGCGAGCTGATGCGCCGTGCCGCAGAAGCCTTGAGTCGTGCTTATCCATGGAAGAATGAAACTGTGATCGTGTGTGGTGTGGGAAATAATGCAGGGGACGGCTATGCGCTTGCATCAATCCTGAAGGATCGCGGAATTGAGAGCCGCCTTGTTTTGCTTGAGAAGCGTTTTTCCGAGGACGGTGCCTTCTATTTTGAGGAATGTATCAGAAAAGAGATCCCGTGGGAGATCTATTCTGATCGGACGGATCTTTCCTGCGCATCGGCGATTGCCGATTGTATCTTCGGGACGGGATTTCGGGGATGCGCCGAGGGGCGCGCGGCAGAATTGATCCGAGCCTTGAATGAATCGGGACGCCCTGTGATTTCGGCGGACATCAATAGCGGAATGAGCGGCGATAACGGACTTGGTGATCCTTGTGTGCATTCAACGCTGACCGTAGCGATCGGATTTTATAAATATGGTCACTTTTTGGGAAATGCCAAGGATGTGATCGGTTCCTTGACGGTTGCCAATATCGGAATTGAGTTACCGGGGGAATCGGTTTGCCAGGTTCCCGATATAGTGGATTTTTCATCGGTTTTGCAGACCAGGTCAAGAAATTCGCACAAGGGAGATTACGGATATGTTGGGATTTTAGCAGGCTGCACCGAGTATTCGGGGGCGGCAAAGCTTGCAAATCTCAGTTGTGCCGCTCTGCGGTCAGGGTGTGGTGTCTCTACTCTTGCCGTTCCGAAAGGGATTGCCGCAAGCGTGTCGCCCTATCTTTTAGAAAGCACGTTGATGACCATTCCGGACGATGGAGCAGGACATATGGTGTTTGATGCGAGCGCACTGGATGAGTTGATGAAAAACAGACGTGCCCTTGCGGTTGGTATGGGATGGGGGAGATCTCCCGAAAATGCAAGGATTCTTTCCTATCTTTTGGAGCGTTATGACGGCGCGCTTGTAATCGACGCGGACGGCTTGAATACGCTCGCAGAGATGGATTCCTCTCTATTAAGGCGTACATGCGCGAAGGTGTTTCTCACGCCTCATCCCAAGGAATTTGCGCGTCTGAGTGGAAATTCTGTTCAAGAAATTCTCTGTGATCCGGTAACACTGGCGAGACGGTATGCTTCCGACAAGGGCGTATGCGTGCTGCTCAAAGGCGCCTGCACGGTGGTTACCGACGGGGAAGAAAGTTATCTTGTCGATCGTGGTTGTGCAGGTATGGCGACGGCAGGAAGCGGTGACGTCTTGTCGGGAATTCTTGCAGGGCTTCTCGGCTATGCCCCTGCCAATGCGCTCACCATTGCTGGCGGAGCTTATCTTGCGGGTGTGGCAGGAGAGCTTGCCGAGGCGGATTCCAATGCTATTTCCATGACGGCATCGGATACCGTGCGTGCACTCCCTCGGGCGGTTTCCATGATGATGTAAAAAAAGAGAACCAAATGCGGAAAAGCATTTGGTTCTCTTTTTCAGCCTCACACAGTGAGAAGCCTGTTTTATTGCTTCAGCAAGCTCTCGTAATCGGGGCTTCCGAAATTGTCCTGACCCATCATAGCCGCGATGGTAATCGGGATCTGAACGTTTTCCATTGTCTTTTTGTTAAATACGTTTGCATTGTATCCGTATGCAAACACGGGAACGTTTGCAGCGGTGTGTTTATCGGATGTATACGTGAAGCCATTGGAGGTTTTCGTGAGTCCGCCTGTTTCGTGGTCGGCGGTGATCAGCACGAAGGTGTCGGGGTTGTAAAACGCAAATTCCATAAACAAGCCGATTGCCTGGTTGAACTGTACCATCGTGTTAAAGGTCAGTTGCATCTTCTTGGAGTGGCAATACTGATCGATGAATGCCTCCTCGTACATCATGAAGAAGCCGTCCTTATCCTTGGAAAGCGTATTGAGCGCCGTGGTAATCTCGTTCTGCAAATTTTGTGCGTTTTCCTGGCTGAATTGGTTCCATTTGTGGAGTTCGCCCTTGATGATCGTTCCGTACATACGGGTCATTTTTGACTGTCCGGACTTGATCGTAGCGGTCTCTGTTCTGTCATTGGCATGCGCGGAGAAGGCGGCGGGGGTTGCGCCCGTTACGGGCTCTGTGGAGAACACCGCAGTTGCCTTGCCAAGGCTGGCGGCAAGCTCGGTCAGGGATTGTACTTCGTTTCCGTTTGCATCCTTTCCGACGCAGGAGTTATTCGTTTTGTATCCCGTTGAGAGTGCGGTTCCGCCCGCTGCACTGTCGGTTATATCATGGCTTGCCGATTTGGTTTGCGACTTGCCCTGATAGGGAAAATAGTAGCCGTAGAAGATATCCTCACCGTCGCTGAATGCAAGGTCACCCTCGGTTTCAACGTCATATTTTTCAAACAGAAGCGTCTGATTGAAGCCCATGCCGTCACCGATCAGGAGGATAAAATTTTTGGCTTCCTTCTGAATCGGCTTGTGGATCTTCGTTTCCATGGGGATCGTCGAGTTAAAATACTCGCCTGTTACATAGGTTTCCACAAAGAAGTATGCTGCAGCGGCGATGATAAAGTAGTCTCCCTCCATTGCGATGCTGGTTTCATCGGCAAGGATCGCAAACTGCACGTTCTTGGTCTCGGCATTGAGTGCCTCAGAGATGGGTCTGTTGGTGTTTCCCACCACGATCTCGTGCGCGCCTGCGGGTTTGTCATCCTCGTTCAAGGTGAGCTCCACGCCTGTTTTGGTCTTGATCTCGGATTGGATGTACTGTGCAGCGCGAAGGGTGTAATCGGGTTCTGCGTCAGAGTATACAATCGAGTATTCCTCAATGGAAACATCGTTCAAGAGGCGTACCTCCAGATTTTCTTCCTCCGCTCCATCATCCTGCGGCTGATCGGGTTCTTTGGGTTGACATCCCACGCAAAGCACGAGTGCCAGCATAAAGGGAAGAACTCTTTTGAGCAGTACCTTGTTGGAAAGAAATTTTTTCATGATGATCTCCTTTTTTGTGTTATTGTTTTGCAATCAATCTGTAGGAGTTTGGATCGCCAAAGTTTTTCTGACCCATCATATATGCGATGGTGATGGGGATCTGCACGTTTTCCATGACTCTGTCGTTGAACACCTTTGCATTGTATCCGTATGCAAATACGGGCACGTTTGCACTGGAGTGTCCTGTACGCGTATAGGAGAAGTCCTTCTTCATTCCGCCGGTTTCATGGTCAGCGGTGATCAGCACGAGGGTGTCGGGATTGTAAAAGGCGTATTCCATGAACAGACCGATCGCCTGATTGAAACGAACAAGCATATTGAAGGTTGCCTGTGCATCGTTGCTGTGACCTGCCTTGTCAATGTGTGCTTCTTCGTACATCAGGAAGAATCCGTCCTTGTCCTTGGAGAGCTTATTCAAGGTATCCGTGATCTTGGTCTGAATCTCCGCGACGCCGTCCTTCGTTTTGTTATGATAACCGCAGTTGATGATCGTTTTGTATCTGTTTTTCAGAGTTATCTGGGAGTGCTTAATGGAGGAGCTTGCCTCTCGATCCTTTGCGTGTGCAGAAAAGCTTGCGGGTGTTGCGCCGATTTCTGCCTCGGTGGACATAACGGCGGTGGCTTTTCCAAGGGTGGCGGCAAGCTCGGTCAGCGATTGAAGATCGTTGCCGTCAGGGTCTTTTCCAACGTAGCCGTTTGTCGTCTTGTATCCGGTTGCAAGAGCGGTTCCGCCCGCCGCACTGTCGGTGACCGACGAGGATGCCGATTTGGTGCGCGATTCGCCTTGATAGGGGAGATAATAGCCGTAGAAAATATCCTCTCCGTCACTGTATGCGAGATCACCCTCGGTTGCAACGTCGAACTTTTCATACAGGAGCGTCTGGTTAAAGCCCATGCCGTCCCCAATCAGCATGATAAAGTTGTTTGCTTTCTTTTGGATCGGGTCGTGGATCTTGGTCTCCTGGGGGATCTCCGAGTTAAAATACTCGCCTGTTACGTAGGTCTCCACAAAGAAGTATGCGGCAGCAGCAATGATGAAGTAGTCGCCCTCCATCGCGATGCTGGTTTCATCGGCAAGGATCGCAAATTGCACGTTCTCCGTTTTGGCTTTGAGATTCTCGGAGATGGGTCTGTTGGTGTTGCCCACCACGATCTCATGTGCGCCTGCGGGTTTGTCATCCTCGTTCAAGGTGAGCTCCACGCCTGTTTTGGTCTTGATCTCGGATTGGATGTACTGCGCCGCGCGAAGGCTGTAGTCGGGGTCTGCGTCAGAGTACACTATGGCGTATTCCTCAATGGAAACACCGTTCAAAAGGCGTACCTCCAGATTCTCTTCCTCTGCTCCGTTATCCTGGGGCTGCTCGGGGGCCTTTTGCTGACATCCCACGCAAAGAACAAGCGCCAACAGAAAGGGAAGCACTCTTTTGATGATCACTTTACTCGAAAGAACCGTTTTCATGACATTCTCCTCCTTATACATGTCTATGATTAGCATGGATATTATAGCAAAAAGGCATCTTCTTGTCAAGAAAAAGATGCCTTTTTGTCATGTGAGAAACACCATTTCGTCATAAATGCATAATTGCCTGAATAAAATTTAGTCATATTAACCAAGCGGTGTTTTTTGCAATTATGAATGATTTTTGCGCGGGATGGCATTGTTCAGGTTGGATCGTTCTCGATCTTAAAGATTCGGAACAGATCCGTTTTGTTATGCTTCTGATCGGACAGGGTTACGAAAAAAGGGGTAAGAGCGGCTGCCGCAAGAATCAGAACGATCACAAAATCGGGGATTCCGAGATAATATACGCGCATATTCTGTCCGAGCATACGGTTGGCAAAAAGCGCGAAGAAGTAGGGAAAAAGGGAGGGGATCAAGGGCAGGATCTGAAAAAATACGAAGAAACCGCGATTGGGAACGAAAATCCGATAAGCTCTTTTGAGCTTGTTTTCAAGTTCAGAGGGGGGTCGAAGAGGCGTCCAAACGAAGCACGTCATAAGGGCGGTCGCGATGCAGAAAATTCCGTAGAGGACCATACTGACAACGCTGACCCAAAAGAGGGTGAGCATGACAAAATAAAAATACAAGTCTGCGGTGGTTCCCTGAACCGTTCCGCTAAGGAAGGTGGTTCCGCTTTTGTAGGTGTTGCCCATCAATTCAAACAGGCTCAGCGTGTTGCGCGTGGTTCCGTCCGCAAGGTAGAAAAGATGGGGGATACACGCAAGAAGGAGCAGGGCCGTTCCGCACAGAATGGGGAGCAGGTAGGAAAGACGGATCAATCCCACTCGTTTGACGTTGACGATCATTTTGCCTCCCGTTCGCCGGCCAGCTTTCCTTCCATGAGGAAGGCAGCCTCCATGTCGGCGCAGACCAGTGCGTAGGCAAGGGGGAACATTTCAAGCGCTCTGCCCACGTTTCCGACATCCTCGGTGCCCGAAAATCCCATGTGATAACGGATCGCAAAGGCTTCCTCGCGGGTCAGGCGCACGTAAGCCGAGACGATGTAGGCGGATTTTTCCCCATGACCGTAGGGAAGGGTGTCCTCAATGGTGTAATAGGGAACGGTGGTCCATCTTCCGTTCTCGTCCTTGACGTTTCTCGTGCTTGCCTTGTAGAAGTTAACCTTGCATACGTCATGCAACAGCGCTACGAGTGCGATGGATTCCTCACTGTATTCCAGGCCGTAGACCTCCTTCATGCGAGGGCGAGCGAGAATATCCTTCAGACAGTCGTAAACGTTGAGACTGTGCTCCAGCAGTCCTCCCTCATAGGCGCCGTGATAGCGCGTGCTGGCAGGGGCGGTGAAAAAGTCAGATCCGTTGACGAGAAAATCCAAAAGCTTGTCAGAACCCTCTCGCGTGATGGTTTCCTCAAATATTTTCAGAAAACGTTCTTGATTTGTCATGTTCATTTCCTTTCAAAAAAGTCGCTGCTCGTCTTATTTTACCATGCTTTTGGGAAAATGTAAACAGCAAAATGAAAGTTTTTGAAAAGTTCGTAGATGCAAAATCAAAAATAATGATGAAAATTTTAAAAAAGGTATT
>JAZQVI010000076.1:0-17100 GCA_045631745.1 Eubacteriales bacterium
CGTATTCCTCCGTTTTCTGACCCTGGAGGCCTCCGACAATATTCTGATCGGACTTTACAGTGCCCTATAACAACCTTTGAAAGGAAATTTTACCATGAACCACTTTACCTACAAGCCCTCGGGAGTCTGCTCCCGCATGACCGACATCGATGTGGACGGCGACACCATCGTCAAGGTCACCTTCACCGGCGGCTGCTCGGGCAACACCCAGGGCGTGGCGGCGTTGGTTGCAGGCATGAAGATCGAGGACGCCATCGAGCGTCTCTCGGGCATTCGTTGCGGATTTAAGAACACCTCCTGCCCCGATCAGCTCTCCCAGGCACTTCGTGAATATCTTGCGTCCAAATAACATATAATTTTTGTATTTACTCATTTCTTCAGCACCCATTCGGAGGATCAAATATCATGTCAAATTATCAAGTAGTTTATGAAAAATGGCTTTCGAGCGACAAGCTTTGCGAGCGTGAAAAGGAGGAGCTGCGCGCAATCGCGCAGAACGAGGACGAGAAAAAGCTGCGCTTTTCGGGCAATCTCACCTTTGGTACCGCAGGCTTGCGCGGTGTCATGAAGGTTGGACTGAACGCCATGAACCGCCACACCGTTGCCCACGCGACGCAAGGATTGGCGGCGCTCATCCTGCAGGAAGGAAGAGAGGCTGACGGCGTTGCGGTTGCATACGACTCCCGTAACAATTCCGAGCTTTTTGCCAAGACCTCTGCCACTGTCCTTGCCGCAAACGGCATCAAGGTCTATCTCTTTGACGCCCTTCGCCCTACCCCTGAGCTCTCCTTTGCGCTCAGAGAGCTGAAGTGCGTTGCCGGAATCAACATCACGGCGTCTCACAACCCCAAGCAATACAACGGCTACAAGGTGTACTGGGAGGACGGCGCACAGCTCCCCCCCGAGCACGCCGCAACCGTTTCCTCCGAGATCAACAAGCTGGATATTTTCACGGATATCCGTACCATGGACTATCAGACCGCCCTTGACGAGGGCAGGATCGAATTGATCGGCGAGGAGATCGACGAGAAGTATCTTACCGCCGTTCAGGCGCAGACAGTCAATCCCAGTGCGGTCAGAGACGTGGCGGATAGCCTCAAGATCGTCTACTCCCCCATTCACGGAACGGGGCACCACCTCGTCCCCGAGATCCTTCGTCGGATCGGGCTGAAGCATCTTTACACCGTGGAGGAGCAGATGGTCATCAGCGGAGACTTCCCCACCGTGGCAAAGCCCAATCCCGAATACCCCGAGGTGTTTGAATTGGGAATCAAGCTGGCAAACGAGGTTGGCTCTGACCTGATCGTGGCGACCGACCCCGACGCCGACCGCGTGGGCGTGATGACGAGAACCCCGGACGGCTCCTTCCAAACCATCACGGGTAACCAGATGGGCGCCCTCCTGCTTGATTATATCATCACGGCTTACAAGGAAACGAACACCATGCCGGACGAACCCTATGCCGTTAAGAGCATTGTTTCCTCCGAGATGGCAACCCGCATCTGCCGCGCCAACGGCGTGAAGATGTTCAATGTGCTCACGGGATTTAAGTTCATTGGTGAGGTCATCAAGAACCACGAGCAAGAGGGGCACGGAAGCTTCCTGTTTGGCTTTGAGGAAAGCTACGGCTACCTCAAGGGCACCTATGCGCGAGACAAGGATGCGGTGGTCGCCTCCATGCTTATCTGCGAGATGACCGCCTACTACCGCGCCAAGGGCATGACCCTGTCCGACGCGCTCAATGCGCTCTTTGAGCGATACGGCTACTGCTATGAGGCAAACCGCGAGCTCTATATGGAGGGCGTGGACGGAAACGAGAGAATGGCAGCGCTCATGAACGGTCTGCGCGAAAATCCCCCTGCAAAATTCGGTGATTTCGCAGTTACCCTGGTAGGAGACTACCAAAGTCAGACCATCACCGAAAACGGCGAGGCACGCCCGACGGGACTTCCTCGCTCCAACGTGCTCTACTACCAGCTCGAGAACGGCGACGTGATCGTGGTTCGCCCCTCGGGAACCGAGCCCAAGGTCAAGTTCTACTATCTCCTGCGCGCCAAGGATCAGCGTGATGCCGAGACAAAGATGGAGATCTATCTGAAAACCATTGACGCATATATCTAATTGTTTCTCTTGCATTCCATCAAAGGAGGTTCATTTCGATGAATCAGATCAAGCTTCGTGAATTTGAAACACTGAACGAGCTTTTGGAATCCAGACGGTATTCCACTTTGATGCAGCACCTGGATGAGATCAACCCCATCGATGCCGCAGAATATCTTACCTCCCTGCCGAGCGAGCGCATTCCCATGGTGTTCCGTATTCTGAAAAAGGACACCGCAGCGGAAATCTTCGCCGAGCTGGAGCCGGATTTGCAGAACATTATTGTCTCTCACCTCTCCGACCGCGAGATGGGAGAGATTTTGGAGGAGCTTGCCACCGACGACGCGGTGGATATGCTGGAGGAGATGCCTGCCAGCGTGGTCAAGAAGATCCTTCGCAATGCCACCCCCGAGACGCGCGCCGAGCTCAACCGCTTCCTCGCCTACCCCGAGAACAGCGCGGGCAGCGTCATGACCAGTGAGTTTATCGACCTGCATCGCGGCATGACCTGCGCGCAGGCGGTGGAGAGCATCCGCCGCACGGGTCTTGACAAGGAAACCGTTTACGTTGCCTATGTCACCGATGCTAAACGAGTTTTGCAAGGCGTGGTGCCCCTCAAGGCGCTGCTCTTTTCCCAGCCCGATCAACTGATCGAGGACATCATGGATGAGGCGGTCATCTATGCCCATACGCTGGACGACCGCGAAACCGTCGCAAATCTGATCTCGCACTACGACCTCATCGCCCTCCCCATCGCAGATGCCGAGGAGCGGCTGGTGGGTCTTGTTACGGTCGACGACGCGATGGACGTCCTGGAAGCAGAGGCAACCGAGGACATCGAGAAGATGGCGGCAATCCTTCCCACCGACAAGCCCTACATGAAGACGGGCATTTTCGAAACCTGGAAAAAGAGGATTCCCTGGTTGCTCCTGTTGATGGTCTCCGCCACCTTTACCAGCACGATCATTACAAGATACGAGACCGCCATCGGCGCGTACGCCATTCTGACAGCCTTCTTCCCCATGCTTATGGACACGGGAGGAAACGCGGGCGGACAAAGCTCGGTCACCATCATCCGCGGAATGTCGCTGGACGAGATCCGTCTGCGGGACGTTTTCAGAGTGCTGTGGAAGGAATTTCGCGTGTCCGTTCTTTGCGGTCTCACCCTTGCTGCGGCGACCTTCCTCAAGGTCTACGCCGTGGATTTTCACTTCCACGCCACCACCATTTTGGAAAACGGAGCGATTCAGAACAACCTTCTCATCACCGCCATCATCAGCATCACCGTCTTCTGCGCCATCATCATCGCAAAGCTGGTGGGAACGCTGCTCCCCATGGGCGCAAAACGCCTGGGACTGGACCCTGCCGTGATGGCAAGTCCGTTTATCACCACCATCGTGGATACCGTGGTGCTTATGATCTATTTCACCATCGCATCGGCTCTTTTGCCTTTTCACTAACGATAAGTACTTGGAAAGGGAGGAACTTCTTTCGAAAAGAAGTTCCTCCCTTTTTCGCAACAATGCACAAATACGTTTGTCCACTTTTCTTTTGACACCGCAGGCGCAAAAGAAAAGTTCGCAAAAGAAAACGCCGAAAAGAGATTTCGCGCTCTGCGGAGCGCGAGGAGGGCGTTGCCCCTCCACCCCACAAACTTTTGAAAAAGTTTGATCAAAACTTTCGTAGAGCTGACGATAAACGTCAGTTTTATTTTTTCTCCATCAGCTCAAAATAGACGCGCTCGGTCTCCCTTGTCATGCGCGCGGCGGTGAAGCGCTCGAGATACCGCGCGTATGCTGCGTCGCGCATCGTGTTTTCCAATACCTCGTCCGACGCGATTTTGCGGATTGCCTCTGCCATAGCGACGGGATCGTCCACGGGAACAAGAATCCCCGCCTCCCCCTTGCCGATCATCGCGCGGTTTCCGCCATAATCGGTCGCAACAACGGGGAGAGCCGCGCTCATGCCCTCCGAAATGGCAAGACAGGAGGTCTCGGTGCCGCTCGAGGCGTTGACAAGCACCCGAAGCAGGCGGTAAACAGGCGCCATGTCCCGAACAAATCCCACGATCCGCACCCGATCCGAAAGTCCCAGCGCGCGGACGTTCTGCTCGATATGCCGCTTCAGACTTCCCTCTCCCACGATCAGAAATTTCATTTGGCGGGAGAGATCCATCTCACACAGCCGCTCCACGGCGCGCAAAAAGGTCGCGTGCCCCTTGTAGGGCTCCAGCCGCGCACAGATCCCAACACAAAAGTCCTGATCCGAGAGATCCCAACGGCGACGCAGATCGTCGATCTCCTCCTGTGACACCGCTCGCACAGGGTCGGAGCCGTTGAGAATGACGCGGATATTGCGCTTGGGGATCCCCAAGTCCCGCAGATTCTCGGCGGCGGACTCGGAGGTCGCAATCGCAAGATCGGAGAGCGACCGATTCCCGAAATTTTGCAAAAGGCGCGCGATGCCCCCTTCTTTTTTGAGGGGGAAATAGCAGTGCCTGGTGTGAACCGTCTTTTTGCCGCACAGCTGCCCCGCGATCCGCGCACTAACTGCTGCGTTGGCGTGGACGATGTCGGGGTCAAGCGAGCGAATGACGCGCATCATCTCGCGAACCGAGGCAACGCCGGCGCGATCCACAGGGTTCTCCAGCTCGCAAATCTGCACATTGTGGGCGAGCAGCCGCTCGCGCAATTTGCTTCCGTAAGGGAGCGCGACCGCCGCACAAAACCGCGTTCGGTCGAGATGTGCGAGCAGGTTGCAAATCAGCACCCCCGCGCCCCCGATATTCTTGTCACTGATGACGTACAGGATCTTGATCATGCAAAACCTCCCAAAATAAAAAAGTCTGCGACTTCAGTATGCGCAGATTTTTTATATTTTATGCTGTGAAGCGGAATTACGGAAAAGTTTTGATCAAACTTTTTCAAAAGTTTGCGAAGTCAAGGGCGCGGAGCCCTTGTCGCGCTCCGCAGAGCGCGAAAGATCCTTTACGGCGTTTCTTTTTGCGAACTTTTTCTTTGCGCCTGAGGTGTCAAAGAAAAAGTGGGGCGTGACATTTTTGATATTTAACGAACCATTGCCTTTTCTACAGAGCTTTTCCCCAGCCCAAGCGAGGATTCACCTCCGACTTTGCGTGTCAAGGGTTTCTCGAGCCCAACTGAGCGCGGATTGAACCCTCTCCGTCTCGCTACGCGAGCCACCTCTCCCAAAAGGAGAGGCTTTTTGTTAGCTCAATGATCACAAAATTCGGTCTCATTATGAAGAAACATTGCGATTTTTTAACACGTTTTGATCAGGATCCAAAGGCTCTCCCTCAGTCTCGCCATCGATGCGAACTCCCAAAGCTCGCAAGCTCGCTTCGGGGAACCCCAGCTGCGAGCCAGCTCCCTCCCGGAGGGAGCCTCACACAATCCATACTTCAGTCAAATAAATTTACCCAAAAAGTATTTACAATTTATCAAGATTGTGTTATAATGTCCTTGCGACGTAAACTGAATAACACGACACTACCATGGTTAACATGGGATAAGTATACCTTTTTCCTTTTGGCAAAAATGTATGCTCCCTTTTTGTATGCTTTTCCGTGTTATATGGTAGTGTAAGAAAGTTTGCGTCGCGGCATGGAGCTACGTTTTTCGGTGCGTAGCTTCGGTTGCGCACCTTTTTTTTACGGACAGGGGGATCATATGAGCAACAACATCCAAAAAAAGATCATTGATGTCAGCGGCGTAGAGCTTACGCCCGGAGAGCCCGGCACTTGTCTTGGAAACGGGGAGCAGAGCTTTGAATGTTGTTGCGATGAGTGCGACTACTTTTTATTTTGTTTCCCCGAATTTGATCCCAAAAGCAGAGACAAAACGAAGGATTGAACGACAAAAAAGGACAGAGAACGTAAAACATTCTCTGTCCTTTTGATTTTCAATCAAACCGTATGCACGCCGAGCTTAGGATCGGCGTTTTCACCGTCCAGGCCATACTTCTTTGCCTTGCGGTACTCAAAGAACTTCTTGGACACCTCGGGGAAGAGCGCGTAGGAGAGCACGTCCTCCTCCTGCTCGAGATAGGGCGCGATCTCGCCTCTCAGCTTCTCGAGCTCGGGGCTCAAAAGGTCTGCCGGACGGCAGGTGGTGGGTTTCTCGTCTCCGATGATCTTCTTGATAAACGCAGGATCGATCGGAACGGCGGTCTTACCGTAGTCACCGCGCACGACGCCCTTGAATTCCTTGGTCACGGTCTTGTAACGCTCGCCCATGATGACATTGAACACCGCCTGTGTGCCAACGATCTGGGAGGAAGGGGTTACCAGCGGGGGGTAGCCGACATCTGCACGAACTCTCGGAACCTCCTCCAGTACCTCGGTAAGCTTGTCAGACTTCCCTGCCTGCGCCAGCTGGCTCATGAGGTTGGAGAGCATTCCGCCCGGTACCTGATACATCAAGGCATTGACGTCCACCTTGAGCGCCTTGGGATTGAGCTGACCGCTCGAGAGATACTTCTCGCGCAGAGGGGTGAAATACTTGGTGATCGCGTCGAGATCTGCAAGGTTGATCCCCGTATCGTACGCAGTTCCCTGGAGTGCTGCAACCAGCGCCTCGGTGGGAGGCTGAGAGGTTCCCAATGCCATGGGAGAGATCGCGGTATCAATCACGTCAACCCCTGCCTCCACTGCCTTGAGCAGCGTCATGGATGCAAGACCCGAGGTGTAGTGGGTATGGAGCTGAACCGGGATCTTAACGCTCTCCTTGAGCGCCTTGACCATATCGTACGCATCGTAGGGCTTGAGCAGACCCGCCATGTCCTTGATACAAATGGAGTCCGCCCCCATCTCCTCAAGCTGCTTGGCGTAGTTTGCGTAATATTCGAGGGTATAGATGGGACCCGTGGTATAGGAGACCGCCGCCTGGACGTGTCCGCCCTCGCGCTTGGTGGCATCGATCGCCGTCTTGAGGTTTCTCGGATCGTTGAGCGCATCAAAAATACGGAGAATATCAATGCCGTTTGCGATCGACTTCTGCACGAAATACTCCACCACGTCGTCCGAATAGTGGCGGTAGCCCAGGATATTCTGACCGCGGAACAGCATCTGCAGCTTGGTGTTCTTTACCTTGTCGCGGATCTTGCGCAGACGCTCCCAGGGGTCCTCGTTGAGGAATCGCATACAGGAGTCAAAGGTCGCGCCTCCCCACGCTTCCAGCGAGTGGTAGCCGATCTGATCCATCGTCTCCAGAATGGGGAGCATCTCCTCGGTGGTCATTCGGGTGGCGATCAGGGACTGGTGAGAGTCACGAAGAACTGTTTCTGTAATCTTCACTTTTGCCATAATACAACTGTGAATCCTTTCTTGTAAGTTGGGTTCCTACCCCTTTAGCCGAAGTAGGAAAGCAGAACGCCTGCGGCAACCGCAGAACCGATCACGCCTGCCACGTTGGGGCCCATGGCGTGCATCAGAAGGAAGTTTCCGGGGTCCTCCTCCTGGCCGACCTTCTGCGCCACGCGCGCCGCCATCGGAACGGCGGAAACGCCTGCAGAGCCGATCAGAGGATTGATCTTGCCGCCCGTGAGCTTGCACATGATCTTTGCCGTGAGCAAGCCTCCCACAGTGGAGATACAGAAGGCAACAAGTCCGAGACAAATGATGAGAATGGTCTGAAGGCGGAGGAAGTTCTCTGCCGATGCGGTCGCGCCAACGGTGATTCCAAGGAAGACCGTGACGATGTTCATGAGTTCATTCTGAACCGTACGCGACAGACGCTCGGTCACGCCGCACACGTTGAGCAGGTTTCCAAACATCAAGCAACCCACCAAGGGGAGCGCGTCGGGAACGATCAGTCCCACGACCGCCGTTACCACGATGGGAAATACCAGCTTTTCGGTGCGGGATACGGGGCGCAGATCGGTCATGCGGATCTTGCGCTCCTCGGATGTAGTGAGCGCGCGCATAATGGGAGGCTGGATCATCGGGATCAGCGCCATGTAGGAATACGCCGCGATGGCGATTGCGCCCAACAATGCGGGAGCGAGGGTCTTGGTGACGAGAATCGCCGTCGGGCCGTCCGCACCTCCGATGATACCGATCGCCGCCGCCTCATTTCCCGTAAACATTCCCGACAGGAGTGCTCCCGAGAAGGCAACGAACACACCAAGCTGTGCGCCCGCGCCGATCAGAAGGCTCTTGGGATTGGAAATCAGAGGGGTAAAATCGGTCATCGCGCCGATGCCGATGAAGATCAAGCAGGGGTAGATTCCCAGCTTGACGCCGAGATACAACAGATCCAAAAGACCGCCATGGTGAACCACCTCAGAATAGTTCACCGTCTCGCCGATGAAGAAGTCCAAATGGAACATCCCGCCGCCCGGCAGATTGGTCAGGAGCATACCGATGGCGATGGGAAGCAGGAGCAGGGGCTCAAACTTCTTGGCGATCGCCAGATAAACCAGCACGCCCGAAATGGCAAGCATCAAAAGCGTTTTCCACCAGCCGTCTTGCTGGATGAGCTTATACACGCCCGTGGAAAGCAAAAAATCCTTTGTGCTTTCAATAATTTGATTCATAGATCGGCTTCCTTTCTACAAATTTTTGCAAAAAGTCAGCTTAGTTCAAGGTTACAAGAACCGCATCGGTCTGTACCGACTGACCTGCCGATACCTCAACCGTTGCAACCGTTCCGTCTGCGGGTGCCATGATGTCGTTCTCCATCTTCATCGCCTCCAGCACGCAGAGCACGTCGCCCTTCTTCACAGCGGCACCTGCCTTTACGTTTACCTTGATAATGTTACCGGGCATGGGCGCCTTGATGGCGTTTGCCCCTGCAGGTCCTGCAGGCTTTGCCGCAGGCGCGGGAGCTGCTGCGGGAGCAGGAGCCGCTGCGGGAGCAGGAGCTGCTACGGGGGTGGGCGCGTAGGAATTCGCACCGATCTCCTCAACTACAACGTCATATGCAATACCGTTTACGGTTACACGATAATTCTTCATTTTTATCACCTATCAACCTTTCAAAATGATTCAGTTTCTTCCGCTTCTGCGGTTAGAGGATCTCTTAAAGGACACCACGCGGAAACCGCCTGTGTACCCTTCCTCAGCCATCGCGGCTGAGATTGCCGCCGTGATCGCCGCTACCAAGGCACCGTCATCGGGCGCGGGTCTGCCGAACGCTCTCGGCTCTCTTGCAGGCTTCTCGACAGGAGCCGCCTTTGGCTTCTTTTCCGCTGCGTTTGTTGCCTGTTGCTCGGTCAATGTGCGGTGCAAAATCTCGATCACCAGCCAAAGCAGTGACAAGACCGCGAAGATCGCCACCATGCCAAGCAGGGTGACTGTGCCCGCCTCCTTTGCGTCCTCCACAAAGGTTCTTCCGCTAACCCGCAGGGCGTAAAACAAATTCGAATTCATCATATCCGATCCTCCGCATCAAAGAGGAAGGTTGCAATGTCTGCGCGCAGAAGTCTCCGAGCGCTTCATCATCAGCATATAGACCGCCGAGCAGATCCTTGCGCGAAGCTCTGCGGGATCGATGATATCGTCCACACTTCCCTCTGCCGCCGCAGCCTTTGCCGATGCGCGGGTGCGCTTCCACTCCTCGGTCAGATCCTCACGCGTGCATTCCTCGGTAATACGGTCGTTCCAGAGGAAAGCAACCGCCGCCGCAGGCTCCATCACGCTCACGAGTGCCTCGGGGAGTGCATAAACCATGTCTGCTCCAAGCGCACGCGAGCCCATCAGGGTAAACGCCGCACCGTATGCACGTCCAACGACAGCCGTGATCTTTGCAACGTCTGCCGAGGAATACGCCATGGCAAGCTTGCCAAGGCTTGTTGCCAGCGTTGGCTCCTCGCTCTCGCTGACGGCAACGCCCTCGCTGTCGATCAGGGTAATCACAGGGATTCCGAAGCTGTCGCAGAAGGAGATCAGTTTTGCCGCCTTCTTGGCACCCTCCCCCGTCAGTCTGCCGCCGTTCTGATTGGAATCGTTTGCGATGACACCGCAGGTCACGCCGCCGATCCGCAAAAGTCCCGTCACCATCTCCTCGGCGTACGCGCCGCCGATCTCGGTGAACCGTCCTGCATCTGCGATCAACTCGCAAAGCGCCGCACCGGTCAAGCCCGTGGGGGCAACCGCGCGGTTGACGTCATCGGAAATCTCCTCCGCCGTCACACCCTCCTCGCAATTCGAGGGGAGCAGATCGATCAAGGAGCGCACGCGCGCGATGGCGTCGGTGCTGTTCTCCGCAACGATGGAGGCAAGTCCGTTCTCTGCCGTATATTCTGCCGTTCCGACCTCCTTGCCGATCAGGAAGGGGGCGTTGACAAAGAGCTTTGCCTCTCCCTTCACCGCCACGACAAGATCAAACATCGCCGCAACCGTTGCAAACATTCCGCCGCAAACACCGTCGATCAGGGCGATCTGCGGGATCACGCCCGATGCGCGGCTCACACAAGCAAGCAGCTTGCCGTATGCGTCCAGGGCGGTCGATCCGTCGCTAACGTATGCGCCGATGCTGTCGAAGAAGCCGATCACGGGTGCGCCGTTCTTCAGCGCCATCTCGTAGAGCATCCCGATCTTCTTGGCAGCCGTGAGGTCATAAGCGCCCTTCTCGCGGTCGGTGTCCTGTGCAAAGGCATAGACAAGTCTGCCGTTAACCGCGCCATAGCCGCAAACCACACCCGTCAAATCTCTGTTTTCACTCTTGAGGTAAGCTCCGATCTCCACGAAGCTCCCGGAGTCGAACAAGTCGCGCATTTTCTGCATTCCGACCGTTGCGTTTTTCTCCATTTGGATCATCCTCCAATTTCGTTTTGTCGGGGTAAAATTCCTTCTTTTTTCCTCAAAAAACCCTACCCCATCTTAATAAAATTCTACCACAAAACCGCCGTTTTGTCAACGAACTGTGCAAATCATTCATGAACATTTTGTTAATTGTTGCAATGTTGGCGCAAAAAGGACGCCGCATCACAAAAAGTGTGCAGCGTCCACTTGTTTTTATACATCATCTTCCTGCATCAGCCATCCACTCTGCCAACGAAAAAGATCCTTCTGAGAGAATCGCGCAGGGGCTTGACAATGGCTATGACGATGAGCATCATGCCCATGATAAAGAGCGATCCCCCCGAAAAGGGCGACCAGTAGATCGCGGTCTTCACCGCGAATGCGCTTCGGAGGAAATACTCCAGGAGCACCGTCCAGATTCCCAGCGCGATCAGTCCCCCACCTACGGTGTAAAGGCGGCCGCGCCGCACGTAGCGGAGCAGGGCGACCATCGCCGAAACGATGACGCACAGAGAGAGCGTTACGGGCATGGCAAAGCTGAAAAACCACTTCCCGCCCGTTTGGAGATTGATATAGAGGAGCAGTGCAAGCACCCCGAGAAAATCGCAGGGCACAAAGATCACGGGATTGGGATGCTTGAACCAGCAAGGCAAGATCACGACCACGTACGCAAGAAGAATCCCCCCCGCAACATAGCCCGACCAGCCGATTGCGTGATGCAACGACAATTCAAATCCCACGACCAGCCCGATGACGAGGGACGCCAAAATGGTGATGACGAACAAAACGCCACGGGGGTTGAATTCCTCCGACTGGAACTCCCCTTGGGGGTAGGTCGGGGGCACCTCCTCGATGGGAAGATCGGGATGATAGACCTTAGTTTGGCAGATGGGACAGATCTTTTGTCCCTTCGACAGCTCAACGCCGCATTTGATACAGTACATTTCACTTTCCTCCTTCTCTGGTATTGCTCTCCACCTTCACGCCGATCCCCTGCTCACGCAGAACACCGTACAGACTGCTTTCAAGAAGCGGCTCCTTGATGTTGCGGATCACGTTCAGGTTCAACACACCGTTGTAGGTGATGGCAGAGGTGTTATAGGGGGCTTTGGACTGCACACCAAGCACGAAATCCAGCCGCTCCACCGCCGACGAAAACTCCTCGGGCATCTTCACCACGCCAAGGTTGGAAAAGCTGAAGCAGGACTTGCGCTCTCCAACGGCGTTAAAAATGAGCTTCATGACAAAATTCTTGATGAAAAGAGGGGCAAGACGCAGGATCATCTGCCGCTCATTGTTGACGTTGGTTGCAATCATTGCCGCCAGATTCTTCTCGGTGATCTGCAGCTTCATCTGATGATGCACGATCCGACAGACCTCGTCAAATTCATATTCCCCAAGGGCAGGATCGATCCCCGGGGTGGCGTAAAGCACGAAGTTGCGAAGCGTTTTCGAGGGGAACATCTTTCGCAGATTGACGGGGATGAGGATCTTGATGGGCTTCCATCTTTTTGGATTTCGAACGGTTTGCTCCTGCACGCGCACGCAGGCGAGCATGAGGGCGGTGGTAAGATACGCCGTCACCGTCACGCCGCGCTTCTTTGCCTCGGCGGCAACCTCAGAGGCGTCCAGCAGGAAGGTGGTGTTGGTTTTGTAGCCGTCCACCTCGCGCTCTCCTGTGAGCTTGAAGGCGTCGGTGTCGGCGCGGGATGCGCTTTTCTTGCCCGCATACTTGAAGAAGCTGTCCTCCATCTCGCTCTCGGAGGGCTCCTCCAGTCGGTCAAGCACACCCTCCCCGATCGGAACGCGCGTGCCGTATTTCTGATAGAGGTACTCGGCAACCAAGGTCTTGAGGAAAATCAGTCCCCCGTTTCCGTCGGTCAAGGCGTGGAAGAACTCCACCGCAATCCGCCTGTCGTGAACGATCACGCGGAACGCGCACTTGCGGATATCGTCAAAGATCATTCTCGAGAGAGGATAAGGCTTCTCCTCCATGATCTCGGGCGCCGAGGGAATCTCCTCGAGGAAGTACCAGAAAAATCCCGTTTTGAGGCGTACCGCGATGGAAGGAAAGCGTCTGACGGTGACGTCCAGGGCGCTTCGCAGCACCTTTTTGTCGATCGGCTCGTTCAGAGTTGCGGAGAGGCGGAAAACGTTGCTCCAGTTGCGGCGGCGCGCGGCGGGAAAGATCTTTGCCGCGTTGTCCAGTGTCAGCCAGCGGAGCTTCTTTTGGTGAGGAATGTTCACGCGTATGAATTTTCGGATACGGTCAAAGTCCCCCTCGTTCTCCTTCAGCCCATACAGCACGTAGCCGTGCCACATCTCGGGCGTTACCACCAGCTCCGCGCGACATCCTGCCGAGAGGAGCTTTTCGTGGATCCCCGCCGCATCGTCCAGCATAATCTCGTCTCCCCCAACAAAAATCAGGGAGGGGGGCATGCGGTCAAGCTCGGCAAAGAGGGGGGAGACCAGAGGCTGACGCTTGATGCGCGCATCCTCCTCGGCGTCCTCGTTGGTGACGGGATAGAGATTCTTCTCGGATGTCACAGCACCGTAAAGATAGCAATCGGCATAGTATTTGAGCTTTTCCCCGGTCATGGAGGGATCTCTTTTCAGGTTTGCCTCATAGGACGCACCGCTCATGGTGAGGTCGGTCCAGGGGGAGATGGCGATGATGCCCGCAGGGAGCGCCCAGCCCTTGTCTCGGAGCTTGATGCAAAGGGAGTAGCAAAGTCCTCCCCCCGCGCTCTCGCCGCACAGAAGGATCCGCTGGGGAGCATAGCCGTTCGAGAGCAAATAGCCGTAGGCGTCGGTGCAATCCTGCAGAGCCGCAGGATAGACCTCCTCAGGGGCAAGTCGGTAGGCAACGCAAAGCACGCGAATCCCGCACTTTGCCGCGAGCGCCGAGCCAAATCCCTTGGCGTAGTCGAGATTTCCGCAGGTGTAGCCTCCGCCGTGGAGATACAAAATCACACCGTCGGAAAGCTCGTCACGGGGGTGGATCATGGAGCACGGCATCGAGCCGATGGTAAAATCCTCTGCCCGAACGTCTTTCTTGTGCGCGTTCATCATCAGCTTGCCCAGCTTTTCCTGCCCGCGTCTTGCCGTCTCCAAGGAGCAGCTCGACAAAAAAGGCTTGAGAAGCGAGAGCTGGGAACGCAAAATTTTTGTCAGTCGTTTCAAAAAGAACTCCCTTCCCCGCGCAAATAATCCGCACGGTGTTCTCTTATAATGAATGGGGAACTTTTCTCCAAGTTCCCCATAACAGTTTGTTAAATCGCACAAATTCCTTAGCCACTTTTTCTTTGCAAGAAGAAGGCGCAAAGAAAAAGTTCGCAAAAAGAAACGCCGAAAAGGATATTTCGCGCTCTGCGGAGCGCGAGGAGGCTTCCGCAGCCTCCACCGCGCCGCCTTTTGAAAAAGGCGGGCGAAAACTTTTACCAAATCGGCAAAACTCGTTCGTTGGGTCTATAGCCTGATGGGGAACTCATTTCCAAGTTCCCCATCTTATTTTCATTCAATCAGTCCAATACGGGCATACTCCACACAAGCGTCATCTTGCAAGTCGCAAGGGCGTCGTCCGCCTCCTTGCCCGACATCGGGCGGCTGATGAAGGCAAAGGTGCCTGTCTCCCCGTCCACCTTGCAGGAATCAAATCCAAAGTGCTCGCGCGCCTTGTCTGCACACTTCGCGCAGCCCTCCATCACGTAGAGACGGCGGCAAACACGCTCACAGACGTCAGCCATGTCTCCGTCGGTCGCAACCTGCCAGGAGAGGCGTCCCGCGATCTCGGTGCCCGAAGCAATACTGAGAATATCTGCAACCACCGCGCTCGCCGTGGGAAGCTTGCCTGCTCCCGCGCCGTAAAAGAGCGCTCTGCCCAGCATATTGGCATCCACCAAAATTCCGTTGAAAACGCCCGAAACGTGATGCACGGGATTGGAGGCGGGCACCATGTGGGGAGCAACCATCGCCAGCACGCGGCCGTCAATGCGCTCGGTGTGGCCGATCAGCTTGATGGCACAGCCAAAGGACTCCGCCACAGCGGTCTGCTCTGCGGTGATCTTGGTAATGCCCTCCACCGAGATCTTGCTCGGAGAGAGGAGCTTGCCAAAGGAGAGTGCCGCCAAGATCACAATCTTTCTTGCCGCGTCGAGTCCCTCGACGTCTGCCGCAGGGTTTGCCTCGGCAAAGCCGTTTGCCTGCGCCTCCTTCAGGGCGGATGCAAAGTCCGCGCCCTCGTTCTTCATCTTGGTGAGAATAAAGTTGGTCGTTCCGTTCAGAATGCCGCTGACCGACAAAATCTCGTTTGACGCGAGATCGACCTGCAGGGGGCGAATGATCGGAATCCCTCCCCCAACGCTCGCCTCAAAGAGATAGGAAACGCCCTTCTCCCCGGCGATCGCAAGCAGCTCCGCGCCAAAGTTTGCGACCACCTCCTTGTTGGAGGTCACAACACTCTTGCCCGCCAGGAGCGCAGACTTGCTGAAATCGTAGGCGGGATGAGAGCCTCCCATCATCTCCACGACAATGGAAACCTCGGGATCGGACAGGATCACGTTGATATCGTGAACAACACGGTCGCCCAGAGGGTGATCGGGGAAATCGCGCAGGTCGAGGATGTACTTGACGTTCACCTCGTCGCCGCAGCGCTTGGCGATCAGCTCCTTGTTTTCGGTCAAAACCTCGGCGGTGCCGCTTCCGACAACGCCAAATCCAAGAATGGCAATCTGAATCATGATAAAAGTTCCTTTTTTTACGGTATGGTAGCATTTATTGACGATCTTTTTATATCATAACATAAAAACTTTTAAAATGCAACCAAAACTATTGAATTTTTCAAAAAAATATGTTATACTAATGCAAAATCATGTAAAGGAGGCATCACATGGGCTCTCAGATCGGCAGCTTGAATAACGTCAAGATCTTCGTCTTGTACCTGATGAAGAATCTCAACTATCCCATGGACTACGTGACCGTGAGCGAGATGGTGATGCAGACCGATTACGTGATGTATCTCGACTTTGCCGACGCCTTTCACGAGATGCTGGAGGGCGAATTGATCGTGGCGGACGGGCAAAACGAGCATGGCGACCCGCTCTACTCGGTCACCCACAAGGGGCGGCTCATTGCCGAGCAGCTCAAGTCGGACATTCTTCCCACCGTTCTCGACAAGAGCATGGCGTGCGCCCTGCAGTACCTGGATTTCCGCCGCCGCGGAGTCACGGTAGACTGCCAATCCGAGCGGCTTTCCGATCAGACCTACAACGTCACGGTAACGCTCAAGGAAAAGGACAAGATCCTTCTCTCCACCACCCTCAACGCCGACTCGGAGTATCGCGCACAGCAGATCAAAAAGAGCTTCCGCGACCGCCCCGACGTCATCTACCGCGGTATCATGGCGCTCTTCTCGGGCAAGGTGGATTTTCTCTACGATCACAAATCGAACGGATAAAGATTGATACAATAGTGCCCTTAAGGACCGTTTTCAAAAACACGGCATATCTCGAAAGAGGTGTGCCGTGTTTCGTGTTTATGGACATAAATGCAGTACCTCTTACGCCTTAATTAAAGACAACAACAGATGTATGGCTGTTTCGAATCAAATCGTATTGCGCTCACCAAAGGCTCTCCCCCCGGGAGAGCCCCCGCGATAGCGGGTGAGAGGGTGCGTTTTTCAACCCTCTCCGTCAGCCTTCGGCTGCCACCTCTCCCACAAGGAGAGGCTTTGACACCAACACATTCTGCGCTGACTTTTATTTGCTTTCTGCTCATCGGCATCGTCTCTTTTGAAGCCGCCACGATGGCGTGGTTTTCGTAAGACAAAGAAGCCCGCTTGCTTGGAGCAAGCGGGCTCAGGCTAATGACAAACTTCATTTCCAAATCTACAGTTGGAAATTTGCACGAATCCAAGGCTCCCTCCGAGAGGGAGCTGGCGCCGCAGGTGACTGAGGGGTTGTTTGAAAGCAGTCTTTCCGCAACCCCTCCGCCTCATTTCTCGGCACGGCAGATTATACCGTTGCAAATTCTTTTTCTTCCGTCTTGGGCAAATACTGCGGATCAACGATGGGCTTGGCGCCCTTCGGCACGGCAAAGCGGAGCGCGCGGTGCGCCACCTCCACCGTGAAGCGGTTGTTCTCGATCAGCTCGCCGTCAAAGGAGTAGACGAACCCCTCGGGAGCCTCAACCTCCACGCGCTCGGCGCGGCAATATTTCAATACGTCCTTGAATTTGGGATT
>JAZQVI010000077.1:0-7185 GCA_045631745.1 Eubacteriales bacterium
ACAAAAAGCTCTCTCATCCGGCATCAAAGTTGCGAGATGGGAGAGCTGAAAAAAAACAGAATGCACTGCGTGCTTTTGCACGCAGGGCATTCTGTTTGTTTTGTGGGTGCAAAATCAGATCTGTTCCTTAACCTTGGAAGCCTTACCAACTCTGCCACGCAGGTAGTACAGCTTTGCACGTCTGATCTTACCGACACGGATGATGTCAACCTTTTCCACGTTGGGAGAATGAATCGGGAAGGTCTTCTCCACGCCTACACCGTAAGAAATACGTCTAACGGTAAAGGTCTCGGAGATTCCGCCACCGTGCTTTGCGATAACGGTTCCTTCAAACATCTGGATTCTCTCTCTTGCACCTTCTTTGATCTTGTTGTGAACACGCACGGTGTCACCGATGCGGACGAGGGGCATGTCCTTCTTCAACTGCTCGTTTGTAAAAGCCTTCAACAAATCCATTTTGGCTCCTCCTAATTACATCGGGCGTTCTTGCGAGCATTGCAGCGGACCACCCTCAAAATATGCGCGTAAAAACGCAGCTTGAATATTATATCACACCTAATTTCGTTTTGCAAGTGGTTTTTGAAAATTTTTTCAACTTTTTTCTCTTTTTCTTTGCAAAATCCCCTTAACGCTTCTCCAAAGGTCAAACAGATTGACCGCCAGCACGGCGATTGCGGGCAGCAAGGCGATCCAAAGCCGTCCTTTTTGGACAAAAGTCATAACCGCCGCCATCGCAAACAGAAGGGAGAAATTGAGGATCTGACGCGGGATCAATCGCTCAAACGGCAAGAGCCTCGGAACATCCGTCAGACGAAGCGCGCAAACGACACAATAGCTGACGAGCGTTGCAACCGCCGCTCCAAGAACACCGATCCGGGGGATCAGAATCGCATTGAGCATCAGATTTGTGACCGTTCCGACGATAGCCGTTACGAAGGAGTGCATACTCTTTTTTCGCACGAGATAAACCGTCGCCAGAAATGACACCACCGCCTCCACCGCCGAAGCACACAGAAGCGTGGGCATATATCTCCACGCCTCAAAGTAGGAGGCGTCCAGGAGCAGTCTGCAAAGAAACCGCGAAAAGAAAATCAACCCCGCCGTACCAATGGAAATCAAGGCAAGAAAGCCCTTGAAAACCTTGGAATAAAAGCGGCTGCAGGACTGCTCGTCAGACGATTCGGCAACCGCCGAAAACTGCCACGCCTGCATGAAAACCGAGGAGATCAAGGTCACGATGGTGGGAATCTTATACGCCGCCGAATAAATGCCGTTGGCAGCCCCTCCCCAGATCGCATTGACAAAATAGCGGTCGGAGAGATCGGTAATCAGCCAGCAGACGGTGGTGGGCACCATCGGAAGACTGAAACGGAACAGCTGTGAAATCGTCTCCCGTCGAACCGCCGACCATCGGAACACACGCCAAAGCTTTGCCGTGACAAACAAAAACACCGCCGTGATGAAATTTCCAACCACCACCGACAGCACGTATCCTGTCACGCCAAGGTCAAAGACGACTAAAAAAAGAATATTGAAAAGAATTGTCAGAATCGTATTCAGAATTCCCTGCACGGCAAACAGGCGCATCCGATCGATCGCACGGACGTACTGGGCGCACACCGCCTGCACATCGGCAAAGAGGATATACGCCAAAATCAGCGCCACTTCCATGCGCCACGCGCCAAGGAAGCAGAAGGGCAAGCCAACAAGGGTAAGTCCCAAAAGCCCTGTGCCGAGGAGTGCCAGCCCTGAGGAGAACACCTCGCGCTGATCCGCTCCCTTCTCTGCCGCAAAGCGGAAGATGCCCGTGGTGATTCCCATGCAGGCAAAGGGCATAATCAGATTGGCCGTGCCCGTGATCAACTCTGCCGCACTGTACTGTGTCGGCGACAGGAGCGCCGTGTACAAGGGCATCAAAAGGAAGACCAAGAGCTTTGACCCAAAGGTTCCGATCGCCAGGATCACGGTGTCCGAGCATAGCTTTTTATATTTTCCGTTGTTCATATTCACACCGTTTTTTCAAGAATGAGAGGAAGCGCGTTTGGATGCACCAAGCCGCACAGATCCCCACCCTCTGCAAGTTCTCCTCGGACAAGGGTGGAGCTGAGCGTCTGCCGCTCCTCTTTTGCAGGATAGAGCACCGTGCGAAAGCGGGGATTGTGATGGGCGTTCCAGTCCGCCATGCTCATCTCGTAATCATAGTCACTCGGATTGCGGTATCCCTTGCACACCGCATCCGCGCCCAAGCGGTCAAAAAGATCAATGAGCATCCCGGTATCCGAGATCACGCGCACATGGGGCAGATGCTCCACTGTACGCTCTGCGATGGCAACCCGCGTATCCATGTCAAAGGTTGTCTGCTTTTGAGGGTTCACCATAACGGCGACCACCACCTCGTCGTATTGCCTGAGTGCCTGCTCCACCACGTCCAGGTGTCCCAGCGTCATGGGATCAAAGCTTCCGGGCACAATCGCAAGGCTCATTCCTCTACCTCCGTCAGTCGCATCACCGTCACGCAGGCAACGCCGTAGCGCGCCTCTCTGACGATCTCAAATTTGGACGCCAAACTCTCGTCTCCTCCAAACACATGGGAGAAGTCCGCCGTCTCACAGACCAGCGTACAGCCCTGCTCGATCACCCGATACCGCAGCATCTGACGAATGGCGTCGGGAACAAGCCCCAGCCCGTAGGGGGGATCCAAAAACACCAAATTGAATTTTCTCTTTCCCTTGCAGGAGCGCAAAAATTCGGCATAGTCGGCGCAAAGCACCTCGCAGAAGGGGGCGAGCTTTGTCTTCAGACAGTTTTTCTTGATGATCTCCACGGCGTCTCTCGAGCGATCGACAAGAACCGCCCTTGCAGCCCCTCGGCTGACCGCCTCAAGCCCAAGCTGCCCCGAGCCCGAAAAGAGATCCAGTACATTTCGATCTTCTATTTCAAATTGCAGCATCGAAAAAACGGCTTCCTTTGCGCGCTCGGCAGTGGGGCGTGTCTCGACCCCCTCAAGCGACAGGAGCTTGACTCCTCTCGCGCGCCCCGTAATGATCCGCATCATGTTTGTTCCGCTCCCTTCTTCTCATCGTGATAAAAGGCGTAAATCGCCTTGGCGTCCCGCTCGGAAATCCCAGACACGCGCGCCAAATCCTCCACGGATGCCTCCCGAATCTCCTTCATGCCGTCAAAGGCGAGGAGCAGCTTCTTTGCCTTGACCTCCCCGATTCCCGTGATCTCGGTCAGGGTAGAGGTGGTCAGTGCCTTGAGCTTGGCGTTCTCCATACACTTGACGGTGTATCGGTGAACCTCCTCCTGCACACGGTAGATCAGAGAGAAAAGATCTCTCTCCTTGGCAATACTGATCTCCTCGGTATCGGTGCAAAGGGCACGCGTCTTGTGGTGCTCGTCCTTCACCATGCCAAACACGGGGATCTGCAAGCCCATCTCTCCCATCAGCCCGCGCACCGTGGAAACGTGTCCGCGTCCGCCGTCAAGCAAGATCAGATCGGGAATCTGTGAAAAGGATCCCTCGCGGTCTGAAAGATGTCCGAGGCGCCGCGAAAGCACCTCTCTCATGCTGGCATAGTCGTCTGTTCCGTCAACCGTCTTGATCTTGAAACTTCGGTAATCCGACTTCTTAAACTTTCCTTCCTCGCACACGATCATTCCCGCTGTCAGATGCTCCTGACCGAGGTTGGAAATATCGTACGCCTCAATGCGAGAGGGGTAGGATTCCAGCTGCAAAAGGCTTGCAAGCCGAACCAGCGTCCCCTCCTGCGCCTCCGATTCGATGCGGTAGCGCTTTGCCTTTTCTGCCGCGTTCTTCTCGACGAGATTGCAAAGGGTGTGCAGCTCCCCTCGCTCGGGGGTGTAGACGTGCACACGTCTGCCCGCAAGTTCGGACAGATAGCGGGACAGCATATCCAAATCAGCCCCATCCATCTCAAATGCCAAGAGGATTTTTTGAGGGATGAATTCCCTTCTCTTGTAATGCTCGCACAAAAAGGTGGTCATATCCTCCGCCTCGAGAATGCTGTCCGCGCCATAGAGGTAATCCCCCGTATCCTGCAGCACGCCCGAACGGATATAGAAAACCGACACACAGGAGCAAAAATCATCCGAATACAGGGCAAACACATCCTGCTCGGTGTCGGGAGAGGCAACCATCTTCTGCTTTTCCCGAATCGCACCGATGGCGCGCAAGGTGTCTCTACACTGCGCCGCAGCCTCGTATCGTTCCTCCTCGGCATACTGCATCATCTGTGCCTCCAGCTCTCCTCGAACGCGATCGTTTCTGCCGCTGAGCAGATCTGCCGCAAGCTTGATGGAGGCTTGATATTCCGCCGGAGATACCTCCCCCGTGCAAACGCCGCAGCAGCGGTTCATCTGATAATAGATGCAGGGGCGCTCCCGTCCGATGTCGCGCGGAAAGCTGCGCGAGCAGGTGGGCAGGCGGAAAATACGATTGAGCAAATCGATCAGCGCATACGCCGTCCCTGCCCCCGAATAGGGGCCAAAGTAGCGCGCCTTGTCCGAATCTCGCCGCCGCGTAAACACCAATCGGGGATACTCCCCCTTGGTAATCTTGATATAGGGGTAGGACTTGGCGTCCTTGAGGCGGATGTTGTACTTTGGCGAATACTGCTTGATCAGCGTGTTCTCCAAGGACAGCGCCTCCATCTCGTTGTCGCACAGATAGTAGTCAAAGTCATGGACGAGAGACACCATGCGCTCGGTCTTGATCCCCTTGTCACTGTTCTGAAAATACTGGGACACCCGATTTTTGAGCTTGCGGGATTTCCCGACATAGATCACCTTGCCGCCCTTGTCCCGCATAATGTATACCCCCGGAGACACGGGCAAGGTATTGGCTTTTTCCAAAAGTCTGCGACGGATCTCTGACGACTGCATTCCCTGTCTCCTTTCGTATGACCTGCAAGAGAAAAAACAGCGACGTGTCCGCCCCCCATCGGAGGCCTCGGTCACACGTCGCCGTATTTATCAAAAGTTCTCTTAAGCTTCTTCAAATCCGCTATCGATCAAAGCTGCCAATCCCTGGATGGCATCTTCCTCGCCCTGACCGTCGGCAACAAGCGTAACAGACATTCCCTTTGCAATTCCCATGGACAAAACACCCAAGAGGCTCTTGGCGTTTACCTTACGGTCGTCCTTCTCAATCCAAATGGAGCACGGATAGGAGTTTGCCTTCTGAATGAAGAATGTTGCGGGTCTTGCGTGCAGACCGCTTGCATTGTTGATTACGATATCGCGTGAAATCATATGTGCTTCTCGCTCCCTGTCTTTCTAAAGATTCCACTCGGAGATTCCTCCGCGCGGATACAACATTTCATCTATAGTATATCAAAAAACATTTGCAAAATCAATAGTCAATCCGACGCATTTTTGCACATTTCAAGACGATTTTTCGTGCAAAATTTATACAAATTCCTTTACAGAGGCGTTTTTGGAGCGATTGAAGCGATTCGAACGGACATTTCGGCAGTCCCGGAGTAAAGCATTAACCTCTGCCCGATCATCACGGGATCCCCACTCCTCCCAAGGATCTGCCCCTTTGCCTCTCGCCCCTTGACGGCAACTGTGATCCTTGCATCCCGCCGTGTCGTGGACGGGATGCGATAGATCCTGCCGTCCTGCCTCACCTCAACCTCGCTCGGCTCATCCTCCGCAGAGAGCACCTCTCCGAACCGCTCCCCCGAAGCCAAATAAAGCAGGTCTCCCGCCTGCAAGGATCCAACGGTTCGTGCATCCACGTCCTTCCATTCGACCGTGAGGACATAGTCCCGCAGATTCTCCTCTCCTCGGCTTCGGATTCCCCAAAAGCGGACAAAAAAGCCAAGCAAGGAGAGAACCGCCAAAAGGATTAAAAAAAGATCTGCCGCCGTCCATTTTTTCTGTTTTTTCTCGCTCATGCGTCTCTCCTCACCTCCAAAAGCTCCGCTCTTGAAAAATACCTGCCAAAGCGGTATTCCCCCATGCTCCCTGCGGCAATCCGCAGATCCCCCGCGCGCAAGCCCTCCCCTGCACTCTCCCGAACCTGCATTCCAACCGTCACCTCCACGTCAAGGAGATAAGGATGCTCCTCCCACGAGGGGGTTCCCTCCAAAACCGTTGCATAGAGATGAGGCAAAAGGGTCACCGCCTCGATCTCTCCCATGACCACCGTTCCGTTCTGACAGCGCAAGAGGTCTCCTGCGCGAATGGGTAGCTCCTCCCCCTCCCACGTATCGCGCTCCACGCCCGAGATCAACAGCGTGCAGGTGATGCGTTCCTCCTCGATGGGAGAGCGGTTGGTGTAGAGATAGAACCCCGCCGCGCCAAGAAACAGGAACAACGCCAAAGCGATTGCCACCCAATCCCATCGGCGGATGCGCCTGTATTCCCATTCACCTATGAATTTCTTCTCGTTCATGAAATTCCTCCTCCAAAACGTTCCAAAGCAGAGCGGCAACGCTCCAAAAAAGCCAGTACAGACCATTGTGATACCACAGGCTGTCAAACAGCCCCATCACCAAAGAACCCGCAAATGCCGAAAGCAGACACACCCCCTCGGTTCGATGTGCGCTTTCCCTCTCTGCTCTGCAAAACCCAACCCCTCTTGCAAAAAAGCTCCATAAAACCGTCAAAAAAAGGATCAGACCAACCACGCCGATCTCCAAAGCGATCTCCAAAAAAAGCTGATGCGCGTGCATGACCGTCTCGGTTCCCGAAACGGCGTAGTTCAAAAAGAGGCTTTGAAAGGCGGTCTCGCCGCTCCCGATGCCGAAGGGATGCGCGCGCAGCACCCGAAGAACGCCTCTCCAGGTGTTGATGCGATAGTGCGCCGAGGAATCGGTCATGCGCCCGATGCTCTCAAAGCGGCGCAGGACGTTGTCGGGGAGATAAAAAACCAAGCCGAAGCCGCATCCGCACAATGCAAGGAAAAAGGAGAGGGTACGCCTTTTGCAGAGCACCAAAAACAAAGTCAGCGCAAGCATCCAGCCAAGCCAGGCACCGCGCGACCACGTCAGCAAAAGGCAAAGGCTTTGGACTACGAACGCGCCCCCGAAAAACAGCCTTCCGAGGAGCGTTTTTTGATGGAGCGCCCCTCTTAGCGACAGAGGCGTGGTGAGCAGAAGAAACACCGCGAAAATATTGGGATTCCCAAAAAATCCGCACACACGCCCCCCAATA
>JAZQVI010000078.1:0-47540 GCA_045631745.1 Eubacteriales bacterium
CAATCGGTTACCTTGCCTCCGCAGTAATCACAGGTGTGCTTACCGGTCGCTGCCTCGTGTGCATCTCCCATAGTTGCTTCGCATACGTCACACTTGTGATCCTTATCTTCATCCTTGTGTCCCATCGCTGCCACCTCGTCTGCTGTGTAGGTATCACCGCAGTGACAGGTATATGTTGTGTATCCCTGATCCGTACAAGTAGGAGCGGTTACAACAGACTCGTAACTGTGCGCCGTGATGGTCAGCTCCACGACCTTGATACCAACACCGGTCGCAATTCCGTTGTCATCGTAGGTCACGTAGGTGATGGTTGCAAAATATTTTCCGGGCTTGGTAGGAGCCTCTTCGCTGCGCACATAGATGGATTTGTCTGCGAGAATTCCTTCATATGTGATAACAGCGTTTTTGTTGTCCTGTCCAATTACGTTAAACAGGATGTTCTGCTTGTTGCCATTCTCGTGAACCACGGTATCCTCAGCGTCGATCTGATACTGGTTGGGAACAACCAGGATCTGACGCATAATAGGAGCTACCAGATAGGTCGTGCTATTCGGCACCGGCAGAACATAAGCAAGTTGCGTGTAAGTTCCCGTTGCCAGTTTCGTCTTGTCTGCCGTGATCACGACCTTCATGTTCTGAAGATCCACACCAACGTAGAGAACACGAACATCCAAACCGTTAATCGACGCAGTCGCGCCCATATCTACTCCGTTGAGCGTTCCGTGAGAGAAGATATTGTTCTGATCCTGATAGTTCCAGGACAGTTTTTCGTTTGTGTTGATCTCAGGATAAATAACCAACAGACCTGCATCCATGGTGGGCATATAGTTGGGATCGGTCACGATCGCCACTACGAGATACGTGCCTACCGCACAATGCGCTGCCTGGTCGCTAACAGTGACTGTCAGAGTGTTGTCAATCTTGGTCAGCAGTTCCTTGAGCTCGCTCAACTGCTTGAGCTCAACGTCAATGCCAAGCTCTGCGGTCAATGCGTCAAATTTCTCCTCGATCACGGTGATCTTTGCAATCAGATCCGCAACGCTTCCTCCGGTAAAGCCTACCTTCGCAAGCAAACGGTCTGCCCAATTAGGAAGATCAATGTTGAGCGAACCGGTCATCGCATCGAACCAGTTTTCGCTGAAGGTTCCGTCAGTCTTAATAGCCGCCGTGATAACCGTCATGTCCGCGTTGGGCTTTACGGTAATCATACTGTTGACATCTACCAAGCTTCCGAACTCCTGGAGCTTATTCTCAACGTCAACCTCTGCCTTTGCAGGATTGATGACCATTTTTGCGGTCAGCACGCCCAGGTTCACTACGTTGCCCTGCGCATCTCTGCCCGTGTACTGAACGATCACCTGGTATATGCCTGCATGACTGGGTGCACTCTTGCTCTCATATGCCTTGCCGTTGGACTGTACGCCGACATAGAGAATATCGATTCCATCGGGATTGATCAAAGCCACGCCATCAAGCTTAACCTGGACGTCACCCATCGTGTGAGCTTCACCATCGTACACAAATTCGCGGTCGTTTCCGCCCACGAACTCAATGTCCGCTTCGTTGGGAACAATCACAAAGGCTCTGGAAATGGGCTCTGCATAGTAGATCTCATTGCCAATATCCAACAGGAATGCGACCTGTGCGTAAATACCGTTGTCAAGCTTTGTCTTATCGTTTGTGAGAATCAACTCACCATGGTCTGCAAAGCCAACGAAAATGTTGGTCACAAGAGCGGTCATAGCCTCGTTCAGCTTGCCGTCCAGATATGCCTTTGCATTGAGATCGTATTTTCCAAGATAGTTCTGGGTAAATACATTGTTGTCATCCCAAGTCTTGTCAAAGCCAAGATCAACCTTGGTTGCGCCGGGATAGATCACCATGAGTCCGGCTGCTGCGGAGGGATAGTGATCGGAATCGGTGACAACTGCAATGATCAGATATGCGCCAATCTCGGCATAGCCAACATTGTCCTTGAAGGTGAGGTTGGTCTGATTAGGAATTTGCGCGATCACTTCTGCAATCTTATCAAGCGCAGCAGTATCAACACCAAGCTCTGCCAGCTTCGCCTTCAGAGTGTTCACGTAACCAAGGAAGGTATCGGCAGTAATGCCACCATTGTAGCCTGCCTCGAGCAGACCATACTGTTTAAGAACATTGTCCAACCATGTGGGCAGATCAATATTAACAGTTCCATTGATGGAGCTGATATTGATATTGCTCAGATCTTCGATCGACAAACCTACCGAAATAATGGTAGTATCGGGCTTCAGTCCGGGAACGTTTACGGAGGAAGCATGAACATTGTTGGTCACGCCGTGCGCTGCTCCGTCATATTTGATCGCACTATTGTCAACGGTCACATTCGACTTGGAGGGCTCGATCACCATCGTGCCGACTGTAGCACCAAGGTGTATCACTCTGCCCTGCGCATCTCTGCCCGTGTACTGAACGATCACCTCATATACACCTGCATGAATGGGAGCATCCTTGCTTGCATATGCCTTTCCGTTGGTCTGTACGCCAACGTAAAGAATGTCGATTCCGATCTCGGGATTCTTCAAAACGGTGCCGTCCACAAGCGTCACCCAAATGTCACCCATGCTATGAGGAGCATTGTTGAACTCAAAGTGACGGTCGTCTCCACCCACGAACTCAACATCCGCTCCGTTGGGAACGATCACGATCATTCTGGAGATGGGCTCTGCATAGTAGAGCGCATCATTGCTTACATAGAGAAGGAATGCAATCTGTGCATAGGTGCCGTTGTCAAGGTTTTCCTTGTTCTTTGTGAGAATCAGCTTGCCATCGTCTGCAAAGCCAACGAAAATGTTGGTCACAAGCGCACTGGCATCCATATTCTGAACGCCGTTCAAATATGCCTTTGCATTGAGGTCATATTTGCTCAGATAGTTCTGCGTAAAGACGTTGTCATCGTCCCAAGTCTTATCAAACGCAAGATCAAACTTGGTTGTCTCGGGATAGATCACCATCACACCAGCCGCTGCGGAGGGATAGTGATCGGAATCGGTTACAACCGCGATGATCAGATATGCACCAACCTCGGTATAGCCGATATCATCCGTAAAGGTAAGATTGGTATCAACAGGAATCTGCTTTACAATATCTGCAAGCCGGTCAAGCGCGTCAACAAGCTTTGCAGAGTAGGTGCCCAGCGCGGTCAACTCCGCCTTGATGGCCTCTACATAATAGAGGAAGGTTTCAGCAGTAATACCGCCGTTGTAGCCTGCCTCAAGCAGACCGTATTCCTTGAGAACACCATCAAGCCACGAGGGTAGGTCGATGTTAACAGTTCCCTTGATGGAGCTGAGGCCGCCGATATTGCCCAGATCCTGAACCGACAAACCTGCCGAAATGATGGTGGTGTCGGGTCTGAGACCGGGTACGTTTACGGAGGAAGCATGAACACTGTTGCTTACACCGTGCTCATTTCCATCATGTATAATCGCGCTGTTGTCAACAGTCACATTCGACTTGGAGGGCTCGATCACCAAAGCACCCATGCCCTGGCCTGCGTGCGTGATGTTTCCGTCAGCGTCGTAAACGATCACGATCGCCGTAATCGCATAAACGCCTGCATGAGTGGGCGCAGTTGTGCCATAGTAAGGATGGCCGTTGGTCTGTACACCAACGTAGTAGTAGCGAACCACATAGTTCTCTACTGCGTCGCCTGCCTTGTAACCATTTCCATCCTGCTTGTAGGTGACCTTCACATTTTCCATACCGTCCTGAGCGGTATTATCAAACTCAAAGTGACGGTCGTTATTCACCGCGCCGCTCTGATCAGCGAAGTCCACATCCAGGGACTCTGCAACCACAATAATCGGACGGGCAAGAATATTGGAGTAGTAAACCTGGTTACCCCAGTTTACAATCATCGCAAGCTCAACGTACGCACCGACATTCAAATTCTTTCCGTTGGTGTCAAACACAAGGTTACCCTCAATATCAACACCAAAGAAGAGATTCATAATCTGTGCGGTTGCATCTGCAAGGTTTCCGCCCTGTCCAACCTGGAATGCATGCGCACCCAGATCAAACTTGCCGGAAGCCAGCAGCGAATTGGTAATGATGTAGTTGCTGTCATTCTGATTCCATGCAATGTCGGCCTTGATGCCGTCGGGGTAGATGGCAAGTACGCCAACACCGTACGCGGTTTCGTAGTTGGAATCAGCAGTTACCGCACCAATGAGGTAAACACCAATGTCGGTTGGCAATTTCCCACCGATCGTAAGTTCAAGATCTGCAATCTCGGTAATACTTTCGACAGGGAGCGTATTGAGCATCTTCATGAGGACATTCAGATACTCCGCGTAGCCAATGACACCGGAAAGCTCCTCCAACTTCTTGATAATATTTTCAAAGTCGCTGAGCTTAATGGTAGCGCCATTGGACAGATCAACGCCGATCAGCTTGCCCGCTTCTGTGAGCAACTGCTGCAAATCGTCGGGAAGTATCAACTGTACAGTACCATTCAGTCCCTTGATACCGCCGTTAACATTCACGCCGGAAATATCAAGTCCTACAACGAACTGAATCAGATCAACATTTGCAGGATTGGTCGTCACGAGAAGCTTATTGTAGCTGTCTCCGTACTTCACAATCTGATTGTCAATGCTTACGGTAACAGGCGCCTTGTTGATTATGATCGTTGCGGTCGACTCGGAAGGCTTATAGTTCGCGTCTCCCTTGAATCGAACGGTAACGGCAATACCCTCGCCTGCTGCCAGGCCAAACACATCTGTTACGAATTCAGCAGTAAGTCCATTGAGCTTGTTGCCGTCGATGTCATAAATGCCGTCAAGAATGAGCGCCATCAGCTGCTCTGCAGTGTACTGGCCGTAGGTTACGGTCACACCGCTGTTGAGCTTGATCTCGGTTGCAGTACGGGTATCGGTCAGATTCAGAACGATTTTTCCGGAATCATAGATGCCATAGCCGTAATCCGGAACCGTGATCTTCACGGTCTCCTGCTCCAGCTCACCAAACTGGTGCGCACCAAGATAGTTGTAATATTCCTCAATCGCAGGATAATTCTTCAAGGTCGCCACAAGAATCGCCTGCATATCCTGTGCGGTAAGAGAACCGGCAAGGAACTGCGAACCGTAGTTCGGGATCAGATCCTCCAGCAGGATCTGCTCGATCAGTTCGTTGGAGGGAGCCTCGGGAATGGTGAGGTCATCACCAATATTCAGCCACATCTCCTTCACAGGAACCTGAATGGTAATGCTGTCTCCCAGGAGGTTCTTGATGATGGTTCCATACACACCAAGATCCATATCCTTGAAGCTGATCACCATATCAACATTGCGCGCTTCCGATGCAAGATACCACACGGTGGGGCCCACGCCGTTCAGCTCGGGAGTAAACTGAGGATTGAGAACGCCCAAAACAAGAGCAACCTTGTCTGCGTCAGACATTCCCGTGTTATAAATCAGATTGGTGTTGCCGGAGAATGTCGCATTCACACTGGTGTAAGGAACGTTCACCGTCACGGTGATAATATGCTCCTTGCCGTAATACTCCTCGGTCTCAACAACCGTAACCTTTACCTTGAGCGTCAGAGTTTCGCCGGGAGTGAACACCAAATTGGTATAGTCCTCTGCCCAAACCACCTCGGAGATAATGCCATCGGGGACATTGGAGGTCAGGTTCTTCTCAATCATATCAAGAAGCCCTTCAATTCCGCCTGCGTTGTATGTAGTATTGTGCTCAACGGTGATAGGCGTACGGGATTCCTTCAGCTTCACCGTAAAGCGTTCGCTCACTTCGGGTCTGCCTGTAGCGTCATCAGCCGCCCAGGTCACCTCAAAGCTCTCGGTTCCGCCAACGTCGATGGCTTTGGCAAGCGCCGCCTTCAGTGCGGTCTGATAGAACTCAGCATTGGAAAGAGAAAGCAGTGCCCAAATATCATAATAACCCTCAATCGTTCCAACAAGAGGGAGATCCACAAGATGAACAAACATCCTTACCGTGTATTGATTAATCTCCTCATCGGTCAGCGTTCTACCAAGAATTGCTTCCAGAACAGCCTTCTTGGTAACGGTCGAAACCTTCTTGTCAGAATAACCGTTCACCAAGATCTCCTTGTTGCCGTTTGCTTCAAGCTTGTGCTCCGCGTACTCAATTTCAATTCTGCCTTCAGCAAGGTCATCCAACGCCACCCCGTTGACAGTCAAAGCACCGTTGTCATAGGAGTACTTGTCTGCACCGGAATCGGCAATGGCCGCAACTCCGTTCTTCGTACCTACAGAAAACACAAGATTATTGTTTTTGTCAAAGATCGCAAAATAGCTGATGTACGTCTTCACAGAAGTGCTCTGTGAAATCACGGGGGGCTCAAAGGTAACAGAGTAACCGCCGGTGGGAATTTCGTTGCTGTTAAACACAAAGTTCCCGTCATCATCCTTCATCATGCCGTTAACCGTGACCGTCACACCGCTCTGTCCTTCGGGAAGAACAGGGGCTACCGCAACCTTTTCGGCACTGTCAAGAACGTTGTTGTTGTTAATATCCTCGCCCCAAAGAGCGTTTACAACGATATTGTTTTCGCTCGGCGTTTTGCCGATGATGTCAAGATCCCAACCAACAAAGACGGCATACTCCTTGTCGGGATCCTGGGGGCTTACCACCTTTCCTTCTCTGGTGACGTTAATGTATTGCGTGTCACCATACTTCTCACCGTCAACCTTGAAGGTCACGGTGTAAACGGTATCGTTGGAATACGTTGCCGTGTAGGTTGTCTCGCCCGTTACCGCAACGATCTCGGAGGACCAACCGTTAAAGGACTTGTTTTCGCTACTGCGATCTGCAGGAGCGGGCTCTGTAGGAAAGGCTCCGTATGCAACGTTGGTGACCGTGTCGATATATCCGTCACCATCGGTATCCCAGCTGATCTCGTAAATGCGTACCGATGCCTCAAACGTCGCCGTGTATGTTTTGTACACGTAATTTGCATCGCCGCTCACCACGGGATCTCCCCATCCCGCAAAGGTGTAGGTCTCGGAAACGGTTGCAGATTTGGTAGGCGTATCTCCCGTATAGGAAGGCGTTGCGCTACTATCCAGTGTTTCTTTTTTCAGTTCTACTCTGTTGCCGTCAATCCAGGTAACAACGGTAGATCTGGATTCCTCCAGTGTAACGTCAGCCTCGATCACCAATCCATTGTAGGAGATACGAACATGCTCAACCGTACCGGTGCCGGTATAACCGAACGGATGGGTGGTGTAATAACCCACGGTCACGTCTCTATCCGCAGGATCTACGCCGATTTCCACATAGGGCTGAGACTGGCTGTTTTGTGTTGCGCCGCCAATGACGTTTCCGCTAATGGAATAGGTCTCATAGTACTTATGCTCGTACTTCACGCCATCGGTGTCATATGTAATTCCATCAGGGAAGTAGTTGATCGCCAGCTTGTTGAAAATTTCTTGCTTCAGCGCATCCAACTGATTTGCGGCGGTTTTTCCACCGTTAAACTTGATCGTCGCGGTCGGATTTCCGCTCAACTGCTCCTTGGCAAAGGTTACAACGACCTCAACATTCTCCTCGCCGACAGTATAGGTCTTGCTTTCCGTGATATCAACACCGTTCGCTGTAATGGACGCCAGCGAATACTTGGTGTTATCCGTATTTGCATTGGGCGTAGCGGTGACGGTGATTACCGTACCCTTGATCGCTTCTGTAACGTTCAAGGAAGCCTGACCCAATTCAGGCGTTGCATTGGTCAGCGTGACATTGTAGACCGTAGCTCGAGAGAACTTGATCTCGATTGCACCCGAAGTCAGATTTTTGGTAGTTACCGTGGTCGTTGCATCGGCGCTCAAAGACACAGAGGTCTTTTCTACGCCGTCGTTGATAACCGTAGCAACCCAACCGATTTCTCCCATAGCGGGGACAACACAAGAAAACTCTCCAACGCTATGTTGAACAGAAGAAGTCAAAACATCGATCTGATCCTTCGTCACATCATCCTTGCCGCTTGTGGTAATGGTTACGTTGTAGGTGTCCCAAACGAGCTTCCAAGTGTAGCTGTAGCAAGCGGGCTCACTATGCGTGTGCTCTCCGCTCAGCGCATTGGAACATCCAAGAGTGTAGCAATCCCGAGTATGCGTATGCTGACACTCGAACTTCGCGTGATATTTTGTTCCATCCACAGTCTTGTGCGATTTGATGCACCATTTACTCGTACAAGGATCGTCCATGTTTGCTACAGTACAAGTATCCGGATGCCCGAGATGTGTACTTTCAATATGGTGAGAACACTTCGTCACGTCAGGTGTCGTATAGCAAGCATCCGTGTGCGTGTGTTCGTTTTTGCCACACGTAACATCCGCAGACCGCCACGGGTCTGCTTTTTCCCAGTGTGTACCGGGAACGTTTGCAGGATTAGCAGGAGTGCTATTGTCTCCCTTCACTACAAGCGTGTCGCCTACCGCTGTAGCCGCTTGCGGATCTGTCACCTCCTCCGCCGTCGCAGTGATGGCAAAGAGGCTCGCCGGTACCATGCCGACAAGCATTGCCAGCACGATCAGCAGGGACAGCCCTCTTCTGTAACCCACTTTCAATCCGTTTTTCATAATCTGTTTTCCTTTCTGTTTTCGGTTCTCTCAGCTTGCTCGCCTGATCGATACCTTCATTTTCAGAGCTTGTTTCGGAATTTTTTCACGCATTACATCTCATTATATGCAAAAGATACTGGGAAATTTTCCGACAGTCAATTTATTATACCACTTCCCCCCGAAAATTTCAAGTCTTTTCTATAATAATATAGATACTTTTCGTTTTTTGGTAGCATTGTACATTTTTCGACACGCCTTTCGGCTATCTTTCACATACAAGAAACGCAAAAAGGGCGGCTCCCCTTGGAAGCCGTCCTTTGGTATGTCGTTTGTAATTACTGACCCTTCAGCTCGCGGCGGCGGCGCATCATCTCTCTCATACGGATCTCGGTGTTGAGGATCTTCTTGCGCAGACGGATGGACTTCGGAGTAACCTCGATCAAATCGTCGTCGGTGATATATTCGATCGCCTCCTCCAGCGTAAAGGTGCGAGGAGGGGTAAGCAACAGCTTTTCGTCCGCGCCTGCCGAGCGGATCGCGGTGAGCTGTTTCTTCTTGCAGGGGTTGACTGCAATATCGTCATACTTAGGATTTTCTCCAACGATCATACCCTCGTAAACCTGCGTCTGCGGTCCAACAAAGAGCTGACCTCTCTCCTGCGTGTTGTAAAGGCCGTAACGGGTGGTCTCTCCCGCCTCGGACGCAATCAGGCAGCCTGTAAAGCGCATCTGAACCTCACCCTTGTAAGGCGCATAGCCATCAAAAATGGTGTTGATGACACCCTCGCCGTGGGTAGCGGTCAAGAACTCCGAACGGTAGCCGAAAAGACATCTCGACGGAATGGAATATTCAATACGTGTGCGATTTCCGACGGGATTCATGGAGAGCAGCTCGCCCTTGCGCTGACCCAATTTCTCAACCACAACGCCTACCAAATCCATGGGAACGTCCAGGGTTACGCGCTCCATCGGCTCGCATTTTTCACCGTTAATGGTCTTGTAAAGCACACGGGGATTGGAGCAAGCAAGCTCAAAGCCCTCGCGGCGCATGGTCTCCAGCAGAATGGAGAGGTGCATCTCGCCTCTGCCCGCTACGCGGAACTCGTCGGTGGTGTCACCGTCGCTGACGCGCAGAGAAACGTCCTTGAGAAGCTCTCTGTAAAGTCTGTCGCGAAGCTGACGGGAGGTCACAAACTTACCCTCCTTGCCTGCCAAGGGGCTGTCGTTGACCATGAAGGTCATTTCCATGGTAGGCTCGGAAACGCGAACGAACTCAAGAGGAGTGGGATCTGCAGGAACAGTCAGTGTGTCACCGATGGTGATATCGCCCGCGCCCGAGAAGCAAACGATGTCTCCAACTTTGGCATTGTCGACGGGCTGGCGAACCAGTCCCTCAATCGCATAAAGAGACACAACCTTGGTCTTTTTCACCGCACCGGGGTTGTGATAGTTACAAACCGCAACCTCCTGTCCTACGCGGACAGAGCCTCTCTCAATGCGTCCGATACCGATTCTTCCAACATAATCGTTGTAGTCGATCGAAGAAACCAGGATCTGCAGATTTCCGTTCTCATCTCCCTCGGGAGCAGGGATATAGCTGATGATCTTGTCAAACAGAGGCTTGAGGTCAACACCCTCCTCGAGAGGATCCTCGGTAGCGGTTCCCGCTCTGCCCGAGCAGTACAGCATGGGACTGTCGAGCTGCTCGTCGTTGGCACCCAGATCCATCAGAAGCTCGAGGATCTCGTCCTCAACCTCGCCCAGGCGCGCATCGGGCTTGTCGATCTTGTTGATACAAACGATGACACGGTGGTTGAGCTCGAGCGCCTTCTGCAGAACAAATCTCGTCTGAGGCATGGGGCCCTCTGCCGCGTCAACCAGCAGAATAACACCGTTCACCATCTTCAGAATACGCTCAACCTCGCCTCCGAAATCGGCGTGGCCGGGAGTGTCAATGATGTTGATCTTGGTACCCTCGTAATGCACCGAGGTATTCTTTGCGAGAATGGTGATTCCCCTCTCCTTCTCAAGGTCTCCCGAGTCCATGACGCGCGTTACCGTCTCCTGGTTCTCGCGATAAACGCCTCCCTGCTTCAAAAGGCCGTCCACCAGGGTGGTCTTTCCGTGGTCAACGTGGGCGATGATGGCAATGTTTCTCAAATCTTCTCTGATCATTGTTCTGCTCTCCTCTGCGTTCCGATTCGTATTTTTTCTTAACATCATATTATACCATAAATAAAAAAAGAAATAAAAGCAGAAGAACAAACAATATTGTAAAATTTCCACGCTCCGTTTTTGTGCAATCCTACAAAAAAGCGTTTGGGATTGACAAAATCCCCCTGTTTATGGTATACTAATTGCAGATTTTGACCCCCAAAAAGGATACAAAAAGTTATGAAAAAAGCAATTATTTTTGATCTTGACGGCACACTTGCCGACACCATTCCCGCCATTACCGAGGGCATCAACAGAGCCATGAGGCGACTGGGCTATCCCGATCGAAGCGAGGAGGAGGTCCGCACCTTTATCAACTACGGCGCGCGCCACCTGATCCGTTGCGCGATCCCAAGGGACTATTGGGACGACGATGCCGCGATCGACCATGCGCTACAGGTGTATAACGGCACCTACGGGGAGGTTGTTCTCCTCACTGACACTCCCTATGATGGGATGCGTGAACTCGTAGAAAAACTACACACGTCCTACAAAATCGGGGTGCTTTCCAACAAACAGGACGTCTACGTCAAGCAGCTTTCACAGGTGCTTTTGGGAGAGGAAAACTACGATGCTGCGCAGGGCGTCGCCCCCGGGCATCCCACCAAGCCCCACCCCTATCTCCCCCAGAAGATTGCCGCAGAGCTCGGCGTTGCCGCCGAGGATTGCATCATGATCGGAGACAGCGACATTGATCTTCTCACCGCACAAGGTGCAGGCATGGCGCATATCGCCGTGACGTGGGGCTTCCGCAGTGAGGAATTTCTCCTGGAGAAGGGCGCAAAAACCATCGCTCACAATGTCCGAGAGCTTGAAGAATTGATTCAAAATCTTTCCTAATTGAAGCACATATGCAGATTTTCTGCAATGATGAGAGAAGGAGCGTCCAACGCGATTTGCGTTAGACGCTCCTTTTTGTCATTTGGTTTTCAGGATTCCCCACTTACAGTATTCCGAAACACTCGTACCGTCCGTGTATTTTACAACAACGGTCAGTTGATTTCCGTCAATCTCAAGCTCCGCCCAGGAGCGAGCCTTGGAGGAATAAATATAGTTGTACAAAGAGGTGTTTGCATAGTCGCTCTTGGAGCGCGTCTGATCCCCTGCAGGCCCGTTCATCACATACAGCACCCCGTTCGGATCAACGGTATACTTCACACCGTTTACGGTTTTCCAGGTCTCAGCAGTTGTTTTTCCGCTGCCGTCGATCGGGTGTGTTCTGGAGATAAGATGGTCGTGTCCTTGAAGCACAATATCCACACCGTACTCTGCAAAAATCCCCTGCAGCTGCGCACGAAGCCCTGTGCTGATAGAGTTATAGTCTGGATTTGAGCCGTATTTCCCAGCAGAATACAGCGGATTGTGCATCGCCACAATCGTCCAGGTGGAGGTATTTGATTTCAACTCATTTACAAGCCACGTATACTGGTCATCGGTCAGTTTGGTGCCCGTGAGACGGTTGGTATTGAGCATAATAAACCTTGCATTGCCGTAAACAAAGCTGTAGAAATAGCCCTTCTCCGTATCCTGCACGGGCATCTTGTTATGGAAGTGCTTAAAGATCTCGTTCGAACCGTTCTTGTATGTCGTTTCGTGATTTCCCGAGATCGCCATCATGCAAATGCGGGACAGGTACTGATAATTCGCGTCGAGCATCGCCTTCCAGTCGCTCTCATACTTGGACGACTCAACGATATCGCCGGTGTGAATGACGAAATCACAGCGATCCACGATTTTGGAAAGAACCTGTCCGAGATTGCTTCCCGTTTTCTTTGACATCTGAGAGTCGCTGATGTGCGCAAAGGTGAATTTGGTCGACGTTACATCCTTTGTCGTCAGAACAGAAACCTCCGTTCCGACATCCACGTACTTATCATACACCCTGTAGGAATAGGTCTTGGATGCTTCGAGCGGAACCTCCGCTTTCACGATATAGTAGGTATACTTGGAATCATCATCCCGATAAGAGGTTGCCTTCTGTGCCGTAGCGTAATATTCCTTGTAGCCGGTCAGCTCATCTCCTTCTGCGATCTGAATGACCGGGCGCAGGGGCTTTGACTTTGTGTTGTACGTAAATCCATAGATGGAATTCTCGGCATCATAGAGCGTCACCGTAAGCGAGGTCGGTGCATAGAGGGCCTTCTCCTGATCGGTATAAACTCTGAGCTTGGATCCTTTGAAAAAGGTCTCCTCTCCTGCAGCACCGCAAAGCTCACAGGACTTGTAGTACTCCTCGGGGCTGTCCAGCGTCGCATCTGCCTTCAGATATTTTAGCTTGGCCGTTTCCTTGGAAAAGATATGCGCACCGATCTCCTCGGAAACAAAGGTCTCCTCTCCTGCCTTTCCGCAGGAGCAGCTTGCGTAATACGAGACGTGCTCCAGACAATTCAGATCCCCCGGAACCCGATACTTCTCGTCGATCACCCGACCGTCATATTGATGCCTGTGAAAGAGCGAACACCCGGTCAAAAGCATGGTCATCAGCAAGCAAATTGCCACCGGACGAATCCTGCGTTTTACTCCATGTCCATTTGCAAACACATTTTTCATTTTTTGATTTTTCCTTTCTCAAAATCCCGTTTCATCATTTGTCATGTCTCCGTTGCCGCCGATGGGAATCACCTCACCCAAGTAAGTGGGCTCGAATTTGAAGGACGTATGCAAAAAATCCTTGCATCTTGCAAGAATCTCGCGTACATCACGCATCGTTTGCCCCCGATAAGCACGAAGATCAGCGTCCACACCGTAAGCCTCTACTCCAAGCCTTTTTGCAATAAATAAAGCCCTGTACAGGTGATATTCCTGCGTCACGATGATGATTTTGTCTGCCTCAAAGATCTCCTTTGCTCTGTAGATGCTTTCGTATGTGGAAAAGCCTGCGTGATCCATAAAAACATCACTCGATGGGACCCCTGCATCAACGGCAAACCGCTTCATCGCATTGACCTCATCATAATCCGCGCTGCCGTGATCCCCGCTCATGAGAAGCTTGGGCGCTGCGCCCTGACCATACAACTCGATTCCCCTCTTAAGCCTGTCTGTCAGCATATCGCTCGGCACACCGTTATCCTTCACCAAGCAACCAAGAACAAGAATACAGTCCACATCCTCAAGCGTTCTTGCATCCTCCAAGGTGAGCAGATTGCGTCCTCCCACCGATTTCACGTAAGTGCTAATACCCAAAACCAAAGCAAAACCGACAGCCACAAAAACAAAGCACACCGTCAAAGTGATGCACCATATTCTTTTGTTCCTCATCCTTGCCCCCTTTTTTTCGATGCGGCAAGCCTGAGCGTAACCGCCCCTGCAAGCACCGTCGACGCCACTGTGGAAATCAGCAGAACACAAATTACAAAATTCCAGCCTCTGCCGTCAGCAAGCTTTCCAAGCCCGTAGGCGCTGGCCGTGCTTCCGATGTAGCAGGCGGAATTCATCAATCCCGCCAAGAATCCCGAATTGACCCGATCTCTCAACGTCAAGGGCATAATGCTCACCAGGACATTGTTGATTCCATGCGAAAGACAGGAGATCAGTCCAAACAAGATCAACGTAGCGACAACACTGTCAACACGGAGTGCCCAAATTACGCCTAAAAGGCAGACACTCAAAACCAAATAAAATCCACCGATCAAGGCTCTGAAATCCTTGAGAATCTTGTTCGCCTGCATGGCAATAACCGAGCCGAAAACGCCAAAGATCGGCAATACCAGGGTCAAAACGATTGAGATTCCGTCTTGAAATCCAAACTGCTCCTTGAGGATTACAGGCGTCCAGGTGTTCAGTCCGTCCTTTACGAAGTTATCCACCACTGCAAACAGCGCACACACAATCAGCAGTCCCGTCAGCGCATGAACGGCAGAACGGTTACCTGTCTCGCCTCCGCGCTTGTCTGTCGGCGACGGCTCCGCGGTCTTTCGGAGCGTTTCCTCGCCGGTCAGCGTGCGATACGACAGGATCCAAATCACACCGATGGCGGCGGGAAAGGCTACGCCCAACAAGAACGAAAGTCTGAAGCTGCCCATCAGATTAAACAGCGAGCTGCCCCCGTAGGCGATAAGCGTTCCGATCACGACCGACATACTCATGGCAAACACCGCCTGCTTGGTGAGTGACCGATCCACCCATTCTCCAATGGTGAGAGTCAGCGAGGGCCAAAGCACAGACTGACAGATTCCGTTGAGCAGCCAAAGATACTTGATAAGACCAAAGGACGGCAGAAAGAACAGAATCAGATTGATCCCCGCCGAAATCCAAAGCGCACCTGAGATCACGTAGCGCTTGGGATAGAATTTACACAGAAATGCGTTAAGCAGCTGCCCCACGCCGTAGGAAAAGAAGAAGAAAGTACTCACCACACCTGCCTCGGCGCGGGTGATACCGTAAAAATCGATGATGGAGCCAATGTTTGCACTGTAGCTGTATCTGCCCGCATAGGCAAAGCTATACACGAGACAGCATAGCAGGATCAACAGTTTTTGTTTTTTGATAGGATTCAAATTCGATAGCTTCATGATATTCCTTCCCATGTTTTCATCGCCCCAAGCGGACGCGTATTGTAAATTGAATCATTCGCATTTGCCAAACATCTGTTGATATTTTGGCAGAACAATCCTCACAAACGCCACCGCGTTTGCCGCCAAAAAAGCGAAAAACGCAATACGTATTGCAATTTCCGGCACCAAAAGAGAGATCCCGTTCATATCGCCGCCCCCAAAAAAGCCGCAAAGCAGGCTCAAATACAGGGGATCAATGAGGAGCATTGCAATGGTAACGTAGTAGGCACACGCCCAAAACAGCTTAGAAGGCACCCTTGAAATCCTTTCGATCAACGCGATCAATACGTAGGCAAACACCAACGTAGAGATTGCTCCAACGGCGCAAAAGATCCCCAGCTGTGTTTGCGTCATTTGCTCTGCGTGTACGTCTATTTGCATTCCAAGCCCCATAAATTTGATGGCTCTGAATGTACCCGTTGCGACGGCATAGACGAGGTGCGCGCCCTCGTGTATGAGGTAATACGCGGCGATCGCCGCCAGCAGTCCAATATACTGTCTTACTCGTTTGGTCATCGTACGCCTCCCAATCCAATCACTTGATCTCACTCATTATATCACAAAGCAATCAAAATGTAAATAGGGCAACTTGAATTTTCACTCAAGTTGCCCTGCTTTGCAAAATGCAAGATGCGAATCAATATTTTCTTTCAATCATTTCGTTGGTGTGAGGACCAAACCAGTCAAATTCGATGATCTCTCCGTTAAGGCTCCACACGCGAGGACAGTTGTTCTCCATCCAGTCTACCGGGAACAGCTCGTCCTTCTGAATCGAGTTGACACGGAGCGCCTCGCAGACCTCTGCGCGAATCTCCTCGGTATCCATCACGGGATCCCAGCTGATGAGCATGGGAGAACCGCTTCTCGCCAGCAGATACATCCACTTTCTGTTCATATCCCACGGCAAATAATCGGTCAATCCTACGCAATCGGCGTCACCTACGTAGAAGGTGCCGTTCTGCATGGAACGGAACGCCAGGGTGTTGACGCCCAAACGTCTGGTGATATTCCACCAACGTCCGCTGGTATCATTACCAATGCGGTTGATCTCTACCAGTCCCGCACACAGATGGCTGATGGTGTTGCAACCGATCAGAAGCGCGTCACCTGCACCCTCGCGGATCGCGCGGTACAGGTTGAGAATGATCTCCGCCGAGGTCTTGGTGCGATCCTGGAAGCTCCAATCGCCCTCCATGAGGAAGGTAGGACACATACGTCCCCACTTGCCGTTCAGATCGTAGGTCACGAAGTCAAACTTGATGAGCTTATAGCCCCATTCAGCAAGTCTTTGGAACTGCAGCTTGACGTAATCGAGAACCTCCTGTCTGGAGGGATCAAGAGACCCCCAGTTTCTCTCCAGTCTCCATTCGTTCGGAATCTGTGACGGCGCGCACTGGCACAAAGGACGGAGCCAAATTCCGGCATCCACGCCCATCTCGGAGATCTCCTGCGCCAAGAGCTTCATGTCGGGGAACTTTTCATTTCCGCGATCCCACGGGCCGTCGCAACGGTTGGGCTGCCAACAGTCGTCGATGACCATAAAGGGTCTCGTGGAAAGGCCTTTTGCGCACTCAGCAAGCTTTGCCGCGTCACGCTTGATCTCCTCAGCGGAGCTAACGCCGTAGGCATAATACCAGTTGTTAAATCCGTAAAGAGGCTCCTTGGGGAAAATGGGATCAGAGCACATTTCCTGACAGAAAAGCTTACCGCTTTGGAAAGCGCTCACGTTGCGATAATCTCCGAAGATGACCTCTGCCATCTTCAGCGTTCTTCCGCCCAAAATCACACCGCGTCCGCCGCAACGAATATCCATGGTCAGCGTCACGCCGCCATCGTCGTATTGCCAGAACGCCAAAGAGGAGGGACGAACCTTCACGCCAAAGCATTCGGTGCGTCTTCCGTCCGTGCAGAGATCCGAGTCGCTTCCGTTAGAAACCAGGCAGTACCAAGGCATACAACGCTCGGGAACAATTCCCTTCCACTCCATGTCGCCGTAAGCGCGCTCCCAATAGTCACCCAAAATACGAACGTGCTCACGGCGGCGTTCATCCTCACGGAACATCCATCTGAGCACCACGTAACAAAGGGGCGTTTCCTCTGCCGTAATACAGGGAGTCAGAACATCCCCCTCAAGACACAGGTCCAAGCGTACGTCCTCGGACTTTTCGGGATCGATGCGCTGGTCCTTTTCTCCGTATATGATGTACGAATCAGGTAATCTAATCTTCATCGTTTCATCCTTTCGTTATTTCAATGATAAGACGTCGACCGCCTCTATCGGAAAAGAGTTTACGACAGAGGCGAAATCAACTTTTTTGTTTGATCGTAACAACGGCACTCAGGCAGACAGCATCTTTTTGAGCTGCTCCAATGTTTCCGCAATTTTTTGTGCAGCAGACTCATCCGAGATCTCGCGCTCAATGATATAGGGACCGTCAAAATGATTGTCCTTCAGTACCGAGAACACGCGGGGAAAATCAACGAAGCCCTGCATGAATTCGGTCTCGCGACCAAGCTCTCTCGGCTTCACGGGAGGCATACCGTCCTTGATGTGGACACTCTTGATAAGGTCACCAAGAGTATACGCTGCATCCACGGGATTGCCAAGACCGTACATGATGAGATTTGCGGTATCGAGGTTAGAGAACACGTTGCCCGTTCCCACATCCTCGATCAAACGCTTGAGCACGATGGGGCTTTCACCGCCCGACTCCAGCAAAAGATTCAAGCCAAGTGCCTTGAGATACTCTGCTACCTCCTTCACGAGGTCCACCATGAGGGTGTACTCCTCGGAAAAGGGGTTGTTCGCAACAAAGCCTGCATGAATCAGAACATTCTTGGTTCCCACGTTCCTTGCAAACACAGCCGCCTGCTTGAGATACTCGATTCTCTCTTTTCCGTACTTCGCGCTGTTGATACCTGCATCTTCAAAATCAGAATAGAGATTCCACTTGGTGAAATCATCCTTGTATCCCGCAAAGAGCGCGGAAATTTCGATTCCGTTCTCGTCGGCAGCTGCCTTTACGATACGCGCATCCTCCTCGGTGTACACGTCCGGCTTGTAAACCAGATGGCAGCAGGAGAAGGAATTCTTCCTGAGGTTTGCAAACGCGTTTTGCGCGTTCTCAATCTTCAAAAGTCTGAGAAAGGTTCCAAATTTCATACCGATCCCTCCACCAAAATCTCAGTGTGCGGATTTGCAACCGCCTTCTTCAGGGCATCGCGAACCGCAATGCACTCCAAGGTGTTCTCAACAGGAACCAAGCTCTTACCTGTTTCAAAGTAGTCCAAAAGAGCCGTAGCAAAGCTCTTCCAAAAATCACTTGCGCAAACGATCTGTTGGCACTTGCCGTCAAACTCGGGACAGCAGCTGAAATCAACATAGGTCTCGGTAAACTGATTGAGAAATGCCTTTCTGCCGTCTGTGAAGGTAATCTCAAAGACGTGATTCACACTGGCATTACGACAGATAACGCTCTTCGCGCCGTTCTTCATAACGGTGTTCATCAATTCCACCAAATGAATGCAGTAGATCTCAAACTTCAGTCCGCACTGCACGATCGCGGAATTAACGAAAGGAGCATCCTCCTTCAGAAACGCCTGCATCGCAGGCTCAAAGCGGGTCGCAGAGCTGGACCAGAAGTTTGCGTTCTTTGCCTTGCCCATCTCAATGATGCGCTTGGCGGTCTCGTAGTTGGGAGCAAAAGTCTTGTCCACGTAAACAAGCTTGCCGCTGTCAAACGCGACCTCACAAAGCTCCTCGTGGAGCTCGGGGTTGTTGGGAGACAGAATCATGATCACGTCAACCGCATCGCATACCTCCTGGGGTGTTGCACAGGAAATTGCGCCGTTCTTTTCACACCACTCTGCCGTCGTCTCGTTGGTAGAGGGGCTCTTGTCGGTTTTTGCATAGACGTGCGTGATCTTATACTCTTCACGGCCGGTCTCCTCAGCAATCTCGTGAAAGAGCTTATGATAGGTATTCGAATGAAAATTACTGATATAATTATCAAGAATTCCAATCTTTTTCATAGAAATACTCCTTAAAGTTCAACCGTTCGGTTCATGGTCGCCGATTCAAACGCCGCCATCATGACCTTCATATTGTTTCGGATCTGCTCGTGGGTTACGATCTGGGTCGCCTTGCCCTCGATGCACTCCATCACGTTCTCATAAAAGCTTTCCCAGCGAGGCTCCTCGTCAAGCGTAGGCAGAGGAAGCTCCTCGAGATCCTGCGTTGCTCTCGGCCACAGACTGGTGGTCATGCCATTGGGGGTGCGAATGCAGCCCTCCTCCCAGCTGATGTTCTGGTTCTTTGCACGAATGATCTTTCCTTCAGTGCCAAACCATTTCTCGATCACCGCAGTGCCGTCACTACCCTCAAGATGCCAGCGCGCCTCGGGCACATAACACCACAGATCTGCCACCACGTGTGCGACCATTCCGCTCGCAAAGGTGATCGTAACACGGCAAACGTCGTCTACCGTGGTCATGCGAACCTTCTGCAGCTGGGCCTGCACGGAGACCGGCTTATCGTTCTCAAACAGGCAGAGAACCTGGTCGATCAGGTGGATTCCCCAGTCATAGAGAAGTCCGCCGCCCGCCTCGTAAAGGCTCTTCCAGCCCGCGCTTGCAAAGCCTCGGTTGCCGTACAACCGAGAACTGAGGTGGAAATTCTTCCCCAAAAGATCCGACTGGATCAGCTTCTTCATGAGCGCGTAGTCCACATCAAACCGACGGTTCTGATGTACCGTATACAGTTTTCCCGTTTTCTCGGACATCGCGATAACCTCCTCTACCTCCTCACAGGTGAGACAGGGGGGCTTTTCGCTGATGACGTGCTTTCCGTGCAGCATTGCATCAATGCAATGCTGCTTGTGAAAGCTGTTCGGCGTCGCGACGAGCACAAGATCTACGTCACTCTCAAAAAATTCTTTTTCTGTTTCGCACACAGGAAAACCGTTTTGGCGCGCAAGCGAACGTCTTTTCTCATCGATATCGTACACCATGCCGATGTCCAAATCCTTGATTCGATCTCTGACGTTCTCGCAATGCCACGATCCCATATTACCGTAGCCGATAACTCCTAATTTGTGCTTCATTTCAACTCTTTTCTAACCTCTTCGATGGTTACGTAGCGTCTCTCCTTGTCAGCCTTGATAACCGCGTCAATTACGAGCTGAGCCTCGAGGCCATCATCGATGGTAGAGGTGAAGTTGTCGGTCTTGCCGTTTGCCATATCAATAAAGGACTGAGACTGGTAGATGTCACCGGGAGTACCGTACTTCTCGGGCGTTGCAACTCTCTGCTTGCCCTTTGCGATGGTATCCTTGTCACCGTAGCAGATCTCCAGACCCTCGCCAACGTAGTTGCAGAAGCGAATGTAGCCCTTCTCACCGTAAATGATGAACTCAACCAGCTGCTCCTCGGTCTTTGCGCAACGGGAGAGCTCGATGGTAGCGGTTGCACCGCTGGAGAGGTCAGCCATAATGTTGGTATAGTCGTCGGTGGTAACAGGAGCCCACTCGTCCGAATCAACCTTCTGTCTTTCTTTGATAAATACGCCTCTGTTTGCAGAAACGCCAACGATCTTCTCGTTCATCCAACCAAGGAAGTCGATCATGTGAGAACCGAGGTCGCAGAGAACACCCGTTCCCGCAAGATCCTCACGGAAGCGCCACTCCAGACGTCTGCCATCCCAAAGTCCGCTCTCCTTGATGCACTTGATGTAGCAGTGATATACCTTTCCAACCGCGCCGGAGTCGATCACGTCCTTAAGGAAACGGGTGGTGGGCATATGACGCCAGGTAAAGCAGATGAATACGGGAAGTCCCTTCTCCTCTGCCAGCTTACGTACCTCTTCAACCTCCTGGCTGTTGACACCAACAGGCTTCTCGATACTAACGGCAAGACCTGCATTAAGTGCGTACTTTGCCTGCTCGCAGTGGAGGCTGTTGTGGGTACAAATATCAACCATGTCGCAAAGACCGCTGTCGATCAGCTTCTTGTAATCATCAAAAATGCAATCATCGGAAAGTCCGAAATGCTCCTTCGCTCTTGCTCTTGCCTCGGGCTTTACGTCACAGACTGCAACGATCTCCGCATCCTTTGCCAGGGCGTAAGAGGATCTGTGGTTTGCGCCTGCAACCCATCCGTAACCGATGATACCAATTTTCTTTTTCATAGCGTAAATTCTCCTTTTAGCTAATTATTTCAATCTAAAAACTTACAGAACGAAGTTTGCGAGCTCCTCGGTCACAACAACCTCAGCGTCGTTGTGGAGCTGCAGGTAGGATGCGGGAGCGCTCTTGGAGCAGGGTGCCAGGGTGATCTTGCGCATAATACCCCACTGCCATGCGCAGTACAGGTATACCTTAAACTTCTTTGCGGAGAGCAGCTGCTTCATACCCAGCGTAATGCAACGCTTGGGGAAAATATCCAGCGCGCCGCGAAGCTTGTTCGCACCGTTGTTGACGACGGTCTCTCTTGCAATGTCCATACATCTGGTGCCGATCTTTCCAAACTCCTCGTCGGTGATATCCTCAACGGGGGGCTCGTTGAATGCAATGTGACCGTTGATTCCCACACCCGTCAGGCAAAGATCGATCTTCTCAAAGGAAGCAAACAAACGGTCGATCTCCTCCTCGTGTCCGGGCTCGGGGAACAGACGCTGTTCCTCGGGCATGATAAGATCCTTGTCAATGCGGCTGTACAGCATACGATCCATGGTTGCATGGAAGCTGAGCGGATCGTTGTAATCAATGGTCTTGTCCTCGTCCGTGAGGTACTCGTCCATGTTAATAAACCAGCAGTTCTTCAGAGAAATGCGCTGACGGTTTACCTTTTCTGCGAAAATCGGATAGTGGAAGATGGGTCCGACGGGGCAAATGATAACCGTCTGCGCGCCGTTGTTCTTCACGATCGTGTCGATCATGATGTCTGCCATTTCCTCATACATGGCCTGTTCGGTTGCCATAACTCTCGTAGGAATCTTAACGTTATTCAAAAATTCCTCTTTGCTGATGTGATAAATATCCATCATGTTCAGAACTCCTTTACTTCTCCGCCCACAATCGTGCGGCAAATATGAATTTCATTATCAAAAAGACACAGATCCGCCTTTTTGCCAACTTCAATAGAACCGAGCTTATCGTAAACACCCATCACCTTGGCAGGAGTGGTGGAAACCATCTTCACGCCGTCCACAAGCGGGATCTTGGCGTCAACGACGATATTTCTGAGCATCTCTGCCAGGGGCTGAATGCTGCCCGCATATCTCGAGCCGTCGGGAAGTCTCGCAACCCCCTCAGACACGATAAATTTCATTGCATCGGGATCGGTCTTGACACCCAATGTGTAGAGAGTATCGCCAATGGGCATACCGCCTGCACGCAGAGAATCCGAAACCGCACACATGCCATCCGCGCCCTTTGCCTGATACATGAGGCGAATCATCTCGGGTGTGATATGGTGATTATCGGCAATGACCTCAATGGTCAATTCCTTGTGAAGCAAGCCTGCCTCTACAAGACCGATATCACGTACGCCATCTCTCATGGCAACCAGGGACATCGCGCACCAGTGGTGGGTGGTGTGGGTCATTCCGGCATCCATCGCCGCAACAACGTCACCGTATCTCGCATCGTCATGTCCGCCCGACACCACGATATCACGATCCGCCATCTCGCGGATCATCTTGGGAGCGCCCTCCAATTCGGGCGCAATCGTCACTCTCTTGACAACGTCACTGTTTTCAAGGATGAACGAATAGTCGTCTCTTGCGGGAACTCTCAGATGGCTCTCATGCTGCGCTCCCTTGTTTTTGAGGGAGAGATAAGGGCCTTCGAGATGTACGCCGAGAATGCGACAAGGCAGATCCTCTCTGGAGAGAAAAGATCTGCAATAATTGATCATATCCACGGTTTGAGATACGGGAGCCGTGACCGAGGTTGCAAAAACCGAGGTCGTACCGTTCTTTGCATGGAAGGAAAGGGCGTCCATATACGCGTCCTCCTCACAGTCCATGAAGTCTCCGCCTCCGCCGCCGTGCGTATGGATATCGATAAAACCGGGAGAGACAAACAGCCCCGTTGCGTCCAGAATCTCGTCGTCGGTCGACACAAGGTTCTTTCCGATTTCAACAATGGTGCCATCTGTGATTCTGACATCCGTCTCACAAAGCAAGCCCTGCTCGGTGATGACGGTTCCGTTTTTGATCAGCATAAATTCCTCCTGTTTCGGAATGCGTCGAGAACTTCTTCCCCAACGACACACTCCGTTCAAGCGTTCTTATTCAACTCACTCCAGACATCCTCAAAGCTTGCCACGATTCCATAATCTGCAAAATTGAAGATAGGAGCATTTTTATCGGGATTGATCGCGATGATCTTGCCTGCACTGCGAATGCCGGAAATATGATGCACCGCCCCCGAAATGCCAACGGCAATATAAATCTGCGGACTGACCATCTTACCGGTCACGCCCACCTGTTTCTCATACGGCGCGTTTCCGCTGTCCACCATTGCTCTTGATGCGGCAGTCTCCGCGCCGAGCAGATCGGCAAACTTCTGCGCCTGTTCAAGATTTTGACGCACACCCATTCCAAGTCCTACCACAATCCTGGACCGGGTATCCACCTTGGTCCGCAATGTTGCCATGGCAGGCGCACGAGTACACTTAATTTTTGCAATGATATTTCCCGCAAAAGCAGGTCTGTAGAAGAAAAGCTCTTCTCCGTCGGTCTCAAGCTGGGTGCAATCGGCACACAGTCCAAGTCCGAGCATCGCCGCAACCTGTGCGGAAACCAGCTTTCCTTGGTCACTGCTATCCCACAACACGGCAAGAGGTTTCTCTGTTTCGATCATTTGTGCAATCGTTTTAGCATCTGAGAGTTCAATAACTCTGAGATCCTCGCAAACAGATGCAGCCTCTGCCGCTGCGGCAGAGCCAACCGCCCAAACGCCTCTGATCTTTGCGCCAAGGGTATTGACTTCGGATGCTTGTTCGGCGGATTCCAAGGATTTTTCTATCACGCCCATCAGCTCCTGCGGAGTGATTCTCACACAATTTCTACGATCACGGATATTTTCCTCAGATTTGAGGACACGGGTAGCAGATCCACTCACGCCGCAAAGCGTCGGATCAGCGTCAAGCGTGCTCGCGTCCCATCTCTCCACCTCACCCGCTCTCGAAAACATACTCGGGAAGCGAAGGTTTCCAATGCGCTCCACCGTGGCAAGAGCAGGATACTCCACCTGCACCTGTCGGCCATTGCGAAGATGCGCGATCAGCTTTTCCTCTTGCGCTTCAAAACGCATCACCCTGTTCAGAACAGGCAAAGACAGCATTTGCGCAAGCTCAACGCCAACCTGTCCGGTCTCTCCGTCGATCGTCTTGTTTCCGCACAGGATCAGATCCGGGCTCAATCTCTTGATCGCAAGACTTAAGACATATGCCGTGGCAAGCGTGTCGGAGCCTGCAAATTTTGCATCCGAGATGAGAATGGAGCGCCGAGCTCCGAGACGGGAGAGCTCCGAGAGCATCGCCTCGCTCTTGGCAGGCCCCATGCTCAGAAGCGTCACTTCCCCATGTGGGATACAAAGCGCCGCCTCGTATGCACAGGCATCAAGCGGATTGATTTCTCCGCTCGCAGATTGTTTGACACAAACTACTATTTTCATAAATTATCGTTTCTGATATATGGGAGCCAAGGCATCGTGAATCGCCTTGTATTCCTCAAATACCTTTCGGTATTTCTTCGTGTTTTCAGGATCCGGCTCGATCACGGCCACTTCCTTGATGCAAGCCTTCACCGCAGCATCTGCGTTCTCAAAAACGCCAACCGCAATTCCAGCGAGCATCGCAGAGCCCAGCGAGGAATCACTGCTCTCCGTGATCCGAAGTCCGATTCCAAGGGTGTCAGCAGTAATCTTGCTCCAGAGTCCGCCCTTGCTTCCACCACCAATCAGGGTTGCAACCTTGTTGTGCGGAATGTTCAGTCCGTCCAAGAAAAGCTTGCAATCGAGAAGCGAATAGCAAACGCCCTCCAGAACCGCGCGGTTAAAATGGCCCTTGGTGTGGGTTGCGCGCACGCCTGTAAAGCTTCCGCAAAGGCTGGGATCCGCGTAGGGGGTCAGTTCACCGTTGAGGTGGGGATGAAAAATCAATCCCTCACATCCGATCGGAATGTCTGCCGCCTCACGGTCAAGCTCCTTGTATTCGCCGCCAAACACGTCTCTGTACCACCGATAGGACGCGGCGCAGGATTTCGTCGCGGTTCCGGGGTACCACAAGCCATCCACAAAGTGCGGATAGTTAACCATATGCTTGTTCGGAACAGGCTCCTTGGTAATCACGCAAATTCTGCCTGCCGTTGCAAGCTTCACCGTAATATCACCCTCATGGATCGCTCCGGAGGCAAATACCTCCATTACGGTATCGGTTGTACCGCAAATGACGGGTGTCCCCTCGGCAAGTCCGGTCGCCTCTGCGGCATCCTTTGTAACCTTACCGATGATATCCGTAGGGGAGACGATGGGGGGAAGATTTTTCACCTCAAGCCCCGCCGCTCTCACCAGGGATTCGACCCATTTTTTCTCCGAAGGATCGTACATCATACTTCCCTGAGCCTCGATGTAATCGGTACAGTAAACGCCGGTCAGGAAGTAACGAATATAGTCCTTTTCAAAAAACACGTATGAGGTCTGTTGATAGATCTCCGGCTCTGTTTCTCTGAGATAGCAAAGCTGAGGCAGCGTCCAAATGGGACTTGGTTTGTGGTACATGATCTCAAAGATCTCCTGTCCCATGTCGCCATCCAGCGCCGTTGACTGCTCAACGCTTCTGGTGTCCGTCCAATGCACGGCGTTGCGCAAGGGCTTAAATGCCTCGTCGCAAAGAACCGCTGTATGTGTTGCGGAAGAGACTGCAACCGAGAGAATGTCGGACGCAGAAATCGCGCTTTTTTCAAGAATGCTCTTGGTAACGGCGCACAACGCGTCAATCCAATCACCGGGATCCTGCTCGCACGCACGCGGAGTCGGATAATAGGTTGGATACTCCTTGGTTGCCTCTGCAACGATTTCTCCGCAGGTATCAATCAGGGTTGCCTTACACGAACCGCCGCCAAAATCTACTCCAAGCAGATATTTCATATCAACAATCCTTTTTTATTTTACAATCCAGTCCTGCTCGGGATCAAGGGTGGTGACGAGCGCTCTCTTGCTCTCGCAGCACATCATCCAAAGCAGATAACCGTTATAACCGGGCGCAACAGCGAGAGGATGGTAGCCGTAGGGAACCTCCACCAGATCGCGATTTCTCACGGTGTAGATCTCATCGGTGCTTCTGTCAGCGGTGTAAACCTGCTGCACGCCATATCCGGTTTCCTTATCAAATTCGTAGTAATAGATCTCCTCGGCCTTGCCCTCGGTGGGAAGGTTCTCGACGTCATGCTTGTGGCCGGGGTATCCGGACCACTGACCGCCCTTGATGAAGTTCTCACCAACGTAGATCTTGCTTGCCTGCAGGCGCTCGTCCACGATCAGGTGAACCTCTCTCTCAAATCCGGGCTTTCCGAGGTTCTTGACGATAATATCATCGGGTGTCACCAGCACGGGCTCATAGTCCTCGGTGGTGGGACACTTGGAGATGCAAACTCTTGCATCGGTCACGGCGATGATCTCAAACTTGAGGTTTCTCGGAACGTAAACAGCGTAAGCCTTACCGTCAAACACATTCTTACGTGCGCCGATATTCTCAAAATTCATCTTGTCGCCGATCACGTTGACCGTTCCGTCAAGGATCAGAAGCGCCTGCTCCTTGTCGATCTCACAAAGAGCGATAGACTCGCCTGCGGAGAGCTTTACCATGTCAACCTCAAGGCTCTTGCAGCCGCTATCCTCACGGCAATAAACCGAGGTAATCGCCTGCTTTTCATTCCAATGACGCTTATAGTTCATATCCGTTTCTCCTCATATACTCTTTGACAGTTTCAAAATTGGGAACGCTTCGTCTCGCGCCGATGCCCTCGCACTTGAGCGCGGCCACAGCACTTGCAAAGTGACAGCACTTGAGATAATCATAGCCCTTGACGACCGCAGCGGAAAATGCACCGTGGAAGACGTCGCCCGCACCGTTGGAATCCACCACAGTTGCGGGATAGGTGGGATAATGCTGACGCGTTTTGCCGTCAAACAAAAATCCTCCGTGCTTGCCCTGCGTGATCACGATCACTTCAATATTGAATTTCTCAAACAACTTCTCTGCAGCGTCCTCTACCGTTCCCGCGCCGGTGTACCGAAGCGCAAACTCCTCGGACGGAATCAGAATATCGGTTTCCTTCAGAAGCGCCTCAACGCCCTCATAAAGCCCTCCGGCATCGTAGAGCACCTTTCCGCCGCTCGCGCGAACGATCTTCGCCGCTTCTACCGCAGCTGCAAGGTCATTGCCGTCAACCTCCAAAAGCTTTGCCTGCTTCAGCATCTCAATGTGCTGCGCGTCCAAAGTCGTTCCGGGCAGATCTCCGCGATCATAAATGCAGGTTCTGCTTCCGTTATCCTCTGAAAGAAGAACATAGGAGGCAAAAGGGCGATAACCGCCAAGCAGTCGAATGCCGTCGGTGTTCACCGAATAGCCCTCAAAATCCTGCTTGAGGAACTGACCGATGGTGTCATCGGTCAGATTTCCAATGAAGGCAACCTTTTCCCCAAGCTTTGCCGCTGCAACGATCGCAGTCGCGGAGGGACCTCCGCCGGCCTGCAGCGTGCTGACGGCAGGAACCTTCTTATCCTCCTCAGGGAAGGTCGAAACCGAGATCAGCGTGTCAAGGACACAGGCGCCAATTCCGATAATATCGCTCATGCCTTGCCCTCAGAGCCAAGAAGCTTGATCTTGCTCAGTGCAAACTTCTTCACGTTCTCAACGGGATCTCTCATGAACAAATCGATTGCATATGTATTTCTCTCGGATGCGAATACCTCGTCCAGGAAGGAGAAGCAAACGTCGGTTCCGAAGTTGATCTTGCGAATACCGTTCTTGATCGCAGCCTGGATCTGATCGTCGGGAATGCCCGATCCGCCGTGCAATACCAGCGGAATACCGGTCTTTTCCTTGATTGCCGCAATTCTCTCAAGATCAAGCTTGGGAGGCTTCTTATATCTGCCGTGTGCAGTTCCAACCATAACAGCCAAAGCTGCAACGCCGGTTCTCTTTACGAAATCAGCTGCCTCATCGGGATCGGTGAACGCATCCATCTCGTTGTCGTTTACCGAGCCAACGTGACCAAGCTCACCCTCAGTCTCAACGCCGACTGCGTCAGCAATCTCAACGATGTGACGCGTAACAGCAACGTTATCCTCATAATCCAGCGCAGATGCGTCGATCATAACGCCGCTCACGCCGTAACGCAGAGCGCGTGCAACCACACCCTCGTTTGCGCCGTGGTCAATGTGGTAGCATACCGGAACCGTCAGCTTCTCTGCTGCTGCCAGAACGGAGGGAGATACATAGTATCCCTCCTCGTTCTGGAACAGACGGCTGTAGAGCTGAATGATCACGGGAGAACGAGCCTCCTCTGCTGCCTTTGCGATTCCCATCAGGGTCTCGGTATTATATACGTTAAATGCAGGAATGGCGTAGCCGCCCTCTTCTGCCATATCAAGAATCTTTTTCAGTGAAACAAGCATTGGTCTCTCTCCTTTACTTTGTTGCTTCCAGGATCAAGCTCTCGAAGGAAATGATCTCGAAGCCTTCCGGACATACGGACTTGAGCATTGCATACTCTGCGGGAGATGCGGTCACCATCTTGGTAGCGTTCACGCACTGCGCGTTTCTGATACGCTCCTCTGCAACCTTCGCCATAACCTGGGGCATATACTGCGCCATGAGGATGCTGCCCGCCCAGTTGGTGTCGCGGCGGTTGAGGAGCATCTCGGACAGGTTTGCACAAGCGCTGATCGCAGCTCTGGGCTCCTCGGTCTCGGACAGATCGCGAGCGAGCTGGAAGGGATCGTGATAAACCACGTCCATGCCGGTGTTCTTGACCGCAAGCGCGCCGGACTTAATTGCCTCAGCGATAAACGAAGTGTAGGAAACAACCTTGCATCCGAGCTCTACGCCATAGTCCTTGTACTCGTGGCAGAGGGTCTTCATGTCAGCAGGATCAAATACGATCACGGTCTTATAGCCGTTCAGAACAGCCGCCGCCTTCTTCATCTGCTCCTGGGTCTCGCCCATTGCGCCAACGAGGAAATCGAGCTGGCTTCCGGTTGCAGGCTCCTGCTCCAGAACGGTGAATTCACCGCTTGCCTTCTCGAGCGCCTTAATTGCATTCACGCCTGCCTCGGATACCATGTAGGTCGCGTCTGCGCCAAGGAGCAGCAGGGTATCAGTCTTCTTCGAATGCTTTGCGATCTCTGCCTTCAGAGCTGCATCGCAATCGGTCTTGCCGTATGCGTTGCCGGTCTCCAGGCAGTTCTTAACGAGGGTCTGGATGTATGCGGGGAGCTTGCCCTCCATTGCAGCAATCTTTCTTGCTTCCTTTACAAACATGATGGGCTGCCAACCGGTCACGCAGAAGTTCTCACATCCGCCGCAGGTTGCGCACTCATAAACATTATCAATCACCTCAGTGAGGTCGAACACCCCTCGATTTACGAGGGAAAGTCCAAATGCTCTTGCTCTTGCCGTGCATCTCTCCTGGCCGGTAGCGTTACCAATGGGGCAAACGTGATGGCACATCCAGCAAAAACGACAGGAGTCTACGTGTTGCTTAGATTTATCAGACATTTTCATAATTCAATTCCTCCCATCAAATACCAAGTTTGAACGGATTCATAATGCCGTTCGGGTCAAGCTGCTTCTTCAGTCCTTCGAAGACCTGCATTGCAGGGCCGTACTGTTCCTTCATCAATCTTCCAAGCTTCATACCAACGCCGTGGTGGTCGTTTACAGTACCGCCGTGTGCGAGAGCCGTTCTCACACCAAGGTTCCAGATCTCCTGGTGCAGGCGCATTGCCTCCACGGGATCCTGGGGCACATCCTTGCCGTCGATGATAAAGCGGTCGTAGATCATGCAACCCCACTCATACCAGTGAGAGAAGTGCGCGATGAACTTTGCCTGGGGATAGTTGGTCTCGATTGCTTCCTTCATTGCCCAGTAGATCTCCTCGATCTTTCCGTAAGGAGCGATGGTATCCATGGTACCGAACATCTGAGGGATGTCCATCATGTGACCGGGATAGAAGAAGGTGATCTTCTCTTCCCACCACTTTTCGCCATACTCGCTTCCGAGGTCCTCTGCTCCATACTTCTTGAAGGTCTCAAGCAGAATCTTCTCCTCTACGTCAACGAGCTCCTTTACACCCTCATAAGCAACGTTCATGAACGCGCCCTTGCGCTCCACACCGACGATCTTCTTGATCAGAGAGCCGGTCTCTGCCTCGTCATACAGACGCATAACGGAGGGCTTGAACTTCTGAAGGATCTCACGGGATGCGTCAAATGCAGAGTTCATATCCTTGAAGAGGAAGCCTCTGAATCTGCGAACCTCGGGCTTTGCAAAGATACGGATCTGCGCCTTGGTGATGATACCAAGCGTTCCCTCAGAACCGATGAAGATCTGGTTGAGGTCAGGTCCGGCTGCATGCTTGGGCGTGGGAGAGGTATAGATGATATCTCCGTTGGGAAGAACAACCTCCATCTGGAGAACCATATCATCAATCTTTCCGTACTTGTTGGATACGACGCCGATTCCTCTATGCGCCAAGAATCCACCAACGGTAGAGCAGGTCAGAGAGGAGGGATAGTGCATGGTAGCCATTCCAACCTCGTTTGCTGCATACTCGATATGCTTATAGATCGCACCGGTGCCGCACTCAATGTACATAGCTCTGGTGTTTACTTCGTAAATCTTGTTCATTCTCTTGGTGTCAATGATGATACCGCCGGCAAGCGCGATCGCACCGCCCTGGCTTCCGCCACCTGCTCCCCAAGGAGTTACGGGAAGCTTGTAGTAGTTCGCGATCTTGAGCACCTTGGAAACCTCCTGCGCATTCTCGGGGCAAACGATAAAGTCTGCCTCGGGCATACGGCATCCACGGTCAGCCCACATACGGGACAACCAATAATAGTCAACACTGTGTGTGACCTTATCAATGTCACGAACGGAGCAGTTTTCCTTTCCAACCGCGTCCTCAAGTTCTGTTAAAATAGATGTAAACAGAAATTCGTTCATTTTTACGTTCATAAGTATAATCTCCTTATAAAGTATTGATTTCAAAAAAATAATGTGATATAATCATAACATTGAAAAATGTTAGACTTCCAAAAAAGGGGGGACCGGAATGAAAAACGTCATGTCTCAACGAGAGCAGCAATATTACTATACCGTTTTTCAATCTGCACGAACGATAGACCTGAGTTGCCACAATGCAATCAAGCTCTTTCAGTTTGCTGACGTACACTGCAAGACCTCGAATGATACCTTGGACAGGCATGATCAAAACTGTCATGAGATCACCTTCGTGTACGGCGGTGAGGGCACCATCATTCACAACGGTTGCGAGCAAAACATCAAAAGCGGTCAGGTACACCTGTGCTTTGAAGGCGACGCGCACCAAATCATTCCCTCAAAATCGTCTCCATTCAGATTCTACTGCATTGGCTTCACCTTGGATCCTTCCAATCCCTTGTCCGCGATGCTGGACGAGGTTCGTCAAAAATTCAATCCGGAAAACGCAGTTCTCAGCGACTGTGCCGATCTTTTGGGAGCCTTCCGTTCTGCGCTCGGTGCCTTGTACACCGAAAATCAAAACGAGGTCACAAATGCAATCGCGGCCAATACGCTCAACTATATCATTTCCACCATCTTGAGCGGCTTTCTCAAGAAAGGCCCCGGCGAATTTGACAACACCTCCATCAAAGACAGTCTGTTGTTCTACGTTGTAAACTATCTGAAGAACAATGTCTACCAGATCAACGCGCTCAGCCGCCTCTCGGATGAAACGGGATATAGCTATTCCTATCTTTCGCATCTCTTCTCACAAAAAATGGGGCAATCACTCAAATCGTTTTTCGCTTCCATCCGAATGGATACGGCAGATAAATTGCTTTTGGAAAAATCCGTTACAGAGGTTTCGGATTTGCTCGGATATTCCTCGGTGCACGCATTCTCAAGAGCTTACAAAACAGTTCGCCACAGACTTCCGAACACCGTACACCAACAGGCACATAAAACCTCATGATTATTCCGCCCTCATTATACTATTTTTTCTCTTCTTTGTATTTATTCTCTCGCGCTTGTTTTTTTATCATTTCTTGCTATTTTTAAGAGAAACATATACAACAATCACGATATCTGCGCGCGAGCACTTCCATATTGTGCCGTTTCAATTAGGCATTGAAGCTAAAAAAACGTACCAACAAGGCCGCATCCTACCAATAGGACACTCTTTTTTACACATACCCAGTTTAATTGTACCACAAAATAAACAAAAAGTCAATCCCTTTATATTAAAAAACAGGCTTTATTTACCAACAAATGAAAGCGTTTGTATCAATTTTCAAGCCTGCGTTCCGCTCAAAAAGGGCATGGATCGTCTTATCGATCCATGCCCTTTTTTATTTTGTTTTACTTTTTGTCAATAATCCGGATCAGGATATCCTGCCCCTTCAATTCGTCGTTTGCAAAATAAATGCTCTGTGTTTTTGCACCATCATCGCAAACGCTTTCCACCGACTTTCCGTTGACAACAAATTTCCTCTCGCTCACGTCCTGCTTCTCGTAACAAACGGTCAGATTGCAGTCCTTGATCCGCAGACTGATCGACGCCGTGTCGGTCGGAAAATCATTTGCAGGCCGAATGCGCAAACCGCCAAGATCGGGAAGGATTCCGAACACCTCCCATACAATCGTCTTGATCAGCACACATCCGCTACCCGTAAACCAGTCGCTCATGGATTCCCCGTCAAACTCGCGCTCCTCGTTGTAAATGTAGGAGTTCGGCATAATGAACGGCGTCGTGGAGATAAAATCATGTGTCAGAGGAAGAATCTTGAAAAGCTGCTCCCATGCTCGTTTTGCCTCGCCGATTTCAAACAGAGACCACAGACCAAACAAGGTCGCGTGGATGTAAGTGGCGCCGTTTTCCGCCGTCCCCTTGGGAAGCTTGGTGATGCGTCCCACATCCTGGTTCTCCGGGGCAAAATAGGGTTCAAACGTCTTCAGCCCGTATTTGGAATCTAATCGGTCATACGCCGCCAGGATATCCTTTACAAGCGTTCTGTCCCAATCAATGGCGCCCGACAGAATCCAAAAAGCATTCGTAGTGAGCCCGTCGCGGCTCTCTCCGTCATTATCGCAATAGCTTGCAATCTTGTACCGCAGATTATCTCCCCAACCGTGAATCAGCTTGCGCTCGCCCATATCATTTTGGTCGATCGCATACGCCTCAAGTCCTGCGCGAATGCTTGCCTGATAGCTCTCATAGCGGGAAATCTTTTCGGGATATTTGCCCGTCGCCTTGAGAATGCCGCACATCTCGCCAAGATTCTTATAAAGCTGCAAAGTTGCCATCACCGAGACGCCGTTGCCATAATCCTTCGTCTTATCCTCGGACACACCGAGCCCGTCCAAAGCATCGTTCCAGTCGCCGTACAACGCGCGCAGACAACCCGTATCGTCTGCCAGCTTGGACAACAGATATTCGGTGATCCGCACAAGATGATCGAGCACACTGTCTCTGTCCCGGCTGAAATCAAGCTTGTTGCCTTCGATTTTGTAATAACCGCAGATCTCGTCCAGAATGCTATAATCGTTTGTAAAGGAAAGATAAGTATATACTGTAGAAATGATCCAGACCCCCTGGTCAATATAGGGGCGCAGATCCATTTCGGGCAACACGTTCTCCCCTCTTGGATAGGAATACTGGCGAGGCGCTCTTCCGTCTTCGCCGATAAAGTTCAACGCCTCCACAATCTTCCCTCTCGAGTATTCGGGGATCCACATCAGAGCTGCCTCTACCTGCTGGAAGATATCACGGATTCCGATGAGGTGCCCTGCATAGTTTTTCGCACGGGCGCAAAATTCCACCTGGCGCAATACATTTTCAATAAAATAGCTGAAAGAAACGGAATTCAACCCTTGCTCGGGAACATCTCCGAAGGTGATTTTGGGCATTCTTTCGTCTGCCTTTTTATTCTTCTCTTCGTCAATTTTTCTCTCGATGTACGCGTCAATGCTCTCGGTCTCACGATTCTCCACACACAGACGCTCCGCTTTTTCCCGGTCATCATAGAACGCCGACGTGTAGCTGACTGTAAAGCTCTGGCCGCCCTCCAGCGTCAAGGGAAAGAGATCTCCCGCGGCCGCTGTTTCGGTGAATTCGGTGTAGAGCTTGGATTTCGCAAATTTTCCGTTTACCAATGCAGTGGAGCCGTTCAGCTGATTGTGCATACTGCCTGTGTACACCGCTCTGGATGTCGTCCGATCAATCTCCCCTGCATAGGAGCTTCTTGCAATGGGCGCATAATGCTCAAAGCAACGATCCCGCCAAATATGCTCGGTCACGCTCGTGAGATATCCGTAGTCCGTAGCCTTGCAACGCTTGTACCATTTGGATTCAAAATTCTCATTGGGATTCTGACGAAGGTAGTAGTTGATGTAAGAGGACACGTAGGTTTCCACCGTGTGATCGGTCGTGTTCTCCATGTAAACCGACATACGGAGCAGCTTCTGATCATCCACAAGCATCCGAACCGCTGTTGTAAAGCAGGGCGTTTCGGTGAAGTAATAGACCGCCTGCGGCGTAAAGACCGTGTAACGCTTTACGTCCTTTTCAAACACCTGCTTTGCCGGACCAAGCAAGGAAATCGGGAAATATCCTTCTTCCTGCTTTAAACCCGCAAAAAACGCCAGGTAGGGTTCCTTTGCCTCAAATACGGGAAGAAAAATGTTAAAGGTGCTTTCCTCCATTTTTACGTTTCCGGAGGAATAAGCCCACAGGGTCAGGCCGTCATAAGCATACGGATAGCGCGCATCTCCATCATCACGGCGGTAGGAAAGCACCGTATCGTTGGATAGGAAGTAACAATCACTGGGAAGCCTCCGAGCCACCTTAAGATCTTTGTTCCCTTCCAGATCGCAAATTTGTTTTTGCAGCTCTTTTATCGTCTGTTCAAAGGGTTTCATGCTTTCACTCTTTCAGCAGTGCATCCTTGTTCGTTTCAAATACCAAGCCCTTGACAGAAGAAAGTCTCTTGCAGATCTCTTCCATGTGTCCCCATGCGTTGTCTCCGTCCAGCTCGTAGGTGTGCCCCCAAATGTAGAGCACCTGCTTCTCATCGCTTTCACTCTCAAGAAAACGGTCGATCAGAGAAAACACCTCGGGATTTCTGAAGGAGCAGGTTGCCTTAAAGCGTAACAGATCCTTCTGGGGCGTAAAGAGAGGCGTATTCTCAATGGTACGCGCATACTTGATACCGCACTGCTTGGCGATCTCCACCACTCTGTCGTCATACGTTCCATAGGGATACGCCATACCTACGACCTCCTCGCCGAACCAATCCTCAAGATTGCACTTGTCGCGCCAGATCTCATTGTAGATCGTCTTGTCATTCAGTTTTTCAAGCCAGGGATGGGTCAAGGAATGTGCCGCAATCTCATGCCCACGGTACAGATCTCCAATATCGGTCGCATTGAGATGTACAACCTTAAGACCATTGTACATCCAGGTTCTCGATTCGGATAAGAGACCTGAATTCAGATTAAACGTACATTTCATTCCGTATTTGTTGAGCAGCTCCACAAAAGGAACGTCCTGCAGGTTGCCATCATCAAAGCTAAACGTAACTGATTTCTTTGCCATTTTGTCACCTCAATGAACTTTCTGTATTTTTAGATCATCAATTTTTCTTCTGCCAATCGGCACGCCGGAGCACCGCCGCGCCGTTCATCTTGTATTATATACCATTCTTTCTTATTTTTCAAGATCAAATGAACATATATAACACTTTTTAGAATAAATACGCGAAAGCATTGACTTTTGGATACGTTTTTTTAAAGAAGCTCGCCGCGACATCAACCGAATCCATTGACAATCGGAAAATAAATTGGTATAATTTTATTAACATTTGAAGGCGATGCAAATACAGTCTGCGAGGAGTTATCATATGAACCCGAACATTGAAAAATACGGAAGGCTGATCTGCGAGTACGCAAAAAGCAATTACAAGCTCTGCTTCAGAGAGCCGGACGGATATCTGAAGCACCATTTTATCGTTCCCGGAAGCACCTATACCAACAGTCTGTGGGATTTGGATAGCTGGCTTACCAATATCGCGCTTCGTAAGATTTCCGATCAAGAAGATATCTCTGATTATGAAAAGGGGTGTATTCTGAATTTTCTCGATCACACCGACGAGGACGGAAGAATGCCCATCTACATCATGCCAAATTACTGCCGTTGCGGAAAGGTTTCCCCCGACGGCAAGGAGCTCTACAACATTCACAAGCCGTGTTTGGCGCAGCACGCTCTGTTCGTGACCGAGCAGAACGGAGGGAGTGCAGAATGGCTCCGCGGGCATTTCCCCACTATGGAACGATTCATTGACTGGTACGAGCGAACCAGCAAGCACGAATCCGGGCTCTTTGTTTGGATCTCTGACAATGCCATCGGAGTTGATAACGATCCCTGTACCTTCTATCGTCCTGAAAAAAGCTCCGCATCGATCTATCTGAATTGTTTGATGTATATGGAGCTTCTGGCGCTCTCAAGACTTGCCGCCATGCTTTGCATGGATGAAAAGCAGGCACGGTACAGCCAAAAGGCGGCTGAACTCAAGGACGCCATTCAGACACACTGCTGGGACGAGCGTGACGGCTGCTTCTACAGCGTTGACACCATGCTGATCCCCATTGATCCCTTGTCGAGCAAGCATGCCGGCTGCCCAAGACACTGGAATACGCTGATTCAGCGCATGGATACGTGGTCAAATTTTCTTCCCTTGTGGGCGGGAATTGCCACCCCCGAGCAAGCAGACCGAATGGTAAAGGAGCACTACAGAAACGAGAGAACGTTTTATGCTCCATACGGCGTTCGCACGCTCGGAAAAGCCGAAAAGATGTACGCCATCATCAAGTCGGGCAACCCCTCCTGCTGGCTGGGACCCATCTGGGGCATTTCCAACTATATGGTGTTTGAAGGGCTCGTGAAATACGGATATCTTGGCGAAGCAACCGATCTCGCCGAGAAAACGCTGATCATGTTCGGCCGCGATATCGAGGCGTGCGGAGAAATGCACGAATATTACGATCCCGAAACGGGCATCGGTGTGAACAACCCCGGATTTCAAAATTGGAATCTTCTTGCCATCAATATGTATGAATGGCTAAAAAACAGAATGTAAAAAAGAGGACAGACATTCCCCCAAGGGAGCGTCTGTCCTTTTTAAATTTTTATTTCAGCAGCGAGACAGCATCACCGATCGTTTTTTCCAATGCTTCCCGACCGTATTTGTCAACCTCTGCTTTATTCTTCTCTCCGTGTGTCAGACATCCTGCACCACCGATACAACCGCCGACACACGCCATACCCTCAATAAAGTTTCCGTCAAGGACACCCTTGTTCAGCTTGAGAAGCGCCATACGGCAAGCCTCAATTCCGTCGCACACTACGGGCTTGATCTCAAAATCAATGTTCTGCTCCTTCATCGCCTGAGACACTGCATCGGTCAGTCCCCCGCTTCTCGCAAAAATGCGTCCAAAGTAGGAGGCATTGTCAAGCACTCCTTCCCCCAGCGTTTCAAGATCAATATCGCGGCTGTCAAAGAGTGCCTGCAGTTCCTCAAAGGTCAACACGGTATCTACATACGGCTTAACCGAATCCAACTGCCCTTCCGATTTCTTGGAGGTACACGGTCCGATAAAGATCACCTTCGCGCCGGGTGTTTTTTCCTTGATGTACTTTGCAAGCATCGCCATGGGTGACAAATTGTGAGAAATATGCTCCGCAAGACCGGGGAATGCAGACTTGATGTACTGTACGAACGAAGGACAGCAGGAGCTTGTGAGCAATCCCTTTTCGGAAAGCTCTCTTGCCTCCTCCATCGCTACCATATCTGCGCCGAGCGCCGCCTCGATAACATCCCGGAAGCCAAGCTCCTTGAGTCCGGTAATCACCTGTCCAAGCTTTGCATAGGAAAATTGGCTTGAGATAGAGGGTGCTACAATCGCATAGACCATATCCCCCGCATCACCGATGTAACGGTTACTCTTTTTGAGAATCTCAATGGCGTCCAGAATATAGGATTTATCCATGATCGCGCCAAAAGGACACTGGTAAACACATGCACCGCATTGAATACATTTTTCGTTGTCAATGCTTGCTGCGCGTTCCCCATTCATGGAAATTGCCTTGACCTTGCAAGCATTCTGGCAGGGACGCTTGCGGCTGACGATTGCCGTGTAGGGACAAACCTTGGCGCACGCGCCGCATTCCCGACACTTGGACTTATCAATGTGTGCAACGTGATTCTGATCGAAGGAAATCGCGCCGAATTTACATACGTCCTCGCAACGGTGTGCAAGACATCCGCGGCAGGCGTTGGTCACCTCAAAGCCGCCTACGGGACATTCATCGCAAGCAATCTCGATCACCTCGATGACGTTGGGGTTACTGCGGTCTCCCCCCATCGCGAGCTTGATGCGCTCGCCGAGGATCGCACGTTCCTTGTAAACGCAGCAACGCATGGTTGGCTCGTTACCGGGAATGAGCTTTGTCGGGATATCCATCAGATTTTCAAGCAGACGGTCCTCCCACGCAAGCCGCGCAACCTCACGCAACACCTTGTATTTCAGGTGTTGCACCTTTGTATCAAACTTTCTCATATAACACCTTAAATTCCGGCTCCCTTGATAACAGCCTTGAGAGCCTCGGCTGACTCATGCATTCTTCTGAGCTCATCATCCGTCAGAGGCTGTGTGATAATGGATCTAACGCCCTGCGAATCCACCAGAGACAACGAGCTCAGACACACATCGCGCAGGCCGTACTCACCCTCGTGCAAAGAGGACACGGTAAGCGCCGTCTCCGAGCTTCCGCTCATCATCTTGATAATATGCGTGGTAGACATACCGATTCCGTAAACGGTGCAGCCCTTGCGCGCGATAATCTTACCGCCCGACTTTCTCACATAATTCTCCACGTCCTCGTGCGTATACTCGGAGGGAATCGTGGAAGGATTGGCAATCGATTGCCAATAGTCCTTCAGCGGAACACCTGCAATGGTAGCCGTTGACCAAGCCACAAAGGAGGTATCTCCATGCTCGCCCAGCACGTTTGCATGAACCTGTTGCTTATTGACATTGTAGATCTCAGCCAAGCGCGTACGCAGACGAATGGTATCCAGAACCGTACCGGTTCCCATAACCTGGTTCTTAGGCAGTCCGGTGTATTTGAGGAATGCGTACGTCAGAATATCCACGGGATTTGCCACGAGAATATAAATCGCGTTGGGCGCGTATTTCACGATCTCGGATGCAATGGATTTGATAATCTCCACGTTGGTCTGCACCAGCTCCAAGCGCGTTTGTCCGGGCTTTCTGCCGATTCCGGAGGTAATAACGACAACATCAGATCCTACAGCATCGGTATAGCTTCCGGCATGAATGTCACAGTTGTCGATAAAGGGGGTCGCCTGCTTGATGTCAAGCGCCTCGCCCAATGCCTTTTCGGTGTTGATGTCGATCAGGACTACCTCGGAGGCAGCACCTCTGGTCAGCAATGCGAATGCCGTGGTCGCGCCAACAGAACCGGCGCCAATAATTGTTACTTTTTTCTGCATAATCCGTCTCCTTATGTTAGAAATAACTTACTTTAATTCGTTTTCCCATTTTTCTCAGACAGGCAGACAGCTCGTCCACCAGATTCATTTTGATGTTGAAATTGATGGGAAGATCGGGATTCTGATGAGCGGGATTGACCGCCCTTCCAACGTAAAAATTGATGTCGGTCGCTTCCTCAAACAACAGTCGGCTGATCAAGGATGCTCCGTCCTTTTTGAAATTCCATTCCTCATAGAGTTGATTTTCACCAAGGTAGTCCTTCGCGTACTGAATGACCTTGTTCATGGTAATCACACCCTCGGTCACAAGATCTACCCCCTCGATATACGCAATCGGCGGGACATCACTTCTCTCAAACTTCAGGCTTGCACGAATCGGCTTGCCGAGATACTTGGCTGCAATCGACGAGGTCGTTCCGCCGCAAACGATGTGTTTCCCCTGTTTAGAAAAGAACAGGGACATCATGCGGTTTGCATCGTCTCGGTTGGAGGGAGGTCCGAAGAGAATATTCATCGGTTCCCTCTTGCGGATCTTGACCACACAAGCAGTGGTATCGTCGCCCGGCTGATGATTGTAAAGCTGCTCGCACTCATCCACCAGCATCGTCGAAAGGTTTTTCGCCGTATAGCCACCCACAACAAGCGCCTGCATATACGCCGCAATCTCCTCGCGCTTCCAACCGAAATTGTATTTTCCGCCCATACCGGCATGCGGACAACCGTCGCTCATGGCAATGAAGACGTCATCCTCCTGCAATTTGATGGTAGACTTATAGATTTTCTTACCCCCGATGTTCATCTCGGTCTTGGGATAATCGTACAGCTCAAAGTTTCTGATTACGATCACATGGGGATTATCGTACTGAATAATTTCGGCAATCTCATTGTCCAGCAGATGTATGATGGTAAAGGTGGAGTATGCCACGCCTCGCACCGAGCATACGGGAAGCGCTCCTGCAATGGTTTCCACACATTCCTCAATGGGAAGGCCTGCCGCCATCATCGTGGAAATGATCTTGGAGGTAAGTGTGGAAAGGATGCTCGCCTTTACTCCCGATCCAAGCCCGTCTGCCAGCACGATCACAGTAGAGTTTTCGTTCTCCTCTACAATATCTACATGGTCGCCGCAGAGCTCCTCGCCGACATGATTGATGCTTTTGTATCCGATATCTGCACACAAATCATTCATCGCCGATCGACTCCTTTAGCTTGGTAAGCGCGATCTTGGTCTCTGCGGCAGTCTCGCCGAGCAAGGATGCGATCTCCTGAACGATCCTCATCTGCTTTTCTACAACGGTATCTGCAACCTCAACGGTCTGCTTGTTGATTCTTGCCTTCTTCTCTCTGTCAGCTTCCTCGTCGGTAATGTCACGCATAATTCCCACGAGCATTCTGGAATCGGGATCGTAAACCACGGTCTGCTCCACGTATCTCTTATATTCCGCGAGATAGGTGCGCTGGTTTCTCACCGTTCTTCCGCTGCTTCTGACTTGAATGAAGACCGCAGGATCCAAAATTCTGACAACCGGCTCGCCCAACACGTCCGATGCAGCTCTGATGTTCATGATCTTGCGTGCCGCATTGTTGATCTGCTGAACCTCAAGATTTTCGTTTAGAACGATAAGTCCGTTCGGTGTATTTTTCACAATGGTATCCGAAAAGCTCTCCGCTTTATCCTTCAGAAAGGGCAGACACATCGAGATCTCCGCCTTGCCCTGAATAATCGCAATCGCCTTCTCCCGACAGGAATTATATCCGCAGGAGCCGCAGTTGAGCTCGTCCGAGGATTTGAATTTGCCCATCTGACGAAGAACCGTCATAATCTCATCCTCGCTCGGATGCGCGAGCTTATGCTCGATCATGGTAAAGTGCTTTTTGAGATTCATGGGAGCCGGCTGATCCACCTCAAAATCATGCTCGCCCGCATAATCGGAAACAGTAATATAGTCCTTGATGGGAGATGCGTTATGATACTTCTCCATAACCGGACCGCCGATGCAGCTGCCAACGCAGGCAGACATTTCGATGAAACACTTATGGATCTTTCCGCTCTCAATATCTCGGAGCGCGGAGATGCAATTTTCCACACCGTCCAGTGCCATATATGTATATCCGGGAGCATTCTGTGCCATGGTCTTGAGAATACCGCCTGTCGTCGGGAAGAAGCGTGCACGGCTCTCGGGCGTGCTGTCAATCTCCTGCTCCGGCTCGATTTTCTCAGCCTTGAGCCAGTTGGTCAGCTCCTCAAAGGTCAAAACAGCATCCACAAGTCCCTCGTAATACTCTGCCTCGTCCTTCTTTGCCACACACGGGCCAATAAAGACCGTCTTTGCATTTGGGATTCTTCTCTTAATATCCGCGCAGTGTGCCTGCATCGGAGACATCACGTCGGCAAGATACTCCAGCGACGAGGGAAAATATTTCTGAATCAGCAGATTTACCGAGTGACAGCAGGAGGTGATGATAATATCCCGCTCCTCCTCGCGGAGCATGCGCTCGTACTCGGTTTTGACGATCGTCGCACCGATTGCCGTTTCTTCAACATCAGCAAATCCAAGCCTTTTAAGTGCCCGGCGCATGGCATCAATGCCAACACCCTCGTAGTTTGCAATAAAGGAAGGAGCCAGGCTGACGATTACAGGATCACCGCTCTGCAAGAGCACACGAGCCTTTTCGGTACCGTCCACAATCTCCTTTGCATCCTGAGGGCAAACCACAAAGCAGTGACCGCACAAAATGCACTCATTTCCAATGATATGAGCCTGATTGCCGGAAAAGCGGATTGCCTTTACAGGGCAATGACGGATACACTTATAGCAATTTTTGCAGTTTGATTTTTTTAATGTCAAACAATTCGGCATCGGACTCACCCTCCTTCTTTTTCAATGACGTCAAGTATATTCTTTTGAAAGAACTCTCTGAAATTCTCTCTGGTAACGCCCACGTGCACGTCATCGTTGATCTGAACGGTCACGCCGATGCGGTTGCACTTTCCAATACAGAAGCTGCCCGACAGCACCACATCATGCTCCAGGTGATACGCCTCAACCGCGCGTTCAAAAAGCTCCACGATCTCAGCAGAGCCCTTGAGATGACAGGAGGATCCAACACAAATCTGAACGAATAGCATCGTCTTATACCTTTTCCAAAACTTCTTTTGCAAAGAACTCGCCTACGTTCTCGGGAGAAACCGAATGGAAGGTATCGTTCACCGTAACGCATACCCCCTGCTGGCACTGACCCATGCAAAAGGTGCCTCCAAGCTCCACCTTGTCGCCGAGATGATTCTCCGCAATCAGATCCTGAAGCTGCTCTACGACCTGACGAGAGCCCTTGATATGGCAGGAACTTCCGATACAAACTGTGATTTTAAGCATGATAGTTTACCTCACAATGTTCAAGAATTTCGGGAAACGGAGAGATGCCCGATCGCGCTCTATACGCAATGCCTCTCTTCCGATTTTGCTTTAATTATTATTGTATCACATTTTGTCGGTCCTGTCAAGTTGACACACGGATTTTTAAACCTGCCTGCGTCGACCGGAGGAGATCCTATAAATCGAAACATGTTCGGACAACCACCGCCCAAAAATAAAAAAGCACGCATTTCTACGCGCTACCAGTAAGAAAAAACATTGTTTTTATGTCCGTATGGGATTGTAAGGGGTTTTTCAGCTACGAAAATGAAAAAAGTCCTTGAAAATCAAGGACTTTTTCTGGCGGAGAAGGAGCGTTGCATCTCATGTACACAACGTTCTCTTCTCCAACCAAAAAGGGATTGGTTCGCCTGTGCCCAAAAGGAGCAAGAGCACAAGGCGCCATTCAATCATCCCTCGGTGAACGTATTAAATCAAGGTCTTGGTTTTTTACCAGTTTTCGAAAAAACTCGTTACCTTTTTTCTCCTTCTGGCTAATTCCCATTTTTTTCTATTTTTAACTATTTCCCAAATGCCGAGAGCCGCGCTACCTGAGAGAGCTGTACCTCCAATTACAGTAGAAACAACTGCAAGTCCGTCTTTTCCGTTGGTACCTGCGGCTCCTGTATCGCCGGTGTCACCCTTGTCACCCTTTGCCCCCTCTGCGCCATCCTCAATGGTGAATATAACGTCTGCCATATTAGGATCGGTGAATTTAATGGTAACTGTGGTTATGCCATTTTCCTTGTTTGTGGTGATGCTTGCAATGCCGTTACCGGTATCACCCTTGATGCCGTTTGCATCAACGCCGGTATCGGTATCGCCGATCCACCAGTTGCCGTTTGTGCCGATATGGGGGATATAACCCTTGGCGGCATCAATGGCTTCCTGCTTTGCCTTTGCAATAGCACCTTCCAGTTCAGCCTTCAAAGCGGCATCTGCGATTGCATAATCATCCTTAACCGCCTCAAGTGCATCAATCGCTGCTTGCAGCTCTGCGATAGCTGCGCTCACGTCTGCCGCGTTTGCCTTTGCATCGATCTTGGACTGAAGCTCTGCCTTTGCGTTGTTTACAAGAATTTCAGCGGCGGAGATTGCTGCGCTCTGCGCGTCTGCAATCTGACCCTCAAGATCTGCTTTGAGAGTGGTATCTGCGGTTGCGTAATCATCCTTAACCGCATCAAGTGCATCAATTGCTGCCTGTAGCTCTGCGATAGCTGTGTTCACGTCTGCCGTGTTTGCCTTTGCATCAATCTTGGACTGGAGATCTGCCTTTGCATTGTTTACAAGCGTTTCTGCTGCGGTGATTGCTGCGCTCTCTGCGGCTGCAATCTGACCTTCAAGGTCTGCTTTGAGTGTAGCGTCTGCGCTAGCGTAGTTATCCTTAACTGCCTCAAGTGCATCAATTGCTGCCTGAAGCTCTGCAATCGCTTCATTCACGTCTGCCGTGTTTGCCTTTTCATCGATCTTGGACTGAAGATCAGCCTTTGCTTCTTCAAGATCTTCTGCTACCTGATCGATTGCTGCCTGAAGCGTATTCTGCGCGTTTGTGATCGCTTCATTAAGCGCTGCCTTATTAGCTTCATCAGCATCCTCAAGAAGCGCTTTCACATTTGCAAGAGCCTGGTCGAGTCTTGCGATCTCTTCCGTAAGGTCGCTGTTGCCCTCGTCCATTGCTGTACGAAGTCCTGCATCTGCATCGTTGAGGAGCTGTAGCTCTTTTGCAATTGCGGGAAGGTCGATCTGGAACGTAACGGAAATCATGACGTTCTCGGCGGGCATTACAAAGCTGTACTGACCGTCTGTGACCTTGGTTGCGAGAGTATTGTTAAACTTAACAGCCTCGATATAATAACCGAGATGATTCTCTACCGTTATGATGACAGTCTCACCAAGCGTAGCAGTTACCTTGTCTGTGGAATAATTACCGCCTGCGGTAGTTCCGTTATCGTAAAGTGATACGTTGTAAATGATCTTCTTGTAGGTTACGTCTACAGATACGTGATCTGCAGGCATTGTGAAGCTGTACTTATTCGCTGCGACATACGTTGCAGCAACGCCGCCTACCGTAACGGTGTCGACCTCCCAGCCTGTATCGGGAGTAATGATGACGGTAACGGTATCCCCCATCGTTGCAGTTGTCGGGAGAATATCCACGCTTCCGTTCTCGGATACGCCGCCGTTTACTGCATAGACTGTCTTTTCCCAGTGCGCGTAAAGCGTCTGATCCTGAGCAACAGTTACCGCATCGGTTGCCTTGACCTCATTTCCGTTCTCGGAAGCCGTGAACCAGCCAAGGAAGGTGTAGCCTGTTCTTGTAGGTACGGGCAATTCACCGTAGGTGCTATCGTAGGTTGCAGTCTGCTCTGTAGTATCACATTCACCACCGTTAGCATCAAAGGTTACTTTATAACTGTTTACTGCCCACTTAGCATAGAAGCTCTTGTTGCCTGTTTCGTCAGTGCCAATGGCAGTAACAGCAGAGCCCGAAAAATCTGCATTTACATACCAGCCAAGGAAGGTGTAGCCGGTTTTAGTTACGTCAGAGGGCAGGGGTGCGCCTGTGCCGTATGTATATGTCGTAACGTTTTGGCTGCCCACATCACCGCCATTTGTGTTAAGTGTTACATCGTAAGTGTTTTGTGTAGCACTATAAGTGGCTGTATATGTTGCTTCACCTGTAACAGCGGAGATTGCGGGAGACCATCCTGCAAAGGTGTAGCTATACTGTGCGTCTGCCGCCTTGGTGGGTGTTTCACCGTCGTAGGAAGGCGTTTCACCTTGTGGCACCTGAACACTTTGTAACACAGTACCGTCATAGTTAATAAATGTGATGGTGGATGCTTGCACCGGCTCGATCCTGACGTACTTGCTTTCAGTGTAGGTGTCTTCCGTAGGAGCAACGACCTCAGTAGCATTTTCCGCATTGTTGCCTGCGTAAACGGCATAGTTGCCGATGAGGGTGGGAGCAGGCTCGAAAGCATAACTATTCCAACCAGATGTGCAGTACGCTTCAACGGTACTGTTTTCAATGTTGATAGTCCCATACACCTCCACGGGTCTGTCGGTCTCAGGGTCAAGCACGTACTCGCCGGTCTCAGGGTCCACAAGGTAATAACTATCGGCATAGATGGGTTCATAGTCTGCAGTTGCCGACAAGGTAACGTCAGTGAGCGAAATGCTCTCTGCGGATAGTCCAGAGTTCGCCGTACTCGTAGCAGTTACCTTAACACCGTTGATTTCCAAAGTGCCCGAAGGAACACCAATACAAGATTTCTTTGTGTTAATCGTCAATTGGCCCTGAGCAGCGCCATCTTCACCGTCACAAATGACCAAATTTCCGTTTGTATAAATACCATTCGTGTATTCGCCTGTACCGGTCAGCGTGTTGTTGCCTTTCAGCTTGATTGTAATATTGCTATCGCTGCTTTGGATATTAATCACCCCACCAAAAGCATCGCTGCTGCAACTGAAGTTGTTAAGCGTGAGGGTGCTCGTCGCTGGATCGTAGGTTGCCGTACCAGTATCACCGTTTACGGTAAGATTCGTACTCGTAATCTCCACGCCGCCGACAGAAATTTTGTAGGTTTCGCCTGCTGCAAAGACTGCGATCGGCAGCATTAGAATCAGCATGACAACCGCGATCAGTACGCCCAAAATTCGTTTTTTCATGTTTCTTTCCTCCAAAATAAAAAAATCGTCATTTTTACTACACACATTGTAATAAATATACTTTCAAAAATCATATTTTTGGCGTAATTGGTAGCAAATTTGGCGTGATTGGTAGTCATGCGCAAAAAATCCCCCGAAATTTCCTTCGGGGGATGAGTTCAAAAGTATTAAGATATGAGCGCAACGGTTGCTGTAAACACGCCGTTTTGCGCGGTGAAGCGACAAGTGCCGCCGTACTTTTCCGCCGTGGATACGATACTGTGA
>JAZQVI010000079.1:0-9029 GCA_045631745.1 Eubacteriales bacterium
GGGAAAGTGCAACAGAAATAAACCGCCGCATTCGTGCGGTAAGGATGGAAAGGCGAGGTAAGAGCTCACCGCGGCTCAGGTGACTGAGGCGGCAATGTAAACCCTATCCGGAGCAACACCGCTTGGGAGTGCGCAAGCAACGGCTGCCCGTCGGAATCCCATAGGTGGCAGGAGGCAACTCCGAGCGTATCGGTAACGGTGCGCGAAGATAGATGACTGCGGTTGGCGCAAGTCAGCACAGAACCCGGCTTACAATCCCGATTGTACCAAAAAAGCACTGCGAAAGCAGTGCTTTTTTCTGCGAATCCCACCCTTGTGGATGAAATCGCTTCGCGATGAAATCTGCCTTGTGGCAGGAGAGACGAAGGCGGATTTCCTATTTTGGCGACAATCGGAGCTTGCGGTTTTAATCATAGCATTCATTCGATGCTTGTCAAGCATTTATATAAATGCTGTGATATAATTGTCACAAGAAACAATCCCCGGTGAAATTCCAATAGAAAATGGAGCAATTTGATGTACACGTATCAAAGATTATGGGATCTGAGAGAGGATCGGGATCTCAAGCAAGAAGCCGTCGCGCGCATTCTCGATATTACAAGACAACAGTATCAGCTTTACGAGAGCGGCAAACGAGAGCTTCCCATGCGCCACTTTATTTTGCTGGCGGAGTCCTACAACGTCTCCCTTGACTACCTTGCAGGGCTTATAGAAACGCCAAAAAAGCTGCGTTGAAGGCTGGTTCTGATAAAAGAGCGCGCCCGCGGAAAATCCGCGGACGCACTTTCTTCTATGAAAAGAGATTATTTAACAAGTCCCTCTCTCTTGAGGAAGGATCTGAAGGACGTTGCAGCGGTTGCGTGCTGCTCGATAGCGGGGTGATTGCCGTGTCCCGACTGAGCTGCAGAGAATCTGTAGGTATAGAGATTCGCATCGTTCAGCTCATCAATCGCAGCCTTTGCCCAGTTGTAGTTTCCGTTGCCCATGAGTCCGACCGCCCAAACGATCTTGAGCTCGGAATCGCCATACGCCTCGCGGATCTGGTTGATAAAGCTCTTGACCGCTGCCTTGTACTTTGTCTCGTTGATGTCCGTCTGTCCGACGTCGTTCGTTCCGAGGTTGATCACCACGAAATCGGGCTTTCTTGCGCTTGCGAAATCATAGATCTCGCCACCCTCGCGCAGAAAGGCGCCCTTCTGGTAGTGCGCTTGCATATTGTAATCGCCCAGTCCGCCATTGGACTTGGTCAAGCCCATCGCACTGTAGGAAATGAGGGAGCAATCGGCGTTGAGTGCGCGCGCGGTGAGGTACGCGTAGGAGTTCGTCGCATCCTCCTCGATCCACTGGGCGTCCTTATTCACGCCGGTGCGGATACAGGACGAGGTCTGCGCGGGCAGATAGTTGAGGAAATCATCCGCCGCGAGGTACTTGCAAAGAGAGCCTGCGCCGCAGGTGATGGAGTCGCCGATGAACTCGACGTAGAGCTTCTTCTCGGCGGGCTTGTTGCCAAAGAGACTTCCCTTCATGGTGATCTTCTCTGCAGTGAAGGTACCGAACTGGCCCTCGGTCTGACGGACGAACTCGATCAGGTGCTTCTCGTTGGAGAGATCCTTTGCAATGATCTGCGTGCTCTCACCCTTGGGGAACATCACACGGGTGGGCTGACGCTCTCCATCGATGTAAACGGTAAAATAGATCTGATTGTTGCCGCCAACGGTGCCCTCAAGGCTGACGTCGCCGCCGCCCGTGGTGCGGAAACGCATGGAGGAAGCAGACAGATCAAGTGCAAGGCCTGCATCCAGCGCAATGGTTCTGCCCGTTACCAAAACGGGAGACTCGGCATTCAATTCATATTCGGTCACGCGCTCGGGATCATAAGCCACGGGTCCCGTCTCCTCGGGAGCAGCATCGGAGGAATCCGAGGTATCCGAGGTGTCATCCGTGTCGGAATCCTTTATTTCCTCCACGGTGCAGCCTACCGCGATCGGCAGGATCAGCGTAAAAATGAGAGAGAGCGCCAACAGACGCAAAAGAGATTTGTTCATCATAGTGCCTCCTTTATGAGCAAAAAAAATAACACAAACCCACCGTAATGGGTGTCTGCGAACAGTATAGCATATTCCGCCGACAAAATCAAGTTTTTTTGTAAAATTATTGGAAAAGAAGAGAAAAACGAGCACTCATGTGCTCGTTTTCAATCGCGATTATAGAAGCTTGTCGCAATCGCCGTGCCGAGGAGGAAGCATTGGAAGGCAAGTCCTGTAACGCCGCGCGGGATCGACTGCGGGTTGTAGCCCAGATCGCGCTCACTCGCCCGTATCATTCGGAAACGTCTGACACGCCTTCTCACAAACGAGACAAGAACGAGGAGCAACACCCCACCCGCAACCGCCAGGGCGATGGGCGTCCATTCCTCTTTCCAAGCATTCTTCACCGTTTCAAGATTCAAGGATTTCAAAAACGCCTGAAGCTTTTCTATCATCTCGTTGTCCTTCCTTTCATTCAACTTTATCCTTCGCTATTATAGCACATGGGGGGTAATTTGTCAAGACGTATGTCGAAAGCTTCCCCCTCAGCCCCTGATGATCTCGGAGGATCGGCGGAGAAAGCGGTCGGTGGCCCTAATACTCGGAAGCGTCAGTCCGTAGAGCGCAAACGCGGCGCGCGTGAGCGCCTCCTGACGGGCGGCATCCTCCCCTCGGGGCAGATCGGCATGGCAGGTCACCACAGGTACGCTCCGGCTCTTTTTGCGGTCGGCAAGAAAGCGGCATCCTGTGTCATTTGCCGCGAGCAGAACCGCGTAGGCAGGCTCGCGCCGCAGATCCTCTGCAGTAATCCCCGTCATAGCATACAGGATCCCCCGACGGATGCGAGATTCGGTATATTTTTTAGTCACGCACAAACGAATGAATTCCTCAAGCCCTTTTGCCAAATGCGACAGATCCGCCATTCTTCTTCCCAGTCCGCCCGACAATTCGGGAACCCGCTCCAGCGCGTCGGGAGGGGTGAGTCGGAAGTGCGAAAGGATGGCACGCTCGGCGTTTGATAGGGATGCGGGCGCGAGATGCGCGCGGAGCTCCTCCTGCACAAGACGCAGGGCGTGCTTGGAAAAATAGGGCTTCCATGCGTCGATTCCGCACTCTTCGAGGCTTCTTCGCAGGGCGGTCGCTGACGGGAAGTCTTGCTCGGGAAGATGTTCGTCACGATAGCCGCTTCCCTTTCTTTTAACGGTGTGCGCCTGCATCGTGCTCCCCCTTGCCGCCATCGCCTTGAGATACGCGATGCCGAGCAGATCGTTGGAGAGCACCTCCTCCATGCCACACGCCTCGCGAAGCAGCGAAAGGTATCCCTCTGCCGTTCCGCAGGAACCTTCTCTGCAAAGATCGCGGTACGCCATGCAAAATTGATCGGTGGAGGACACCTCGGCGGCGTGCTTGAGGGCGGAAATGTCGCCACACTCGCTCCCAAACCAGATCTCGTTCACACCAAGGCGGTCGAGCAGGGACACCCCTGCTGCGGCGAAGAATTCAGCCCCCGCAGCGCTATAGGGATAGGGCAACTCAAAGACTGCGTCAGCGCCCCCCTCGTCAAGGATCATTCTCGCGCGGACACGCGGTTCGAGGATCGCCGCCTCCCCACGCTGGGTAAAGCAGCCGCTCATGACGCACACAACGGCGTCTGCCCCCGACCTTCTTGCCTGCTCCATCAGATACAGATGTCCGCCATGAAGCGGATTACATTCACAAATGATTCCCGCAATGCGCAAATCAATCCCCCCTCTCTCTTTCCCCATTATACACCCATCCACCCCTTTTGTCAACGGCATTCCTCCCACGTTCGGTGAAATCCAAAAATTCGACTTTTAAAATAATGTTTGCAAAAAACAAGAAAATTGAAAAAACTCTTGACAAAGGAGGAATTTGAAGGTATAATATTAGTTGTCGCATTTTAGGAAGTTGAAAGCGAGGGAAAAATCATGATTTTGGATATGCGTCCCATGCTCAGAGGTGAGACCGACCGAATCGCGATTGATTTTTCGCTCACACCGACTCTGATGGATGAGGTGACCATCAACGAGGATGCGCGCGTGGTTGGCGAGGTAACCGACCAGGCGGGGTATATGCGCTTGTCGCTGACCGCCACGGTCTCGTTTGACGCCGAGTGCGCGAGATGTCTCTCTCCTGTTCATGACGTGTTTTCGGTGACGCTGGAGCGCACCGTTGCCGCAAAGGACAGCCTGAGTGAGAAACAACTGGAGGAAAACGTGGACGAGTACGCCGTGATCGAGGACGGACGCCTGGATCTGGACGAGCTGGTTCGCGAGGAGATTCTGCTCTCCTTCCCCATGCGAACCCTTTGCAGTCCCGATTGCGAAGGACTCTGCCCCAAGTGCGGCAGACCTCGTCGCCTTGGCGATTGCGGTTGTCAGATGCGAGAGATTGATCCTCGGCTCGCAGTTCTCCAATCCTTGCTGGACAAGGATGAGGATCCCAAAAATCCGTAAAAACAATTTATTTATGCTCTGCGCCCGCTCGGGCGTGTGTGCAAGAGGAGGTGTAGATATGGCAGTACCAAAGAAGAAAGTATCGAAAGCCCGCAGAGATAAGAGACGCTCCAACAACAGCAAGCTCTCTATGCCCGGCATGAGCAAGTGCTCCAACCCGGCTTGTGACGCAATCGTGAAGCCTCACTGCGTGTGCAAGGTTTGCGGCTTTTACAACGGCAAGAAGGTCATCGACGTAAAGTCCGATAAGAAGGACTAATCGCTGATCCTTGCAGAAAAAACCGAATCCGTCGATCGGCGGATTCGGTCTTTTTTTTTGCCCGTTTGGCTTTTCCGCGCCTTTTTTTGCATAATCCAAACACAAACAGGAAGAATAAAAGCACAGCTTGCAATCACTGCGGCAGAAAGGAAGTTTCACATGATTGAATTCACCTGTCAGATCAATGATCCAAACGGGATGCACGCCCGTCCCGCGGGACGGCTGGCGGCCTTCGCAAAACAGTTCAAATCTGAAATTCGCGTGGAGGCGGGCGGCAAGAAGGCGGACGCAAAGCGTCTGCTCTCCCTGATGAGCCTGGGAGCTGCGTCGGGCGCAACCCTCACCTTTACCGTCTCGGGCGAGGACGAGGAGGGCGCGGCCGCCGAGCTTCGGGCATTCGTTGCCAGGGCACTTGGAGGAGAGACATGAGCGCTTCGCTGACACTGCTGCGCGGGATCGGCATCACCGCTGCCAAGGCGGCAGGACCTCTCCGCTATCACCGTTCTGCCGCAAAACAGATTCCTGTCACAGCAGGTGCCGTACAGAAAACAACCGAGGAGGCGCGCCTCTCGAACGCCATTTCGGGGGTTAAGGCACGGCTTGCCGATCTGCAACGGCGCGCGGAGGTGAGCGTTGGGGAGTCGGCAGCCGAGATCTTTGAGATCCACGCCATGTTACTTGATGACGAAGATTTTCGCGAGGCGATCGACGAAGGACTTGACGAGGGGCTCACCGCTGAGGGGGCGATTGAGAAGGCGGTGCAGATCTTCTCACAGCGGCTCGTGGAAACGGGAGACGACTACCTCGCGGCGCGCGCCGCCGATCTCGCCGATCTTTCCCGTCAGCTGACCGATCAGCTCTCGGGAAAAAGCGTGGGAGATCCCGAGGCTGAGAGAGCCGATCAGCCTTATATCCTCGTGGCGGAGGATCTGACCCCTTCCGAGACCATTCTGCTCGACAAATCCAAAATTCTCGGCTTTGTCACACGCCTCGGAACGCCAAACTCCCACACCGCCATTTTGGCGCGCGCCATGGGGATTCCTGCTCTGGTTGGGGTTGGGAATATTCCAAACGGATTGGAGGGCGCATACGCCCTGCTGGATGCCTCTCTCGGCACGCTGACCGTCTCCCCAACGCGTTCGCAGATCCTGGATTTTGAACGCCGCCGTCGGGAGGAATCCGAGCTTGCGCGGGAGCACGACCGTTATCTGCGGTCGCTCATGAACAAGCCAGCCGTGACGCGAAGCGGACACCGTATGCTCATCTATGGCAACGTAGGGAGCGAGGATGAGGTCTCAGCCGCTTTTCAAGGAGGCGCGGACGGCATCGGGCTCTTCCGAAGCGAATTTCTCTATCTTGCGCTCGACCGATACCCCTCCGAGGAGACCCTCTTTGCCTCCTACCGACGCGCCGTGGAAAATATGCAGGGCAAGCGCATCATCATCCGTACCCTCGATGTGGGCGCGGACAAGCAGATCCCTTATTTTGACCTCCCGCACGAGGAAAATCCCGCGCTGGGCTTCCGCGCCGTACGCATATGTCTTGCACGGGAGGAAATCTTCAAGACCCAGCTTCGCGCCATTCTGCGCGCCTCTGCCTATGGAACGGTCTCGGTCATGATCCCCATGATCGTCTCTGCCGAGGAGGTGCGCGACTGCCGACGGCTCTTGGAGGAGTGCAAGGCAGAGCTTGCGCGCGAGGGGGTGGGATTTGATGCGGGGATTGAATTCGGCATCATGATCGAGACCCCTGCCGCCGCCATCATGAGCGACGAGCTTGCCGCCGAGGTGGATTTCTTCTCGGTGGGAACCAACGATCTGACCCAGTACACCCTGGCGGCTGGCCGCCAGAACGCCGCCCTTGACACGCTCTGCGAGCGCAACCGCGAGCCCGTCCTTCGTCTGATCGAGGGGGCTGCGCGCGCCATTCACGAGCGCGGAGGCTGGATCGGCATCTGCGGCGAGCTGGCGGCAGATCTCTGCCTGACCCAGCGCTTTGCCGACATGAAAATTGACGAGCTCTCGGTCTCCCTTCCCTACCTGCTTGGACTTCGGGAAAAGGTGATCGACTGTAAATAAACGAGGTACACCTATGAAATTATTCAGAAAAAAGAAAACTCTGCAGGCTATCTGCGACGGCAGGTGCGCCCCGCTCTCCGAGATGCCCGATGAGGCGTTTGCATCAGGGATGCTGGGGGCGGGCGTAACCGTTTTCCCATCGTCGGATCACTTTTTCTCCCCCGTCTCGGGGAAGATCGAGGGCATCGCCGAGAGCCGCCATGCCTACACCATTCTCTCGCAGGACGGCCTGGAGCTTCTCATCCACATCGGGGTGGACACGGTGGAGATGAAGGGGGATGGCTTTACCTCCCACGTGAGGGCGGGCCAGCTGATCCGCGCGGGGGATCCCCTGGCGGACGCGGATCTCTCCAAGATCTCCGACCGCGGATTTTCCACCGCGGTGGCTGTTCTGATCACCAATCCCGAAAAAATTGAAATTACAGATCAACGGCACGGCTCGGTCAAGGGGGGCAAAGATGCCCTTCTTTCCTACCGTACCGCAGAGAAAGGATCATCATGTCTGACGTAATGCTCAAAGAAAACAAGGGGGGCGGCTTTTTCAGCGTTCTGCAGCGTGTAGGACGTGCCTTCATGCTCCCCATTGCGCTGCTCCCCATCGCGGGTCTGCTGCTCGGAGTGGGCGCATCCTTTACCAACACCGCCATGCTGGAAGCGTACAACCTCGTGGGTCTTCTCGGCCCCGGCACCTTCCTTGGCGGCATTTTTACCCTGCTCGCCTCGGTGGGAACGGTTATCTTTGACAACCTTCCCCTCCTCTTTGCCATGGGCGTTGCCCTTGGTATGGCGGAAAACGAAAAAGGCACTGCCACCCTCTCGGCGGCAATCGCCTTCTTTGTCATGCACAAGACCATCAACACCCTGCTCGCCCTCTCGGGCAGGCTCGCCGAGGGTGCGATGCCTGAAGGAACGGTTGCAGACGTGGTGGGAATTCCCTCCCTGCAAATGGGTGTCTTCGGGGGAATCATCGTAGGTCTTGGCGTGGCGTATCTGACCAATCGCTTCTACAAGATCCGTCTGCCAAACGTCATCTCCTTCTTCGGAGGCAGCCGCTTTATCCCCATCATCTCCACCACCGTCTATATTTTGGTGGGAATTCTGATGTTCTTCGTTTGGCCCTACGTGCAAACGGGCATCTACGCGTTGGGCGATCTCGTTCTGCGCTCGGGCTATGCGGGAACCTTCATCTACGGCTTTATCGAGCGTATCCTCATTCCCTTCGGATTGCACCACGTCTTTTATCTTCCCTTCTGGCAGACGGGCGTGGGAGGATCTGCCCTCATTGACGGAGTGATGGTCTACGGCGCGCAGAATATCTTCTTCGCCGAGCTGGCTTCCCCCAACGTCTCGCGATTCTCGGTGGAGGCCTGCCGCTTCATGAGCGGAAAATTCCCCCTGATGATCTTCGGTCTGCCCGGTGCGGCTCTGGCGATGTACACCTGCGCCGATTCCTCCAAAAAGAGAGCCGCCGGTGGCTTGCTCCTCTCTGCTGCGCTAACCGCGATGCTGACGGGTATCACCGAGCCGATTGAATTTACCTTCCTGTTTGTTGCCCCCATTCTCTACGTGATCCACTCGATCTTCGCAGGGCTTGCCTATATGCTCATGCACATTCTCGGCGTGGGCGTGGGCATGACCTTCTCGGGGGGAATCATCGACCTCACCCTCTTTGGTATCATTCAAGGCAACGCCAAAACCAACTGGGTCATGGTGCCTCTGGTCGGTATCTTCTATTTCATCGTGTATTTCTTTCTCTTCCGTTTCCTCATTCGCCGCAACAACTATCTCACCCCCGGCCGTGAAGTGGGAGACGACGAGGTCAAGCTCTACACCCGCGCTGACTACAACCGCAAAAAGGAGGGGGGCGACCGTGTCTCCCGTGCATCAAGCGACGTCTCCCCTCTTATTTTGGAGGGCCTGGGCGGCAAGGAAAACATTGTTTCCCTCGACTGCTGCGCCACCCGCCTGCGTGTCTCGGTGAAGGACTCCGAGCTCGTGTCCGACGCCAAGCTCCGTCAAAGCGGTGCGAGCGGTGTCATCCGCCGCGGCGGCGGTGTTCAAGTCGTCTACGGCCCTCAAGTCGCCGTCATCAAGAGCGAATTGGAGGATTATTTGAAAACTCTTTGAGGGGGGGAAGACCCTGGGAGGGGGGGGACTTCTTTAGGCAAAGAAGTCCTCCCCCTCCCCA
>JAZQVI010000080.1:0-18675 GCA_045631745.1 Eubacteriales bacterium
CCCGATCGCACAGACCAGAGATGATAAGACGAGCGCAACGCCTGCTCTCTGCCGCCACGTGGCGTTGCAAAAAAGAATCCGAATGGGACACCACGATGCAAAGAGCAAGAATGCGCGCAATGCCCCCTCATAGAAGCTGCCGTAGGTTGCGACGCTTCCCATCAAAAAGAGCGCGCAGATCCACAGCACCGCGCCGTCGATCCGCCCCCATTCCCCTTGTCGCCTGCCGCTGAAGGTCTTGCCCAAGCAGAGCAACAGGCAGAGGGTCAAAAGAACCGTCAAGACAACCGTTGGACGGGAAGCAAGATTAAGAAAAGGCAGCAAAAAGAACACACCGCAGTAGGAAAGCTCGGGAACGGCAGACAAGAGCAGAAGCAGGAGCGCACAAGAAAATGCAAGGAGGATCCAAACGGGAGACAGCCAAACGCTCAAAACGCCAATCAGAAATCCAATCGCCACAAACATCCCTCTTTGAGGGCGTACTTGCTTTTTTGAAACAAACAACGTCTGTGAAATTCCGCAGAAATCAAAGAGTAGCCATCGGAGGATGACGCTCCTTCGGATCGCGCGCGCAATGCTCCGAGAGGAATTGAGCAGGATGGGAGACAGCAGGATGCATATGATGGGCAAAAGGATTCTCCATGACAGGAGCGGTTCCTCTCGATAGAACCAGTTTCCCATCAATCCCGTTGCCCCGCAACAAAGCAAAAACACGCCAAAATCAGAGGAACGTGCTGCCAAAAGTCTTTCACAGATCCATTTCTTTGCCAGGAAGAATCCCCCCCGCTCCTGCCAGCAGAGAACCGATCGGTAGAAGCGCCGACGCCTTCCGAATCCTTTATCGCGTGACGCCCGAAAGGCACATTTCCCACTCACGCGTGCAAAAAATCGGCAGTTTCCCGCCCAACGGAAGATGCCGTCGGACAGTCGATCAAGCGTCTTCAGAATCATGCCCGCCTCCCATGAAAAAAAGATAGCCCGTCTACGTCCTTGTTGATGTAGACAGACTATCAAATATGTTTATTTCTCCAAAAGATCGGGTCGCTGCGCCTCGGTCAGGCGGCGTGCCTCCTCCTCGCGCCAGGCATCGATCTTGCCGTGATGTCCCGAGATGAGAACGTCGGGAACCTTCACACCATGAAATTCATAGGGTCTTGTGTATTGCGGATACTCCAGCATTCCCGAGGAAATGCTCTCTTTTTCATAGCACTCGGCATCGGACAGAACGCCGGGAACCAGTCTTGCAACGCAATCGGTGAGAATACAGGCAGGGATCTCTCCCCCTGTGAGCACGTAATCTCCGATGGAGATCTCCTCGTCCACGATCTCGTCCACGATGCGGCGATCCACACCCTCGTAGTGACCGCAGAGCAAAATCAGATTGTTGTAGTCCCTTGACAGCTCCTCGGCGCGCGCCTGGGTGAGCACCTTGCCCGCGGGAGAAAGATAGATCACGTGGCGGCGCAATTCGGTCAATCCCTCGGCATCCTGCTGACGGAGAATGTCCTCATAGCAGCGGTAGATGGGGGGCGCCATCATCAGCATCCCCTTCCCTCCGCCGTAGGGCGTGTCGTCCACGCGGCGGTGCTTGTCCTCCGAATAGTCGCGGATCTGATGCGTATGCACCGTGATCGCGCCGTTTTTCTGCGCTCGCCCGATCACGCTCTCGCCAAGAACGGTACTGACAAGATCGGGAAAAAGCGTCATAATGTCAAATCGCATCATACCGAATCCGCCCCTCCGTCGAGAAGTCCCGGAATGGGACGCACATAGACCGCATCGTCGGGATCAATCCGAATGACGAACTCGGGAACGGCAGGCAAGAGCGCCTCGCCGTTTGGAGTTTTCACCGTATAAAGATCGCCGTGCCCTCTCGGATCAACGCGAACCAGCGTCCCAAGCTCCGCACCCGTGTCGGCGTGCTTGACGGGAAGCCCGATCAGGTCAGCAATAAAGTAGTCCCCCTCCTCAAGAGGCAGATCGCGGCGCGCGGCGTATACGATTCTTCCCCTTTGACGGTTGGCGGTCTCCTCGTCGTCGATCCCCTCCAGCTGGGCGATCACGAACTGCTTGAAGACCGACGCGCTTTTCACGCGCCTGGGGATATAGTTTCCGTCCTCAAAAAACCACAGCTTCTTGAGGCTCGCCAGCACCTCGGGGCTGTCACACCAGGATTCCAGCTTGAGTCCTCCGCGAAAACCGTGGATATTGATGATCTTTCCGCATTCCAAATACGTTTTTTTCATAGTCATCCGTCAACTTTCTCTTATACTATCGCTTATATTATACCACAAAGCAATCAAAAATGCAACGGTTGCGCCGCTTTTTTTCAAAGTTCGAAAATGTTTACAAAAAAGCCTTGCAAGTTTGGCAAAAATACTGTATAATTAGAAATCATGATTAGAAAATGGAGGAAAAATCAATGTTTGTTCCGGTAACAGCACTTGAAGCAGATGCAGCAACGACAGGCGGCTCTCTTGGCATGATCCTGATGATGGTTGCCCTGCTCGTTGTCTTTTACTTCTTTGGCGTTCGTCCTCAGAAGAAGCAGGAGAAGGCGCAGAACGATATGCGTAACGGCTTGAAGGTTGGAGACGAGATCACCACCATCGGCGGCATCATCGGCAAGATCGTCAGCATCAAGGACGAGACCTGTGTCATCGAGACCACCCGCGACAACACCAAGATCCGCATTCTCAAATCTGCGGTCAGCCGTGTCGACGTGAAGGCAGAGGACGCCATCGACTGAATTCACTCATAAAAATACCCTTGACGGAATACCATGTATTAAGGATTCCTCAAGGGTATTTTTGTTTTTGAAAGGAGCTTTCCCATGACCGCAAAAAGCAACCGCCCCTCCACCGCGCACAGATCCCCGCACACTGACCAAAAGCAAGGTGCGCTGTTCTCGCTTGAGACACTCCGCGCTTTTCTCATCACGCTTGCCATCGGCGCGGGGAGCATTCTGCTCCTCTCTCTTGCCGCCTATTTTTATCCCGACCCCGACCGCATCATTCTCCCCCTTGGCTATCTCTCCCTTGCGCTGACCTCTTTTTTGGGGGGCGTAGTTGCAAAAAAGCGCACGGGAGGCGCGCCTGCTTTGTGCGGCCTCGTCAACGGAATGCTTCTCATGGGGCTGATGATTCTGCTCTCTTTTTTCTTTCTCCCGCTGTCACACAACTACTCTGCGCTGATCTCTACCCTTCTCCACGCCGCTGTTCTGATTCTGTCTGTCCTCGGCGCACTCGCAGGCTCTCCAAAGCCGAAAGCCCCCACCGGTCGAAGAAGGAAATCTTGGAAATGAATCTTTGTCATGTTGAAAAAAACTTCCCTTCCACCGTCTGGTATGGAATTCATGAATGTAAAAAGCGTGTGCTCTGCATCATCGCAGAGCACGCGCTTTTTATACTTCATAAGATTTTCCCTGCCAGGTATTCTTCTCGTAGAGAAGCTTATCGAGATCATTGATGACGGTGGTTTTCTTCCGGCTCCACAGGGGGGCGAGCAGATCATCTGCCTTGCCGTCTCCCGTCAGTCGTCCGATCACCGTCTCGGGAGGCAAAAGCTCCAGCGCCTCTGCTACCACCGAGAGGTAGTCCTCTCGCTCCATGGGGGTGTATTCTCCGCGCTCGTACATTCGTCCAAGCGCCGTCCCCTTCAAAACGTGCAGCAGGTGAATCTTGACCTGCTCGGGGCGGAGCGCCGCCACGTCTCTGACCGTTTGCATCATCTCCTCGCGCCCCTCTCCGGGAAGCCCGAAAATCAGATGCACGCAGAGGTTGATCCTCTTGCTCGCCTTGCGCAAACGCGCAACGCCATCGCAAAACTGCGCGAAGGTGTGTCCGCGGTTGATGCGCGATGCCGTCTCGTCGCTTGAGGACTGAAGCCCCAGCTCCACCGTCAGAACCGTCCGTTCGGCAAGCTCGGCAAGGTACTGAAGAACATCATCGGGCAGGCAATCGGCGCGCGTGGCGATATTGAGCCCTACGATTCCCTCCTCTGCCAACGCTTCCTCAAACTTCTCCCGCAAAACCGACACGGGCGCGTAGGTATTGGTGTGCGCCTGGAAGTAGGCAATACACGCGCCAACGTCCCATTTTTTCGAGAAGGCTTGCTTTTGGAGCGCAATCTGCTCGGCGATGGGCAAAACCGCGTTCGGCGCGAAATCTCCGCTCCCACGTCCCGAGCAATAGATGCAGCCGCCGCGTCCGCACGTTCCGTCAAGATTCGGGCAGGAGAATCCTCCGTCCAGCGGAAGCTTTGCAACCTTTCTGCCAAAGGTATGGCGCAAATAGTATTCGTATGTCTGATAGCGCTTGTTGCTATCGCTGAAGGGATAGGGATTGGTCTGTGCCTGCGTCACGGGATTCACCTCCTCTTTTGTGAAAAAGGCTGTCGGATACCGACAGCCTTTTCTGTTTTCAATTATGCCAGCAGCTTTTCGATTGCGGAGATTCTGACGCAAAGGGTGAGAATATCCATCGCCGCCTGGAGACTGGTCTCATCGGGGAAAGTAGGCGCGATACGAATGTTGCTGTCCATGGGATCATTTCCGTAGGGGTAGGTCGCGCCAACGGTGGTCAGCGTCACACCTGCCTGCTTGCAGAGCGCGTAGGTGCGCTTTGCACATCCGGGCATCACATAAAGACTGACGAAGTAGCCTCCCACGGGGGTAGTCCAGTTCGCAGCGCCCGTTCCTGCCAAATCGCGCTCCAGGGTGTTGCAAACGATCTCAAACTTGGGACGAATCAGATCTGCCAGCTTCATCATGTGATCGCGAAGATTTGCCGCGTTTCCGAAGTAGCGCACGTGGCGGAGCTGATTGATCTTGTCATAGCCGATGGTCTGCGCGCTGATGATGGGCATGATCTGCGAGAGGTTATTCTTGGATGCCGCCAGGATTGCCACACCCGAACCCGGGAAGGAAATCTTGGAGGTAGAAGCGAAGTAGAAGACGCGATCCTCGTTGCCATGCGCGCGGCAAGCCTCAAAAATATCGGCAAGAATGTCGCGCTTGTCGGCATACAGATCGTGCACAACGTACGCGTTATCCCAGAAAATACGGAAATCCTTTGCCGCGGTGGTCATGGAGCCAAAGCGACGGACGGTATCATCGGAATAGGTGATTCCGTCGGGGTTGGAATACTTGGGGCAGCACCAGATACCCTTGATCATCTCGTCCTGTGCAACCAGTCTCTCCACCACGTCCATATCGGGGCCTGTGGGGGTCATGGGCACGGGGATCATATCGATGCCGAGCGACTCGCAGATGCCAAAGTGACGGTCATAGCCGGGGGCGGGGCAAAGGAACTTGATCTTTTCCTCGCGGCACCAGGGGCGGTCGCTGCCGTACACGCCGTAGAGCATGGCACGCGCAACGGTATCATACATCAGATTCAGAGAGGAGTTGCCGCCAATAAACAGAGAATCCTCGGGCAGATCCAAAAGCTCTGCAAACAGTCTCTTCGCCTCGGGAATTCCGTCCAGAACACCGTAGTTACGGCAATCAAAGCCGTTCTCGGTGCGGCAGTCGGAGGAGGAGCTGATGCAATCCAGCATTCCCTGGAGGAGATCAAGCTGCTTCGCTCCCGGCTTTCCGCGGGAAAGATCAAGCGAGAGCTTTTTGTCGCAATATGCGTCGTATTCCTGTCTCAGCTTTGCCAATTCGGCAGTCAGCTGTTCCTTGTTCATTTCCGAAAAAATCATGTCTGAATCTTACCTTTCGTTTTCATAATACACTTTCGGTATTATACCATATCTCGAAAGGAATTGCAAGAGGTTTTTGCAATTTTTTTTTGAAATCTTTCATTTTTTCATTCTTGTCCGAACTTATTCCAGAAATCAGACACGATATTTGCAAGTTCCGCGACATTTGTTGCAGATTTTGCGTGCAGCCAGTGGTCCGGGAAGAGGGCTCTGTACTGGGGTGTCGCATAGCGGTCATCCATGAGCACGATCACGCCGCAGTCGCTCTCGCGGCGAATGACTCTGCCCGCTGCCTGGAGCACGCGGTTCATGCCGGGATAGGTGTAGGCGTATTCGTAGCCCGACTCGCGCGTGTCATCATAATACTCCTTGAGGAGATTTCGCTCGCCCGAGAGCCCGGGGAGCCCCACGCCAACGATTCCCACGCCGATCAAGCGTCTGCCGGGGAGATCCACTCCCTCCGAGAAGGAGCCGCCCAGCACGCAAAAGCCCACGCGGAGCTCGCCCGAATCGGTAAAGGAATCGAGAAACGCCTCCCTTGCCGCAAGAGTCATGCCACGCTCCTGCTTCACCGTCAGAACCTTTGGCCACTTCTGTGCAAAGATCTCATAGACCAGCTCCATGTAATCGTAGGAGGGGAAATAGAACATATAGTTTCCGCGCTTTCCCGAGACGGTGGCGGCGATGAGGGAGGCGATCTTTTTCGCGGTCTTCTCGCGGTCGCCGTATCGCGTGCTTACCCCCGTGGCGGTGACAAGGCAGGTCTGCCTCGGGTCAAAGGGAGATGGCAGGGAGAGCCGCTTTGCCCCCTTCCCTCCTCCGAGAATATCGACAAAATAATCAAGCGGGGTAAGCGTTGCCGAAAAGAGCACCGCAGACTTGGCACGGTTCATCACGGCATCAAGCAAAAGAGATGCATCTCGGCAGATCTGTCTGACGGTGATCTCCTCCCCCTCCACCTCCACGAATGTGGTGAAGTGAGAATCGTACACCTCCGAGACCATCTGATATCGTTTGAGCGTCGAGATCACACCCGAAAGCTCCGCCTCTCCCACCTCCCCTTGGTGGGCGTTCACCCACTTTTCAAGGCGCGAAAGACAGGCGCTCACCTCGCGATCAAGCAGGATCATCTGCTGACTGTTCACGTAATAGCCGCGCTCCACACCCTCCTCGTCGGTCACAAGAGTATCCGAGCAAAGCCGTCGGCAGCCCTGCACCGCCACGATCAGGCGTTCCAGGGGTTCAAATTGCTTTTCCCAATCCTCGTCGATCTCGGATGCCAGCACGTATGCCGCCGACAGAGCGGAGAGCTTCATCTCGGCGCTGTACATCGCACAGGCACGATCCACCAGGTTGTGCGCCTCGTCCACGAGAAGGACGTAGCGCTCGTCGCTCTCTCCCTCAAAATAGCGGCGCAGATGCACCATGGGATCAAAGACGTAGTTGTAGTCACAGATCACGATATCACAGTATTCGGACAGCTCCAGCTCGAATTCGTATGGGCAGATCTCAAATTTTTTCGCAACCTCCTCAATGGAGGTTCTCGGGTATCCGCTCTGCTGCCCCAGGATAGATTCGATTGCCTTCTGACATTTTTCATAGAAGTTCACCGCCCGGGGACAATCCTGGGGATTGCAATGACGGGAGATGCCTGCGGAATCGGACTTTGCCCGCGCGTTCACACAGATCTGCTCGCGCGAGCTTAAAACGATCGTGCGAAGACGGGAGCCTGCCTCATAGATGGCGGCAGATGCGGCGTACGCCTCGCGTCGGGTGCTTGCCTTGGCGGTCAGATAAAAAATCTTGTCACAATAGCCCTCCCCAAGCGCCCGAACGGCAGGATAAAGGGAGGAAACGGTCTTGCCCGTGCCCGTAGGGGCTTCCACGAACAGACGTTTGCCCCCGCGAATGGCGCGGTAGCACTCGCGGAGCATGATGTCCTGCCCCTCACGAACGGCGGGATAGGGGAAGCGTCCGCTATGCACCGAGGGCAGACGGTTTTGCTCGCGGTCGCGCAGAAAATCGGCTCGATAGTGTATGCGAGAGAGAAGTCCGAGATAAAAATCCTTCAGCTCCTCGGCGGTGCAGATTCGCGCAAACGTCCGCGTCTTCTGATCCTCTACGCGACAAAGGGTGAGGCGCACCTCCACGGAGGAGAGCTCCTCCTGTCTGCAAAGGAAATAGGCGTAGCACATTCCCTGCGCCTCGTGGGATACGCTCGGCGTGCCTCCAAAGGCTCGTCCCCCCACCGTTTTGATCTCCTCCACAACTGCAGTCTCGCCCTCCAAAATCACACCGTCGGCGCGTCCGCTCACCTCAAAGCAGATCCCCTCATAGAGGGTGGTGTTGCAGAGAGAAACCTCCCTTCGGTAGCTGCTCCCCTGTCCTGCCTGATGCTTTTTGTGCGCTGCCTTTCCTTGCTCGGCGCGATCGTTAGAACGCTTCCACGCCCCGTGGCGAAGGTCGAGGTGCCTTGGCAAAAAGGCATTGGCGCATAGCTCTCCAACCGAGAGAAGAACAACCGACCGCTCTGCATCGTATTTCATATGATCCACCCCCAAGGCGCACCTCGGACTCCTTTCTGAAGGATTTTGAAAATTCTACTGCTATTATATCACACCCCGCCCTCCCCGTCAATGAAATTACCATATTTTTAGGGGTTCCATTTTTGAGGAAATACTCTATAATAAGTAGTAGGTAGCATTGATATGCCCATGAAAGGAGTAAACTCAGTATGGAATTGATCAGGATTACCGATCAAAAGCTGAAGATTATGTTAACTCCCTCGGATATGACACAGCTCGACCTCAACCCCGACGCCATCGATGCCTGCGATGAAGGTCTTCCCGACACCTTTCGATGGCTACTCCGGGAGATTCGCCGACAGTACGGCTTTGAATTTGACGATCAACACCTGTCGGTTCAATATTTCCCCTCCAGGGAGGGTGGGTGCGAGATGTTTGTGAGCAGTATGCAATCCACCCCTGCCGCAGGAGAAGACAAGGAGCGCAAAAAACGCACCGCATCCCCCGGCAGCGCGATCCTGCCCATTGGAAAATCCCCGGCAGGCAGCTTTCTGCGCGAGGCGGCATACCGCTTTGAGAATTTGTCAAATCTTCTTGCCGCCTGCCACCGCCTCCGAGGCATCGGATACATAGGAGAGAGCGCCGCCTACCGCGACGGCGGATCGGTTTATTATCTGCTGCTCAAGATGCTCTCGTCATCTCCCTTCTCTCTTCCCGACGAATTCGCATTTCTGTGCGAATACGGAAAGATCGAAAACGCCTCCGCGCTCCGCCTTTATTTTCGTGAGCACGGCTCGGTCATTTGTCCGCGCGACGCGGTAGAGATCCTGGCGGATCTGAGGTGATGAAAAAAGCCTTCCATGCGGAAGGCTTTTTTCTATCAATCGACTCATCAACTGTTAGTTGAATAACCAACTAATTTGTTTTATGGTGTTGATTTTTTTAACAACATATGGTACAATAGAAAAAAGACGCAAGAAAGGAGAGAAACATGGACAACCGAGAAACACTGGAAGGGTACTTCAAATTTCTTCGAATTGTGATCAAATACGCGCTCTTTGCGCTTTTGGCTTTTCTGATCAGAAGTCTTATTTTTCTTTCAATAAGTGATCTTTCGGGCAGCGGAGAACTTACCGCTTTGCCTTTTGAATGGATGTCTGTATTCGGTGCTTTCTTAGCATTCTATACCCTCACACGAAGCTTCACGCTCTATGATAAATCCTATCGTGAAAGTTTCTTCGAGGGCGATCAAAGCAGATTAACCTTCGTCAGAAAAGCAAAATTTATTCTGTGCACCCCCAAATTTTGGACTGAGCTTGTGATTACCTACGCCCTTGTGGCGATCATGCCCTACCGATTTGGGTTTCAAGCGCTGATCCACGCACTCTCGTTTTATGGAACTGTACAACTGTCATCGGCAAAGCTGTACATCATACTCATTGCATTCCCCATTCTCTTTCTGATCAGCTTTTTTGCGTATCTGTCTGCTACGCGATGGTGGATTCTGACCTATCGGAAAAAGAAGAACGACGAGGAGAAAAAAGGCGGTCTTGTCAAGACAATTCTCTTGACTTTTGTTGCATATTGCGGCGGAATCTATATGCTGCCGATAGGACTTGCTATTATTTTTAGCATCTTTAATGTGTTGACCGGCACCGGGTTGCTACTTGTACCCGTCGTTCTGTTCGTATTGTTCGTTGTAATTTGGTATGCAAAAGCGCTTACGAAAAGAAGAAAGCTTTTGCAGGAGCTGAAAAAGCTGTGTGAGGAAAACGGCTTCTATCTCTCCAAGATCAAGTCGGGCTATCGGTCGATTTTTTACCCGACTCGCGAGTCCTCTTTTATCGTTGAGCGTGGGGAAAACACATACGAATGCAAGCTCCTGTGCGGGATTCGGAGGGGCTCTCCCATGTATCTGTTCGGAAACGGGCAGGGACAGGTCATTCACACCTTCCGTCTCAGACAGATCGAGCTTTTCCATTTTGTGACCTCCTTCCAATTCGGCTTTGAATCACAACACAAGAAAATCATCATTATCAACCCCATTCCCAATATGGTTTACAGATCGGGAGAGGGACGCGCCAAGGAAATTGACGTTGGCGAAATCATTGGCGACTATCACGTTTACAATGCAACAGGTTTTCTCAATGCATTGGAGCGCGATTGCCTTTGCAGATAAAATCAAAAAGCCTTCCGCACGGAAGGCTTTTTTCTTATCTCAATCGGCAGAGCTTCTCTGCGGTGAGGAGATTTTCAACAGTATAAACCAGCATCACGCGGTCTGCCCCGTACGCCTCTGCCAATGCCGACACGTTGGTATAGTCCTGTCGGGTGGAGGACAGGTTGAGCAGAACCAGATCAAAGTGCTGTGCGAGGAAGGGCGCGAGGGAGTTGGCAAAGCTATCCTTGACGAGCAGAAGCGTCGGTCTCGGCTCTCCGTCCCTTCGCGTGATTGTCACCACGTCGTGCGTTCCGTCGAGAAAGGCGGAATAGTGGTCTTTTTTTGACAGCCATTCCTCATTGTAAAAGCCGTCCAACTCCTTGCCGTCTGCCACTACCGAGAAATCATCCTCATTTCCACAAATCCAAAACTCCACCTCGTCGGGTTCTACCCACCTCATGCCTGCCGCTGACCAAAGGGAGCCGTAGAAATCGGCAGAAACCGTCCGCCTCTCAAACGCATCCATCGGGAGGGTCTGATCGGACATTCCCATGGCCTTCATCGCCTCGGCATACGCGTAGTACGCGCCAAGCGTGGTCCAGTGGTGGTCGGTCTTGTAGTAGACGCGCTCACCTGTCTCGGCACGCTCGCGCAGGAGGGGGACGGTGTCAACCGTCTGAATGTTTGGAGAGAGCGCGTTGGAAATTTCCGCTTGCAAAGCATCGCTCATCTCCCTTGGGTAGTCAAACGCGCTCCCCACAACATCCACGTTCCGCCCCGTCAGCATGACGTAGAACGGAACACCGAGGGTTTCGTTGGCGAGACAGATCCCCTCACAAGACAGGCGCACATGGGTGGGATCGTAGGCGTCGCTTGCAACGGCACGCTCTCCGTTTTCGGTTTTCATGGAAAAACGCCGCCGCGCAAGCTGCCCTGACGAGCCGAGAAGAATCCCGTTATTCTCCCCCCTTCCAAACGCCATCTCCGCGCCTCCCTTCAAGCCCACCCAAAGGTCGCGAAGGGGAAACTGATCCGAAAAATAGGCGTTGACGTCCTGCAAGAGCTTTCCCGACGCGAGATTCTCAAACGAAAAGGTCGGAGCGGTCTGCAGGGATCGGTTCTCCTGAGCTGAAAAGGTGCGGTCGGGGAGCGCCCAAAAGAGGGCGGACAGCCCGATGATGGCTATTAGAAAGAGGGCGGATGTGAGTTGATCCAAACGCTTCATATCTGCCTCCTCAGAAATTGAAATACGCAAAGGGACTGTAGGTGGAGTTCACCAAATAGGCGGTGCAGAGCAGCAACAAAAGCAGAGACGCCACGGGGAGCATGACCGCTCCCCGCCCCTGTGCGAGCTTTTTCACCGCGTTCTTGACCAGGGGGGTAGCCCCCACACCTGCCGCAGCCAGAAGGGGAAGATCGCGCAGAAATTGATAGGAAATAGTATGCGAGGAAAATCCTACGGTTCCCACCCCCGCCATCGCGCCAAGGCAGCGTCCCACAAGGGTCAGATCCTCCGTCGAAAAGATCAGAAAACTGACGAAGACCAAAAGAAGGGTATAGACGTGCCGAAAAAACGAGGGGATCTGCTCCAGCACACGGCGCAGAAAAAGATGTTCTAAAATCAGCAGAGCACCGAAATACGCGCCCCATAGGATAAAATTCCAACCTGCCCCGTGCCAGATGCCTGTGAGAAGCCACACGACGGCAAGATTTCGGCAGAGCCGCCATTTTCCGCATCGACTGCCCCCCAGCGGAATATAAACGTAATCGCGGAACCAGGAGGAAAGGGTCATGTGCCACCGCCGCCAAAATTCCCCGATGCTTTTGGAGACATAGGGGTAATTGAAGTTCTCGGGAAAGCGAAAGCCAAGCATCCGCCCAAGCCCGATCGCCATGTCCGAGTATCCCGAAAAATCGAAATAGAGATGCAGACTATAGGAGACCGCCACCATCCACGCGCCGAGCGCGGTGGGGGTCAGCTCCATCTGCGTCTTGTAATATTCGAATCCCGCCGCCAAGGCATCTCCCAAAAGCAGCTTTTTGGCAAGTCCGCAGACGAACCTCCTCACTCCGTAGGCAAAATCCGAGACGCGCACCCGTCTGTCGGTCAGCGCGCGGTCGATCTCAGCATATTTGACGATGGGGCCTGCGACGAGCTGCGGAAAGAGCGTGACGTAGGTTCCGAACGCCACAAAATTGCGCTGCAATCCGATCTCACCGCGGTAGAGGTCGATGGTATAGGAGAGAATCTGAAAGGTATAAAAGGAGATCCCGATGGGGAGCACCAAGCCCACGATTGTCGGCATTTGAAGGGCGGTTGCGACAAAGTTGTAGTATTTGAAGAAGAAAAGCGCCGACAGATTCACGACAATGGAGAGCAGGAAAAAAATCCTTGCCCGCCGCGGTTGCTCGACCCGATGCTTTGCGATCAGAAATCCGAACAGAAACGCCGAGAGGATCGACGCCAGCATCAGAAAAATATAAACAGGCTCTCCCCAGCCGTAAAAGATCAGGCTCACGCCAAGCAGAACCGCGTTTTTCCATGCTGCGGGGGCAAGAAAATACAGCGCAAGCACGATGGGCAGAAAGCCAAACAGAAAGATGGGAGATGAAAAAACCATGTACGCGCCCCCTTTTCAAACAATTCGACATCATGATACAGTATCTCCTCTTTGACGCCGTGAAATTCCTTTTGGATTCCGATTTCCTTGGCACAGCAAATGAAAAATGAGGAATCCTGTCACAAACGCACACAAAATTCAATATGCTGACAATGAACGTTGTTTTCAAGGTTACAAGAAGCCAAGAGGAGGATTGCCTACATGAGCGAACGCGTAACATTGGATTGTGTCCCTCCCGGAGAGCGCGTGATTGTGGAGCGTTTGGAGGTTGAGGGAACGATCAGACGAAGATTTCTGGATCTTGGACTGGTGGAGAACACCACCGTCGAGTGCATCGGAAGAAGTCCCTTGGGAGACCCCTCGGCCTACCTGATCCGTGGGGCGGTCATCGCCATTCGAAAAAAAGACTGCCGCGGGATATACGTCCTGCGGCAAACGCAAGAGGTTTTGCCATGACGCCCCGCCACATTCTCCTCGCGGGCAATCCCAACGTCGGAAAAAGCTCGGTCTTCAACGCCCTCACGGGGATGAAGCAACACACGGGAAACTGGCCGGGCAAGACAGTCGCTCTGGCAAGCGGATATGTGCGGAAGAGCCGTTCCCCCATCAAGCTCACCGATCTGCCCGGAACCTATTCGCTCCTGGCACACTCGGCGGAGGAATGTATCGCCAAAGACGCCATTCTCTCGGACGATTTCGATGAAATCCTCATCGTCTGCGACGGAACCTGCCTGGAGAGAAATCTGAATCTTGTATTGCAGATCCTGGAGATCACCCCCCGCGTGCGCGTCTGCGTCAACCTCATGGACGAGGCAAAGCGGCGCGGCATCCGCCTCTCCTTGGACGCACTTTCCGCTCGGCTTGGAGTCCCTGTCATCGGCATCTCGGCACATCGGAGGCAGGACATTCTCCGTCTTGCCAAATGGCTGGAGGCTGAGGCTCCCCCCGCAGCATCGACCTATGTAATTCCCTACCCCAAGGAAGCATGTGCGGATGGGGATGTCTCGGAGGATCTCATCGTTGCCACGCTGGTAGCCGAGGCGGAATCCATCGCTCGAGAGGTCTCTCAAGCCAACGTCTGCTCGTACAGTTCTTTTGACCGACGCCTGGATCAGATTCTGACAGGGAGACGGGTGGGCTATCCCGTCATGCTATTGCTTCTGCTCCTTGTTTTCTTTCTCACCATTACGGTGTCAAACGTCCCCTCCGCCTGGCTGTCCTCGCTTTTTCTCGATCTGCAGGAGCGTCTCACGCTCTTGTTTGAATGGCTCCACGCGCCAAGCTGGCTGCACGGCGTGCTGGTGCTGGGAATTTTCCGCACGCTTGGTTGGGTGGTATCGGTCATGCTTCCCCCTATGGCGATCTTCTTCCCCCTCTTTACCATTCTCGAGGATTCGGGCTATCTGCCGCGAATTGCCTATAACCTTGACCGTCCCTTTCAGCGTTGCCACGCCTGCGGCAAGCAAGCACTCACCATGTGCATGGGCTTCGGCTGCAACGCGGTGGGGGTGACGGGCTGCCGCATCATAGATTCCCCGCGAGAACGTCTGCTTGCCACCCTTACCAACGCGCTTGTTCCCTGCAACGGAAAATTTTCCACTCTGATTGCCGTACTCTCCATCTTTTTCCTCGGAAGCGCCAAAGGTATGGGAGAATTTTTTCTGACCGGTCTTTTGCTCACGGCGACCATTCTCCTCGGCGTATTTGCAACCTTTCTATGCACCAAAATTCTCTCCTGCACCCTGCTAAAAGGGGTTCCCTCCTCCTTTGCCTTGGAGCTTCCCCCCTACCGCCGTCCGCAATTCGGGCGGGTGATCGTGCGATCACTTCTGAACCGTACGCTGTTCGTGCTTGGCAGAGCTGCAGCGGTCGCCATCCCCGCAGGTGTGGTGATCTGGGTGATGGCAAACGTCTGTGTGGCGGATCACTCTCTGTTGCACATCTGTGCCGACTTTCTCCAACCCCTTGCCTCTCTCATGGGGCTGGACGGTATCATTCTGCTCGCATTTCTATTGGGATTCCCTGCCAACGAGACGGTCATTCCCATCATCCTCATGGGATATCTTTCGGAGGGGAGTCTTCTTGAGATTTCCAATCTCGATCAAATGCGTCAGATCTTCCTCTCCAATGGATGGACCCCCCTCACCGCCGTCTGCTTCATTCTCTTCTTCCTGTTCCATTGGCCCTGCTCAACCACCCTAATCACCGTCAAAAAGGAGACGGGGAGTATCAAATACACCCTGCTGGCGGCACTGATCCCCACCCTGCTCGGCGTTCTGCTCTGCATTGGGTGCAATTTGATCGGAGGACTGATCTTCTGAAAAACAAGAATCCCCCGATTGTGTGTACAATCGGGGGATTCTTCGCTTCCTGCCATCGCCGTCCTTGCGGCAAAATGGAACCGTTCCTTTATTTTGCGACAAGATTGAAATATTTTTTAAACCGCCGCTTATTGAATATCATGACCTTGTAGGTATCTCCGTTCGCCATGTGAAATGTAGCGATCGGAAAAACCACCCGTTTCCAGGCAAGCTTGCGAATCTTATGAAGCGGCAACACAAGATTTCTGTATTTGCGATCCACCGTGAGCTTGTTCGTCCTGTAGGTGATCGCCGTATCCGCAATACAAATTCCGCCGCCGATAATCCCATTGGGGCATATCAGGCTGCACACAAATGTTTTTTTCATATCATTCCTCTTCCTAATTTTTCTCACTGCCTTGATTATAACACAAAATCTCAGAAAAGTAAAGCGGACATCGAGAAAAATTCGGCACGCCTGCGCTCCACTCAAAATTTGGGTGAAAATTGCGAAACGCTCTTGACAGGTTTTGTCGAGAGTGATATAATAGGATTGGTATTTTCTAACGATTTAAAGAAATGGTTAAGGAGAGGGACATGGCAGATCTCAACCTGCTCGCCATTGATTTGGGAGCATCCAGCGGCAGAGGAATCGTGGGTGCTTTTGACGGAAAAAAGCTTACCCTGCGCGAAAACCACCGTTTTTCCAATGACCCCGTTATGATCAACGGACGTCTCTACTGGGACATTCTGCGAATCCTTCATGAAATCAAGCAATCCATCACCAAAACCGTCCAGGACGGTGACAACGTCGCCTCCATCGGCATTGACACCTGGGGCGTCGATTACGCGATGCTCGATCGCGACGGCAGGATGCTCGCTAACCCCGTGCACTACCGCGACACGAGAACCGAGGGCGTGCAGAAGCGCTTCAATCAGACGGTCTCTGCCGAGGAGCTGTACGAAAAGACGGGCATTCAGGATCTGAATTTTAACACCATCTATCAGTTATTCATCGAAAAGCAGGAATCCCCCGAGAAGTGGGCGCTGGCAGAGCGCATCCTGCAGATTCCCGATCTGCTCAACTACTTTCTTACGGGTGTGATGGCAAACGAATACACCATTCTCTCCACAGGTGCCCTGCTTGACGCCAAGAAGCGCGATCTTGCAACCGAGCTTTTGGACAAGCTGGGAATCTCCCGCGAGCTTTTCGGAGAGACGGTTCAGCCCGGAACTGTGCTGGGCGGACTGTTGCCGAGTGTTCTCGGTGAGACGGGAAAAACCGATGCCAAGGTCATGACCGTCGCATCACACGACACCGCAAGCGCGGTGCTGGCAGTTCCCTCCCCCGAGGAGGACTTCATTTACATCAGCAGCGGCACGTGGTCGCTTATGGGAACCGAGCTCAAGGAGCCGCTCATCAACGAGCAGAGCCGCGTAGCCAACTTTACCAACGAGGGAGGCGCGCTCGGAACCGTTCGCTTCCTCAAAAATATCATGGGGCTTTGGATGATCCAGGAATCCCGACGCCAATGGAAGCGCGAGGGCAAGGAATACAGCTTTGCACAAATGGAAGCTTGGGCAAAGGAAGCAACGCCCTTCCGCAGCATCATCAACGTCGATCACCCCTCCTTTGCAACCCCCGGTAATATGCCGGAGAAAATTCGTGCGTATTGCCGCATGACCAATCAGCCCGTTCCATCCTCCGAGGGAGAGGTGGTTCGCGCCATTTACGAAGGTCTTGCGCTGAAATATCGCTTTGTTGCGGAACGTATCCAGGAACTGACCGGCAAGCGTGCAAAGGTCATTCACATCGTGGGGGGCGGAACCAAGGACGGCTTCCTTTCCCAGATGACTGCCGACGCCTGCGGAATCCCCGTGGCGGCAGGTCCCGAAGAAGCAACCGCGATCGGAAATCTTATGATGCAGCTGATCGCCCTGGGCGAGGTCAAGGATCTCAAGGAGGCAAGAGCCATCATTCGGGATTCCTTCGCGCTCAAGCACTACTCCCCCATCGCCGACCGCAAGGCGTGGGAGGATGCGTACACCAAATTCTGTACTCTCAACTGACAAAAACATACCCGTCGGGTCACGCGCTTGTGATAATTGGGGCATATAATCAAAAGGGAAATCTCTGGGAGTTTGAGACCCTAAATAACTTGGAGGAATTATGAAGTACAATCGTTGTGGAGAACTTGCAGTTATCGGTATGAGCGGATGCGAGGCATTTGCCAACCAGGTGGATAACTACCTCAAGGACTGGCGCAGACACGGAGGAGAGGAATCCTTCCTGGTGTCGGCAGAGTGTCCGAGATTCGGTTCGGGAGAGGGCAAGGGCGTCCTCCACGAATCCATGAGAGGAAAGGACGTTTTCATCGTTTGCGACCTCTTTAACTACGGTGTAACCTACAAGATGTACGGTATGCAGGTTCCCATGGGACCGGACGAGCACTATGCCGATCTGAAGCGCATCATCGCTGCCATCGGTGGTAAGGCGCGCCGCATTACCGTAATTATGCCCATGCTCTACGAGGGCAGACAGCACAGAAGATCCGGCAGAGAGTCTCTCGACTGCGCAATGATGCTGCAGGAGCTGGTTGGAATGGGTGTTTCCAATATTCTGACCTTCGACGCGCACGACCCCAGAATCTGCAACGCGATTCCCCTCTCCGGCTTTGACAACGTTCAGCCTACCTATCAGATGATCAAGGCGTTGGTCCGCAACGTTCCCGACGTGCAGATCGACAAGAACCACATGGCGATCATCTCCCCCGACGAGGGTGCAATGTCCCGTTGCATGTACTACAGCTCGGTGCTGGGTCTTGACATCGGTATGTTCTACAAGCGCCGCAACTACTCCATCGTGGTCAACGGACGCAACCCCATCGAGGCACACGAGTACCTCGGCCAGGATCTCCACGGCAAGGATGCCATCATCGTTGACGACATGATCTCTTCGGGCGACTCCATGATCGACGTTTGCAAGCAGCTCAAGGAAAAGGGCGCAAACCGCGTCTTTGCATTTGCAACCTTCGGACTCTTCACCGACGGTCCCGATAAGTTTGACCAGGCTGCCAAGGAGGGCGTGATTGACAAGGTGTTCACCACCAACCTCATCTACCGCCGCCCCGAGCTGGCAACCAGAGACTGGTACGTGGAGGTCAATATGTGCAAGTACGTTGCATATCTGATCGACACCCTGAACAACGATGAGACCATCAGCGCGCTTCTCAACCCCGTAAAGCGCATCCAGTCCTTGATGACCAAGCATCGCAGTGCCCTCAATTCTCAGATGGCAATCGAGTTTGACCAGGATTGATCTCTTATAGAAAAAAAGCCGTCAAATCCCGTATGGGATTTGA
>JAZQVI010000081.1:0-7207 GCA_045631745.1 Eubacteriales bacterium
CTTCTTTTTCGAAAGAAGTCCTCCCCCTCCCAAGGTCTTTCCCCTCCTATTTTTAAAAAACTTAAAAAAAATCGAAAAATCCTCTTGAAAAAATTTGATTGCATGGTATAATTATAATGAGTAATACTAACATCAGGAAAAGGCGTGTCGGACGGACACGGGAGGTAAGGACTTGATCGTTGCATTGGAGAACGCGAAGCGAGAACTGATTGGAATGCAGGAAAGCATTGTTGAGCTTGGCTCGGCGCTCCGCATTGAAGAAACAAAAGAGAAGCTGATTGACCTGGAGGCGCAGACCACTGCCCCCGATTTTTGGAACAACGCGGACAATTCGTCCAAGGTGTTGCAGGTCATCAAGCAGTCGCAGGATAAGGTCGCAGGCTATGAGCGGCTGTGTGCGCGACTGGAGGACGCCATCGCGCTGGCAGAGATGGCGATTGAGGAAAACGACGACTCCTTTGTGGAGGAGGTCGAGTCCGAGCTGGCTGCCATCAAGGCAGAGGAGGAGCACCGACGCATTGAGGTGCTGCTTTCGGGCGAATATGACAAAAACAACGCCTTCGTTTCCTTCCACCCCGGTGCCGGCGGCACCGAAGCGCAGGACTGGGCGCAGATGCTCTACCGCATGATTACCCGTTGGGCAGAAAAGAGCGGCTTTACCGTTAAGCTCACCGACTGGCTGGACGGAGACGGCGCGGGAATCAAGAGCGCGACCGTTATGATCACGGGCGAGAACGCTTACGGCTACCTCAAGAGCGAGAACGGCGTGCACCGTTTGGTTCGTGTATCCCCCTTTGACGCAAACGGACGTCGGCAGACCTCCTTTGCATCCATCGAGGTTATGCCCGAGTTTGAGAACGTCGACGCAGTCGAGCTTCGCGACGAGGACCTCGAGATCACCGCTCACCGCTCCAGCGGCGCGGGTGGTCAGCACATCAACAAGACCGACTCGGCAATCCGAATCGTGCATAAGCCCACGGGAATCGTGGTGGGATGCCAGACCGAGCGCTCCCAGCTCCAGAACAAGGAGACCGCGCTCCGTATGCTCAAGGCAAAACTGATGGAGATCAAGCTGCAGGAGCGCCTGGACACCATTGACCAGATCCAGGGCAACAAGACCAACATCGAGTGGGGCGCACAGATCCGTTCCTACGTGTTCATGCCCTACACCCTTGTCAAGGACACCCGCACGGGATACGAGACGGGTAACATCCAGGCAGTGATGGATGGCGAAATCGACGGCTTCATCAACGCCTACCTCAAGATGACTTCCAAATAAAAGAATAGATCGAGCGTAGAAAAGGAGAACACCCATGAAAAATACGACACCTATGAAGAAAAAGAAGAAATCCGCAAAGCTCGGCTCCACCGATCGCAAGCTCGTCATGACCCTGGCAGGCGTTGCAGTTGTGGCAGGCTCTGTGGTTGCCGTTGCCGATTATGTCAGACGCAAGAAGCACAACAAGGCTGCACACGCGGCTGAGCTGATCCTGGGAATCGCAGGCGTTGCTGCAGGTACGCTGCTTGCAACCGAGCCTCGCCGTCAGGCAAACCGTATCACCCTGGAACTGGACGATATTTTTGAGGGCGTGGACATCGAGCTGGCGCGCCGTCAGGTTCGTGAGGCACTCAACCGCAGCGAGGCGGACGCAGAGGTCGAGCCTACTCCCGTGATCGAAGTTCCCGCAGTTGAAGCAGAGGTCGCAGAGGCTGCTCCCGTGATCGAAGTTGCTCCCGTGATCAAGGTGGCTCCCATCGTTGTAGAGGTCGAGCCCGTTGCAGCGGCAGAGACCGTTGAGACTGAGGCTGTTGTGGAAGAAGAGACGGTCGAGGCAGTTGAGGCGGAAGTCGTTGAGGCTGAGGCTGTGGCTGAAGAGGCTGTTTCCGAGGAATCCGCAGAAGCCTGATTGACAAATGAGAAATACGGGTGCCGCAAATCTGCATTTGCGGCACCCGCATTTGAGCATAAAGAACCCCTTTGCCGTCACGTTTTTTCGGCGGTTGATTTTGAAGGATCGGAGGCAACCCATCATGGTAAAAATTGAATCTGTGTGTGCGGGAAGTCTCTCGGCTCGCGCGGGGATCCGCGCGGGAGATACGCTGTGCGCCATCAACGGCAACGCCATTCGTGACGTCCTGGACTACCGCTTCTATCTTGCCGACGTATCGGTGCGGCTGGAGCTGGAGCGCGAGGGCGAGCGCTTTGAGGTAACGCTCAAAAAATCCGAATACGACGACATCGGTCTGGAGTTTGAAACCCCGCTCATGGACAAAAAGCACACCTGCCGCAACGGCTGTGTCTTCTGCTTCATCGATCAGATGCCCAAGGGCATGCGAGAGACGCTTTACTTCAAGGACGACGATGACCGTCTCTCCTTTCTGCACGGCAACTACGTGACCTTGACCAATCTCTATGACGAGGACATCGAGCGCATCAAGCGGATGCACATCTCCCCCGTCAACGTCTCGGTTCACACCACCAACCCCGAGCTTCGCGTGAAAATGATGAAAAACAAGCGCGCGGGAGAGGTGCTTTCCTACCTTTCCGACCTTGCCGACGCGGGGATCTCCCTTTGCACGCAGATCGTGCTTTGCAAGGGGCTCAACGATGGAGACGAATTGGAGCGCTCCATGCACGATCTTGTGAAGCTCTACCCAGCCCTCACCTCTTGCGCCATCGTGCCCGTTGGACTGACCAAGTTCCGCGAGGGGCTCTACCCCTTGGAGCTGTTTACCCCCGAGGAGTGCGCCGGGGTGATCCGTCAGGTCACGGCGTTTAGCAACTGGTGCCTGAAGGAATACGGCACCCGTCTGTTCTATTGCTCGGATGAATTTTACGTCCGCGCGGGGCTTCCCCTGCCCTCGGACGAGCACTACGAAGACTACTCCCAGATCGAGAACGGGGTTGGCATGCTGACCTCGCTCGAGACGGAATTTACATACGCCCTGGAGGATCTCGAGGAGGAGATCGACGCCATCTCCGCCCCTCGCACGGTTTCGATTGCGACGGGAGAGGCCGCGTTCGGGCTGATCGAAAGCCTTGCAAACAGGCTGATGCAAAAAAACGACAAGCTGCAGGTTCGCGTCCACCGCGTCGTCAACCGCTTCTTTGGCGAGAGCGTGACGGTGGCGGGGCTGCTGACGGGAAAGGATCTCTCGGAGCAGCTTGCGGGGAAGGATCTCGGGGCGGAGCTCTTGATTCCCTCCGTGATGCTGCGCGCCGACGGCGACGTTTTCCTGGACGACATGACCCCTGCCGAGCTGTCGAAAACACTTGGCGTTCCGATTCGCGCCGTCCCGAGCGACGGATTTGCGCTGCTGAAGGCGATGGTTGGGTGTCACGAGGGCAAATGATATCGCGCCGTTAGCGCGTGATATCAGTTAGCAATGAACTTATAAAAGGCTCTCCCCAAGGGAGAGCTCCCGCAAAGCGGGTGAGAGGGGTTCTTTGATCGCGTTTCAACCCTCTCCGTCAGCCTTCGGCTGCCACCTCTCCCAATGGGAGAGGCTCCTTCAAATGCAGGCAAACTTCGTAAGAATCCCTCTCGGAGGGAGCCTAAGAATACCAACCTTCGGACGAAGTCTACACCCGCCAGCTTTTGGAAAAGCTTGGCCAAAACTTTTCGACGATTTGAAATTCACCAATACATTCCTGACAGAAAGGACGTATCCCATGTCAAAACCCATTATTGCCATTGTCGGGCGACCGAACGTGGGCAAAAGCACACTCTTTAACAAGCTGATCGGCGAGCGCCGCTCCATCGTGGAGGACACCCCCGGTGTTACCCGTGACCGTATCTACGGCGAGACCGAGTGGAGAGGCAGAAAGCTGATTCTCATCGACACGGGCGGAATCGAGCCCAAAACCGACGACATCATTCTCTCCCAGATGAAGACCCAGGCGCAGATCGCCATCGACACCGCCGACGTCATCGTCTTCCTTTGCGATGTCCGCACCGGCGTGACCGCAAACGACAGGGATATTGCCGTCATGCTCAAAAAAAGCGGCAAGCCTATTGTTCCCGCCATCAACAAGTGCGACAGCATCGGCCGTCCCCCCATGGAATTTTATGAATTCTACGAGCTGGGATTCGACCGCGAGCTGATCCAGGTCTCCAGTATCCACGGCTCGGGCTCGGGCGACATTCTCGACGCGTGCCTCGAGGAGCTGGGCGACTGGGAGGAAACGCCTGAGGAAACCGACCGCATCAAGGTCGCTGTCATCGGCAAGCCCAACGCGGGCAAATCCTCCATCATCAACCGCATGGTCGGGGAGAACCGTCTGATCGTCTCCGACATCGCGGGCACCACCCGTGACGCGGTGGACACCAACGTGGACAACGAATACGGCAAATACACCTTCATCGACACGGCGGGCATTCGCCGTCAGTCCAAGATCGACGACAAGATCGAGCACTTCAGCGTTCTCCGCGCCCACATGGCGGTGGAGAGAGCCGACGTGTGTCTGCTCATGATCGACGCCGAAAAGGGCATCACCGAGCAGGACGAGAAGATCGCCGGCATCGCGCACGAGGCGGGCAAGGCGACCATCATTGTGGTCAACAAGTGGGATCTGATCGAGAAGGACAACTCCACCGTGAGCGAGTTCAACAACCGCATCCGCCTCTCTCTTGCGTATATGCCCTACGCGCCCATCTTCTACGTCTCCGCAAAAACGGGACAGCGCGTGGCGACCCTTTATGAAAAGATCAACGCCGTCTTCGCGCAGGCTACCCAGCGCGTCACGACCGGTATGCTCAACGACGTGCTCGGCGACGCGATGATCCGCGTTCAGCCCCCCTCCGACAAGGGCAGACGCCTCAAGATCTACTACATGACGCAGATCTCGGTCGCGCCTCCTACCTTCGTCATCTTCTGCAACAACGTCGAGCTCTTCCATTTCTCCTACCAACGCTTTATCGAAAACTGTCTGCGCGATACCTTCGGCTTTGAAGGCACGCCCATCAAGCTCATCATCCGCATGAAGGGCGACGACGCAACCTGACGAAAGGACTTATCATGTTCGTAGATCACGTAAGAATTCAACTCAAGGCGGGGGACGGCGGCAACGGTGCCGTGGCGTTCCACCGCGAAAAATACGTCTCTGCCGGAGGCCCCGACGGGGGCGACGGCGGTCGCGGCGGCAACGTCGTCTTCCGCGTCGACGAGGGTACCAACACCCTGCTCGCCTTCCGCTACAAGCATCACTTTACCGCCGAGCGCGGTGGGGACGGCAAGGGATCGAAGTTCCACGGCGCAAACGGCAAGGATCTCATCATCATGGTTCCTCCCGGAACGCTGATTTTGGACGTGGAGAGCGGAAAGATCATTCACGATATGTCTCAAGACGACGGCGCTGACTACATCGCCTGCAAGGGCGGCCGCGGCGGCTGGGGCAACCGTCACTTTGCAACGCCTACCCGTCAAGTCCCCATGTTTGCCAAAAACGGCACACGCGGGGAAGAAAAAGAGGTCATTCTTGAGCTCAAGATGCTTGCCGACGTGGGCATCATCGGCTACCCCAGTGTTGGTAAATCCTCCATTCTTGCCCGCATCAGCGCCGCAAAGCCCAAGATCGCCGACTACCACTTCACCACCCTCTCCCCCAACCTGGGTGTGGTTCGCACGGGGGGTGAAAAGGGATTCGTGGCGGCGGACATCCCGGGACTGATCGAGGGTGCTGCCGACGGCGCGGGACTCGGTCACGAGTTCCTCCGTCACATCGACCGCTGCCGTCTTCTCTGGCACGTGGTGGATATCTCCTGCTTTGAAGGCCGCGACCCCATTGACGATGTGGAGAACATCAACGTCGAGCTGGATCGCTACAGCCCCGAGCTTGCCGACCGTCCCCAAATCATCGTCGCCAACAAGGTGGATTCTCTCGACCGCGAGCTGGTGGACGTGGACGCGTTCGAGCATTTTGTCGAAGTCAACGGCTGGAAGCTCTTCTACGTTTCCGCCGCAACCGGCGAGGGGCTTGATGCCCTCCTCCGCTACACCTCCGAGCGCCTGTGCGAGCTTCCTCCCATGAAGATCTACGCCGAAGAGCTTGCCCCCGAGGACGCCTACGTGGGTGGCGGCAAGGAAACCACCATCCGCCGCGAAAACGATACCTTTATCGTCGAAGGCGAGTGGCTGCTCAACCTCATGGGACAAATCAACTTCAGCGACTACGAGTCGCTCAACTTCTTCCAGCGCGTCCTCCAGCGCAGCGGCGTCTTCGAAGCCCTCGAAGCCAAAGGCTGCCGCGACGGTCACACCGTCTCCATCTACGACTTTGAGTTTGAGTATGTGAAGTAAACGCTGTCCGTGCGTTAAGGTCGTGGGCTTTGCCCACACCCACTTAAACCCTTTTTGGAAAAAAGGGTTTAAGAATCCCAAAAACTTTCCGACGAAAAGAATAGGCAATCCGATTGGAGGGTGTGCAAACAAAGCATACCCTCCTTTGTTTTGTGCGTGGAAAGTTTTTTCTCTGCCTCGATCCTCACTTTGGGTGCGAACATCGGTCTGCTTGGGAAAGTTCATCGGACAGACGGAATGGTACTGGCGATAGCATTTTGGGACCGCCACCCAAAATGCTCACGATGTAAGTTTGCGATGGGATAATGACTTCGGGGAATGCGGCAAAAGATTTTCGCGGTACGAAGGGCGAGGTTCAAGCCGCACCGCAGGTGCCCGCCGAGGCCCTGGATTCTCACGATGTAAGTTTGCGATGGGATAATGATTTCGGGGGATGCGGTAAAAGATTTTTGAGGTACGAAGGGCGAGGTTCAAGCCGCACCGCAGGTGCCCGCCGAGACCCTGGATTCTCACGATGTAAGTTTATGATGGAATCATGCCATCGGGGGATGAGGCAAAAGATTTTCGCGGTACGAAGGGCGAGGTTCAAGCCGCACCGCAGGTGCCCGAGACCCTGGATTCTCACGATGTAAGTGGCACTAAAAGAGCCTCTCCCTTTGGGAGAGGTGGCGCGCGGACGCGTGACGGAGAGGGCAAATCTGCGCTCCAATACCCCCTCTCACCCGCTCCGCGGCAGCTCTCCCCTGGGGAGAGCCTTTTTTTAACCCGTTGCCCTTCGGCAAAAATCTTTCGCGGCACAAAAATTGATCTCGTAGGGGAGGGGTCTCCCCTCCCGAAAAAAACACAAATTCCACACACGCGGGAGGCGAGACGCCTCCCCTACAAGGAATTTTATTGTTTTTTCAAC
>JAZQVI010000082.1:0-3619 GCA_045631745.1 Eubacteriales bacterium
TCTTCCTCCCTTCCAAGGTCTTCCCCTCTCCCAAGGCCTCTCCACCCCCTCAACCGTCGGTTGATATTTTTTTGAGAAATATGCCGAAAGGGCTTTACAGGCGCGTTTTTTTGGTGTATAATGGGAGTGAAATTTGAAAAACTACGACTGCGAGGGTAATGAGATGCAAAAAATGGAACCTCAAAAAATCAAGACGCTGCGAATGCGCCAAGGACTGTCGCAAAAGGAGCTGGCGCGCCTTTTGGGCATCAGCGACCGCGCCGTCTCCAAGTGGGAATTGGGCTACGCCCAGCCCTCCGCCCACCATCTGATCGCGCTTTCGCAGATTTTGGGCGTTGGCGTCGAGGAATTTTTGCCGACCGAGGAGAAGACAAGCGAGGCTGCTCCGTCGGGGATGAAGTCGCTGACCGAGCTTTACAAGATCGGCAGAGGCCCCTCCTCTTCGCACACCATGGGCCCCGAGCGCGCCTGCCAGCTCTTCCTTCGCCAGCATCCCGAGATGGACGAGGTTCAGGTGATCCTGTACGGATCCCTCGCCAAAACGGGAAAGGGTCACGGCACCGACCGCGTCATTCAAAAGACCGTCGCGCCCCTGCCCTGCGATGTGGTTTTTAACACCGTCGAGACGAACATCCCCCACCCCAACACCATGGACATGATCGGCTGGAAGGATGGGGTAAAAATCGCCACCATGCGCGTCATGAGCGTTGGCGGCGGCAGCATCTCCTTTGAAAACGAGGACGTTCCCGAATTGCCCGACATCTATTCCGAACACACCTTCGCGGATATTGCCGCCTACTGCAAGGAGCGTTCCATGCGCCTGTGGCAATACGCTGTGGAGCGCGAGGGCGACGATTTTTGGGCGCATATGGATCGCGTCTGGAGTGCCATGAAACGCGCGATCTCCCGCGGCCTCTCGGACGAGGGGATTCTGCCGGGCGGTCTTGAGGTCAAGAAAAAGGCAAAATCGCTCTGGCTCAATCAGCACATCGACGAAAGCCCCGCAACACGCGAAAACCGCATGGTGTGCTCCTTTGCCTTTGCTGTGAGCGAGCAGAACGCCTCGGGTGAGCAGATCGTCACCGCTCCCACCTGCGGTGCGGCGGGGGTTCTGCCTGCCGTACTCTACTACCAGCAGCAAAAGAACGGCTACAGCGACCGTGAAATCATGCAGGCGCTCATCACCGCCGGCGTCGTTGGCAATCTGATCAAAACCAACGCCTCGATTTCGGGCGCCGAGTGCGGCTGCCAGGCAGAAATCGGCAGCGCGTGCGCGATGGCTGCCGCCGCGCTTGGAGAATTGTTCTCGCTTGACATTGACAAGATCGAGTACGCCGCCGAGATCGCCATCGAGCATCACCTGGGACTGACCTGCGACCCCATCTGCGGACTGGTGCAGATCCCCTGCATCGAGCGCAACGCCGTTGCCGCCATGCGCGCGATCAACGCCGTCAGCCTTGCAAGCTTTTTGTGGGATTCGCGCAAAATCTCCTTCGACAAGGTCATCAAAACCATGAAGGAGACCGGTCACGACCTCCACGCCTCCTACCGCGAAACCTCTGAAGGCGGTCTTGCGAAGATTACGTTTTAAGGGAAGACCTTTGGGGGAGGGAGGAAGACCTTGGGCGGGGGAGGAAGACCTTGGGCGGGGAGGTGTTTCTTGAAAGAAACACCTCCCCGCCCAAACCCACCTCTCCAAAGAACTTTCCCAACGCTCCCATACCGCGAGGGCACGGTAGCGTTGGGAAATTCTTTTTTGGATGGGTGTAGCAAAACAGAATTTCTTGCAGGCTCATTTCCTCATTCCCATTGCAATCCCATGTCTGTTTCATCGATTTTCATAAAATAGCGCAAAAATTCATTCAGATCCGCAAAGCTATCCCCACAAGACATTGCCCACAACAAAAAAGAGACTCCAAAGGCTCTCGTTCCTTGATGGAATGGGAGCCTTTGGATTTTTTCTTTTTGGGTGGGATCCAGCCTGTTGAAAATTTAAGATCCTTTGTCGCGTGCGTTCAATGAACGCCCCTACGAGGTATTTCGTTCTTTCTGCAACAGAACCGAAATTCCCCTAAACCCTTGATTTGTCTCGTAGGGGAGGGGTCTCCCCTCCCGAAAAAGGTGCAAATTCCGCACACGCGGGAGGCGACCCTCTCACCCGCTTCGCGGAAGCTCTCCCTTGGGGAGAGCCTTTTTTTACCCCGTTGCCCTGCGGCAAAAATTCTTCGCGGTATGTAAATTGATCTTGTAGGGGCGATCGCCCCTACGAGGTATTTCGTTCTTTCTGCAACAGAACCGAAATTCCCCTAAACCCTCGATTTGTCTCGTAGGGGAGGGGTCTCCCCTCCCGAAAAAGGTGCAAATTCCGCACGCGCGGGAGGCGACCCTCTCACCCGCTTCGCGGGAGCTCTCCCTTGGGGAGAGCCTTTTTTTACCCCGTTGCCCTGCGGCAAAAATCCTTCGCGGTACATAAATTGATCTTGTAGGGGAGGGGTCTCCCCTCCCGAAAAAAGCACAAATTCCGCACACGCGGGAGGCGAGACGCCTCCCCTACAAGGAATTTTATTGTTTTTTCAACAGAACCGCAGGTGCCCGTCAAGACCCTGGATTCTCACAATTTAAGTTTACGATGGAAGAATACCATCGGGGGATGAGGCAAAAGATTTTCGCGGTACGAAGGGCGAGGTTCAAGCCGCACCGCAGGTGCCCTTCAAATCCGTAAGGCGCGCTCCACAAAAGCCTCCTATAAATAAAAAGAACTTGCCCAAGCTTCCGTCCGTTTCGGCACGGGAGCTTGGGCAAGTTTCTTGAGAGAGGGAGGGTTTGGGAGGGGGAGGACTTCTTTACCGAAAGAAGCCCCCCCCCTCCCAAGGTCTTCCCCCCTCCCCAAAAAACCTGTCAACGGTGGCACGCGGTGTCAGGGTTTGGCACAAAAAAACGTGATAGAATATGGTCGCACGGAAACGAGTGAAGGAGGAAACAAGCGATGCGTATGAGAAAACCGATGACATTGGAGGCAGCCGCCGCGAGCGGACGGCTGGGAAGCTATTTGAAACGATACCTCAACGAATGCCGACCGCCGAGCGGCGGGGAGAGCAAAAAGCCGACGGGGAAATTCCCCAACCTCGCAGGCTTTTGCAGGTGGCTGGGATGCGGCGTGTCAGAGATTGAGACGCTGCGCCTGACCCACCCCGAGGAGGCGGATCGGCTGGCGGCGGTGATGGAGGACGAGGCACTCAACCACGGCACAGGCGTCTCCCCTACCCTGCTGTCGGCGTATCTGAAGCGGCGGCTCGGGTATACATCCGAGAGAGCCGAAGCGGTGGCACAGGCAGAGTGCGGCGAGATGCGCGTGATCTTTGAGCACGACATCGAGGAAGACGGCGCGTGATGGGAGCATCCGAAAAGATTCTGCGGATCGGAGGCGTTCCCAGCGAGCGGCAAAAGAAATTCTTTGCTTCCCGCGCTCGCTACACCGCCTACGGTGGGGCGCGAGGGGGAGGCAAGTCCTGGGCGCTCCGCCGCAAGCTCATCGCCCTGTGCCTGCACTACCCCGGCATCCGATGCCTCCTGGTGCGGAGATCCTACGCCGAGCTCAAGGCAAACCACCTCCGCCCCA
>JAZQVI010000083.1:0-30827 GCA_045631745.1 Eubacteriales bacterium
GTACGTCGAGGTTAACATGTGCAAGTACGTGGCATACCTGATCGACACGCTGAACAACGACGAGACCATCAGCGCGCTCCTCAACCCCGTAAAGCGCATCCAGTCCTTGATGAACAAGCATCGCAGTGCCCTCATTTCCCAGATGGCAATTCAGTTCGAACAGGATTGATCGTAATAACAAAAATCCCCGTCAAATCCCACATGGGATTCGACGGGGGTTTTCTTATCGGATCGAACCGATCCAAGCAGACAGAGGGGTCAGATCCAGGAAAAATCCCCCAAGGACGCCCACCGCAAAGAGAATGGCAAGCACCCGAACCGAATCACGAATGGGTCGGTTATTTCGGAAAAGCACCAAAATACCAACGCCTGCATTGACCAAAAGTCCCGAGAGGACAGAGCCAAAGCTGATGACGCCCGAAAGATAGAGCTCGGTCAGAATCACAGAGGAGGCACAGTTGGGAATCAGTCCCACCAGCGCGGACAAAACGCTCCCGAGGAAGGGTCGGTTCAGCACCAAGCCCGCTAAAGCGTCCTCTCCCACGATCTCGACGGTCGCATTCAAGGCGAGCGAGACAAGAAAAATAAAGAGAACGGTCTTGAGGGTATGATTGAGCGCAGACTTGGCAAAATGATCGCCGCACTTGCAGTGTTCCCGCTCGCAGAGATCCTCGATCTGCGGCTCGGGGATCGCGTTGCCGCTCGGCAACAGACGGTAAATCCCATCCACGGCAAAACCGACCCCCACCGCGATCACCAGCTTGCACCCAAGCACCGCCAGCATGAACAAAGGAGATGCGCCGTGGTTAATCATGACGGGGATCATCTCATCCGACGTTGAAAGATAGACCGCCAAAAGCGTTCCGACTGTGATCAGTCTGCCTGCATACAGTCCGGATGCCGCTGCCGAAAATCCGCATTGCGGAACGACGCCCAACGCGCCGCCCAGGAGGGGGCCAACCTTGCCCGACCGACGCAAAATCCGCTCGGTCGCATCCCCCGATTTGTGCTCGAGAAACTCCATGAGCAAATATGTAAGGTACAAAAAAGGCAGAAGCCGCAACGTTTCCAGCAAGGTGTGCCACAATACGTGCACAGCTTCCTTCAAAAATTCAATCAACAAGTTCCTTCCCTCCCCTGCGCGCACGCCGCGCACACGCCGTATAGCATGGATTGTCCGCAATCAATGCGGAATCCGTGATCGTTCATTAAATGCTCTGCAAACTCGGAGGAATCTCCACAGTGGAGATGCTCGATCCTTCCGCATCTGACGCACTTCGCATGAAAATGCTCGCGGCAATCGCAGCCTGTCCCAACGTACTGGTAGACGTTGCACTTCCGCTCCTCATCACGGAACACGCGCAGCACGTCCCTTTGGCAAAGCTCGCCAAGACGGCGGTAGAGGCTGCTCCGTCCGCTCGCGGTGTCTCCGTTGAGCGTCATGCAAAGCTCCTCCACCGTAAACTGTCGGTCGGGATTTCTTTCAAAAAAGTCCATGAGCCTCTGACGCCCATCTGTTTGATACGTTTTTCCCATTTCTACGCCTTTCAAGGAATTTGAGAATCATTCTCAAATTATAGCACCAAACGCGGGATTTGTCAAGAGAATAAAGAAAAAATCCGCAGATTTCTCTGCGGATTCAAGATGATAACAAATCTCATTTGCAAAATTGCAGTTGGAAAATCGAACAAACTAAGGCTCCCTCCGGGAGGGAGCTGGCACCGTAGGTGACTGAGGGAGAGTGCGTTACAATCGATTTGTCAAAAATTTAAAGTCACGCGTGCTCCTTCCGTCACGCTTCGCGTGCCACCTTCCTCCCGGAGGAAGGCTCATAAAAACGCAACATTTGAGATTTTGCTATCTTGGTTTTGAAAATATACGTTGTCAGAAGGCTGAATTCGCAGATTTCTCTGCGGATTCTTCTCTTATTCAACCGAAAGAACAGTGTATCCTTCCTCGGTAACGGCCGCTATGAGCTGCTCGTCGGAGATGGGAGCCGTCAACGTCACGGTCGCGATTCCCTGCTCGTGGCTTGCCGTTGCAAGCTCGACCGCCTCCAGCGCCTCCAGTGCCTTCTTGACGTGCGCCTCGCACCGCGGGCACATCATACCCTCGATCTTTAAGGTTCTTGTCATGGTTTTTTCCTCACTTCTCTTTTTCAAAAATTTTCTCGTATCCATTTTTCCTCGGAATTTTCTCGCGTCTCGAATGGGAGCCCGATTCAGACGCAGAGCATTGGTGACCACACAAAAGCTGGAAAGGCTCATCGCCGCCGCACCGAACATGGGGCTGAGTTCCCAGCCGAACAGTGGGATCCAAACGCCTGCCGCCAAAGGGATTCCGATCACGTTATAGAAGAACGCCCAGAACAGATTTTCGCGGATGTTAATCAACGTCGCACGGCTGAGCCGAATCGCCGCCGCCACGTCTGAAAGACTGCTGTTGATGAGAACGATATCCGCCGCGTCAATGGCAACGTCCGAGCCTGCGCCAATGGCAATTCCCACATCCGCAGACGTCAGGGCAACCGCATCGTTGATGCCGTCCCCAACCATGGCAACTCTGCCCTCTGATTTCAGGCGCGCGACGACCTCTGCCTTGCCGTCGGGACGGACACCGCCCGTCACCTCGTCAATGCCTGCCAACACGCCGATCGCTCGTGCCGTTGCCTCATTGTCACCACTGAGCATCACAACGCGAACTCCCATATCCTTCAATTCCGCCACCGCCTGCGCGCTGTCGGGCTTGAGAACATCCGCTACCGCGATCACGCCGAGAAGCCTTCCGCCGCGTGCAAAATAAAGAGCGGTCTTTCCCTGCGCGGCAAGTGACTCCGTCTTCTGCCGCACGGATTCTGAGATTTCCACCGAAAACTGCTTCATCAGTCCTGGATTGCCCCCCAAAAGAAGGGTATCTCCGAGCATTCCCCGAACGCCGCTGCCCACAAGTGCCTCAAACGAGGTCAACTCGTCCGCCCTGTCGCATCCGCGCGCCTCCGCCTCGCGAAGGACTGCCTTGGATAGTGGGTGCTCGCTGTTTTTTTCCAGCGCATAGGCGCATGCAAAAAGCTCCGATTCCGACACGCCGTCCGCCGTAATCACATCAGTCACGCTCGGCGCGCCTACCGTCAGCGTTCCCGTTTTGTCGAGCGCTACGGTATCAATTCTGCCGCAAAGCTCCTGTGACGCCGCCGTTTTAAAGAGGATGCCGTGTCGCGCTCCCACGCCGTTCCCCACCATAATGGCAACGGGAGTGGCAAGCCCAAGCGCACAGGGACAGCTGATGACCAGCACCGAGATGGCTCTCGCAAGCGCATATCCAATCGTCTGATCCGAGAAAAGCCAAGCCGCAAAGGTAACGGCTGCGATCGCCATGACAACCGGAACGAAGACCCCCGAGACGCGATCTGCCAGCTTGGAGATGGGCGCCTTTGTCGCAGACGCCTCCTCCATCATGCGAATGATCTGCGCGAGCGTGGTATCCTCCCCAACGCGGGTCGCCTCGCAACGGAGCACGCCCGATTGGTTGGCGGTCGCCGCAGAAACACGGTCTCCCACACGCTTGTCCACCGGCAAGCTCTCCCCGGTGAGCGCAGACTCGTCGACCGCGCTCTCTCCAAAAATCACGATGCCGTCCACGGGAACATTCTGCCCCGGGCGCACGATGAAAACGTCTCCGATGTGAACCTCGTCCAAGGGAATTTCCATTTCAACGCCCTCTCGCAAAACCGTTGCGGTCTTGGGCGCAAGACGCATCAAGGCGCGAATGGCGTCGGTGGTTTTCCCCTTTGCCCTCGCCTCCAGCATTTTTCCGAGCGTGATGAGCGAAAGGATCATCGCCGCCGACTCAAAATACAGTCCGTGCAGCAAATGCGTTGCCTCCGCCAAACCGCCGTGTGTGACAAGATCGGTCATCCGAAAGAGGATCACAACACTGTACAGATAGGAAACGCCCGACCCCATTGCCACCAAGGTGTCCATGTTGGGCGCGCGCTTCAGGATCGCCCGAAAGCCACTCTGAAAGAAGGCGCGGTTAATCAAAAGGATCGCCGTTGAGAGCAAAAACTGCCCCAACCCCATCGCGAGGGGGTTTTCTGCCAGCACTGCCGGCAGGGGAAAGCCCCACATCAGGTGCCCCATCGAAAGATACATCAGGGGCAGCAAAAGTGCAAGCGAGGTCAACAAGCGGCGCAGAAGTCGCCCTGATTCGGTATCCGCTCCGAAAGTCTCGTCCTTTTGCTTGCTTGCCCCCTCGGCATTTTTGGGGGACGCGCCGTATCCTGCGGCAATGACCGCCGAAATGATGGCATCCTCATCGGCGGTTCCCTCCACCCCCATGGAATTCGTTAAAAGACTCACCGAGCAGGAAGTCACGCCATCCACACCAAGGACCGCCTTCTCCACCCGTGCGCTGCACGCGGCGCAGCTCATACCGCTCACACGATATTGTTTCGTTTCCATCAGCCCTCATTTCCGCTCACAAGGACGTGATAATACGCCTCGGCGATTGCAAAATTCTCCTCCCCCGAGTAGCTTCCGAAGGGCAAACGGGTCAGAAGCACTCTCATGCCGTCGGGGAGATCCTGGATCGCATCAAAGCTCTGATAGAGCCACGTTTCGGAAAGCGGCGTTGACGAAACGATCATATCCTTGGGGATAATGGAGCTGTAAACGTACTCGCTCACCAGCCACACCGCACAATCTCCCGTGCTTACGTAGTTTTGCAGCGTCTTGATCCGTTCGGTGTTATAGCCCTTTGCCGACATCATGCCGCTGCGGTCAACCGTGGCTTCTCCGCTCTCCTCGTTGTAATCGGTGTAGAGTGCGGTCAGCTCCTCCTCGCTGAAGATGGTATGCTGATTCAGTCTCGCCGTTCTCCTGCCGTTCTGATCCACGTCCTCGGGGCAAACGTCAGACAGGATCTTGGTAATTGCCTCCATCTCGGCGTCTCCAAGCGCGTCATTCCCGCAAAAGGCAACCGTCATGTCGACAGACTCCGTCGAGGAGCACTGAATGGCGCAAACAAGGATTACCATCAAAAAGAAGGCGCCCACCAAGGTGTGCCATTTATAATGATACCAATAATTCTCCAGCCATGCAAGGATTTTTGACTGCGTGCCAAGCTCCTTGGCTTCCATTTTTTCTTCCATCATATCTCTCACTTTCAAAAAAAGCGGAACAAACGGCAACCCCGCCGTCTGTCCCGCAGTTTATTATCCCTGTGTTCTCCACACTTCCAGAATCTGAATATGGCGGACACCTGCGGGCGTTTCCACGTCCTTCTCATCGCCCGAGCGCATATCGATCATAGCCGCGCCGATGGGAGACTGGTCCGAAATTTTGCCCTCAAGGGGATCTGCCTCGTTGGAGCCGACCAGCGAGTATACGACGTCGCCGTCCGAATCGCCAAAGCGCAGTCTTACGGTAGAGCCAAGGCTGACCACGCCGGTATCAACCGCGTTCTCATCCATGATGACCGCGTTCTCCAGCAGCTCCTCCAGATCCTTGATGCGCGCCTCGTTCTTCGCCTGCTCGTTTCTTGCCTCGTCGTACTCTGCGTTCTCCGAAAGGTCTCCAAAGGAACGTGCGACCGCAATATCATTCTTGATCTTTTCTCTCTTCTCAACTCTGAGGTACTGCAGCTCGTCAACGAGCTGTTGATAGCCCTGTTGTGTATACGTGATTTTCTTTGCCTTTGCCATGATCCTACTCCTCTTTTTCTTATGAAATGTCATTGATTCGCCGCCAGCATGAGCTGCACGGCTGTTTTTAGTTGTTCATCTTGATCCTGCGGCAGGATCATCAGCGACTCGAGCTTGGCTTCCTCACTCAAATCCACTTCACAGTCGGGAATGACCCCGATTCCGTGGTAGGAGCTGCCGCGCTTGGTCTGATATGCGTGGGTGGTCAGCTTGATATAGCCCACCGTATCCGCAAACGTAACCTTTCGAACGGTCTGCATGATCCCCTTACCATAGGTCGTCATGCCCACCACCGTTGCAAGCCCGTAGTCCTGCATCACCGCCGTGAATACCTCCGCGGCGGACGCCGTGCTCTCGTTGCAAAGCACCGTCATCTTCAGATCGGCGTACATTCCGATCTCCTCCTCGGTCACGCTGCAAAATTGGTAGTCTCCCGTCAACGTCACAGGCTCTGCCCGATAGGATCGCACGATCTTCCCCTCTCGGTCGATCTGCTCCAAGACCAGATCTCCCTTTTGGAGAAAATAAGACATGACCGCGCGAATGGATTGCAGATCTCCTCCCGGATTGCTTCTGACGTCGAACACAAAGGAGCGAACGCCTGCATCCTTGAGCGCATTCACCGCCTGCTTGAGCTGAAGGGGCGTTTTGAGATCGAAGGAGGTAATCCTCACAATTCCAACACTCGGGTCATTCTCAAACCGACTGGTGTGCACCGATTTGACCTCAAATTTTCTGCGAACGAAGGTCGCATCAAAGAAGGTTCCGTCATCGGGTCGGTAGATCCGAAGCTTGACCTCGGTATTCTCCGCTCCCGCAATGTGACTCGCCGCCTCGGCGTGTCCAAGCTCGGTCACCGTCTTCATGACACCGTCCACCTCGACACCGTCAATCCAGTCGCCGATGCGAACGAGGTCCATGGCGCTCGAGCCCTCGTAAATATCAAAAATATAGAAGCCCTGCCGTTCGCCCCCCTGCGCGGTGAAGGTCTTGTTCAACACGCCGATGCCAACGCCAAACAGCTCCGCATTGTTCTCGCTTCTGAATGCCTCGTACTCTTCCTCGGTATAATACCGCGCGTACACGTCTCCGCTCGCCTGCACGTAGGCGTTGAAGATCGCCGCCTGCATGGCTTCCTTGTCCAACGTATCCGCATAATAGGAATACGCCGTGAGGACCTCGTCCAAAAGCTGCAGATTATCTGCCGTCTGCGAGAAGGGGGAATCCCCTCCCTCAAGGCTTTGCTGTTGCTCCAAAAGCTTTTCGGTATAGGAGCGGCGAAGTGCTGCCGCCGTAAGAGTGTAGGTCAAGAGAATCGAAGCAATCAGTAAGGCACACACCAAGAACGCGATCTGCCCTGCCGACCAGCTCGAGCCCCGACTTGTACGGTTCTCGCTTTTGTACATTCCAAACTCCTTTCCGAAAACAATTTGCTTGCAACTCTATTTTACTGCCCTTTTCCCGCGCTTATGCGAAGGAATCTAAAATCTTTAGAGGTTCACATTACAGAAGCGAAACACGCTCTCGGCGCATTCCGCTTTCTGTTTCTTGTAAATCAAAATGCAGTTTCGGTGGAGATCAGAACTTCAGAGGCTTGGAATTAAGGTACTTCTTAACCATGAGCGCCACCTTGAAGGTGATGGCATGCTCAAACTCTCTCAGATCCAGTCCTGTCAGCTTGCGAATCTTCTCAAGACGGTAAACCAGCGTGTTGCGGTGTACGAAGAGCTTTCTGGAAGTCTCGGAGACGTTGAGGTTGTTCTCAAAGAAGCACTGAATGGTGAGCAACGTCTCGCGGTCGAGCGACTCCAGGCTTCCCTTCTTGAAGACCTCCTGGAGGAACATCTCGCAAAGAGTGGTGGGAAGCTGATAGATCAGACGGCCAATGCCGAGGTTCTCGTAGCTGATGATGCTCTTCTCGGTCTCAAACACCTTTCCAACGTCAAGGGCAACCTGCGCCTCCTTATAAGCACGCGCCAGATCCTTGATGTTTTCCACAACGGTAGAAATACCGATCGCAACCTTGGTATAGAACTCCGCAGACAGGGTGTCGGCGATGTTGGTGGCGATTCTCTCGATGTCGCGGCTCTCGGTGCCGGGCTTGATGTCCTTGACCAAAACGATATCGTGCTCGCCCACGCTGATGACATAGTCCTTGGACTTGTCGGGGAACATATTCTGAAGCATTTCAAAGGGCATCATATCGGTCTTGCCGTAGAACTTGATCAGGAAGACGATGCGCATTTCCTCGGTGTTGAAATGCAACTCCTTGGACTTGATGTAAATATCGCTGGGCAGAATGTTGTCCAGAATGATATTCTTGATGAAGGAGCCCTTGTCATACTTTTCATCGTACAGATTCTTGATGTTTCCGAGAGAAATGGCAAGAAGCTTGGACATCTTCTCCGCCATCTTATCCTCACCCTCAACAAAGACAATGTAATCGGTCTTGCTTCCGTTGCTCATGGGGCGGTAGGTGTATCCTCCGGAGGCGATCACTTCGCTGGTGTAGCTCAACTCATCACGAACGCCCTGACGGATCTCGCCGATCCGAACCAGCTCGGAGCACGCGATAATGACACCGTTCTCATCAATCACGCCGATTACGCGATCGATCGCATCTCTCATCTGATGAATGACACCTTGAAACAACTTGTTAGACATATTTTCTCTCCTATCACTTTGAGTCTGTTTGGTGTGTAAAACTGACTATATTTTACACTATTTTTTGTTATTTTTCAATAGGTTTCTTGATATTTTTCATAATTTCCTTAAACTTTTTTGGCGTACTGTGTACAAAACACATTTTTCGCCCAAAAAAGACATCCGGCAAGAATCGGTCAACCTTCTCCGTCAAGCTCCAGCTCAAAGGAAAGACACCCCAAAACGAATGCCGCTGCCGTCTCGGTTCGCAGGATACGCTTTCCAAGTCCCGTCACCTGCATCCCCGCAGCTTTTGCGCGTGCGACCTCGGACGGAGAAAATCCGCCCTCGCTCCCCACCATTACAGAGATCGTAGGGGTAGCCCCCTTGTCAAGCGTTTGGTGGAAGCGCTTCAGGATTTTTGGCAAAGGCTCGGTTCCCTCTCCCTCATAGCAAAAGAGGGCAAGATCGGCCTGGGCAGCCTGCTCGACCGCGCGATCAAAGGAGATCGGAGCTTCTACCCGAGGGATCACGCCTCTGCCGCATTGCTTTGCCGCCTCCAGGGCGATCCGATTTCGCCGGTCGTCCTTCTTGCCGCGATCGCCATCCTTGACGCGGACGATACAGCGCGAGCTTTCAAAAAGGCAGACCCGATCCGCGCCGCACTCCACCGATTTCTGAATGATGGAATCCAGCTTCTCGCCCTTGGGCAGCGCCTGCCAGACGACGGCGCGATAAGGGGGCTCGGTCTCACATGGGCGGCTTTCCAAAATCTTTGCCACCACGCGGTCGGGCAAAAAATCGGTCAATTCGCAGAGATATTCGGTTGCTTTTCCGTCGCTGACCGTGACCGTTTCCCCCGCCGCCATACGAAGCGAGCGGGAAATATGATGCGCATCATCCCCCAAAAGGGTGATTTCGCCCTCGGTGATTTGGTCAACATCTACAAAGAATCTAGGCATATTTTTCTCGCCTTTCTCATGGGTTCCTTCCCATTATACTACAAACTATCCAATTCGTCAAGTCGTTTTTTGTATTTTTTGTATGCGATTGCGTCATTTTTTACAAAAACAAGAAAAAAGCGCCCTGCAACATGAAGAAAATGCCGTAAAAGCATTTTTCCACTACGCAGGGCGCAATTTACTTTAGTAAGTTCACCGCTGATAAACGATTGATTTCTTGAATAGCACAAACTCCTTAGCCACTTTTTCTTTGCATGAAGAAGGCGCAAAGAAAAAGTTCACAAAAAGAAACGCCGAAGGGAGAGTTTCGCGCTCTGCGGAGCGCGAGGAGGCTTCCGCAGCCTCCACCGCGCAAACTTTTGAAAAAGTTTGATCAAAACTTTCCGTAGAGTGTGATTGTGCGCGTTTCAGCGTTACTTCTTCTTCACCGCCAGGGCGCACCAATCGTTCTCGACCGACTTCTCCACGACCTCATAACCGTACTTGTCAAAGCAAGCGATCACGTCGTCCGCGCGCGCCGAGATGATTCCCGATGCCAAGAGAACCGTGTGCTCCGCCATGAAGGGAGCAAGATCGGGCACCATGCGAATGATGATGTCCGCCACAAGATTGGCGCAGATCAGATCATACGGACGGCTGCGATCTGCTTGCCTGAGGAGATCCGACACCTCGCAACGAATGTTGGAGAGTCCGCTGTCCTTGATGTTCTCGTTTGCCACGCGAACCGCCATGGGGTCGATGTCGTACGCAAAGCACTCCCCTGCCCCAAGCTTGGACGCGCAGATGGCGAGGATTCCGCTTCCCGTTCCCACGTCCAGCATACGGCAACCGCTCTTGGTGTACTTCTCCAAAAGCTCGATCACCAGTCTCGTGGTCTCGTGTGTGCCCGTTCCGAACGCCATGCCGGGATCCATGCGAACGATCAGATCGTCACCACTCTCCTCGTACTTCTCCCATGCGGGAACGATAACCAAACGCTTGCCGATCCGCAAGGGCTTGTAATATTCCTTCCAGGAGTTTGCCCAGTCCTCCTCGCGCACGCCGACCGTTTCCACCTTGATGGGTTCAAGGTTTTCGTCCTTCAGTCTCTCGCGAATGAAGGTCATCGCCTCGGCAATGCTCCTCTCTGCCGGCAGATAGACCGAAACAGACGCCACAGTCTTGTCCGCATTGAGAATGCTCTCGTCAATCAGATCTCCATAGCAGGTCTTGAGATCAATGTCGCTGTAATCCTCGATCTGCAGATTGTTGGAGACCATGCTCATCACTGCCGTGAGGGTATCCAAATCCTGCAAGCGCACCGTGACGCGGATCTGCGTCCAATCGGTGACCGTTCCATAATCGCCACACAAATAATCCTGATCCATACTGTCCTCGCTTTACTTTCTCCAAAAGCCCTTCTTGCGCTTGGAGTAATTTCCTTCGCCGCAGCTGTCTGCGAACGCCTTCATCGCATCCTTTTGCTTGTCGGTCAGCCCCTTGGGAATCTCCACCGCCACGGTGAAGATTAAGTCTCCCCGTCTTGTGCTGTTGACGTACGGAATTCCTTTGCCGCGCAGGGTGAAGGAGGTGCCGTACTGCGTTCCCTCGGGGATCGTATAGCTCACGTCGCCCTCCAGGGTGGGAACCTTGATCTCGGCTCCCAGCGTTGCCTCCGCAACCGTCAGGGGCACCTCACAAATCAGGTTGTAGCCGTCACGCTCAAAGAACTCGTGTCGGCGAACTGCAACCGTGATGATAAGATCTCCCGTCGCGCCACCGTTCTTGCCGTCACAGCCCTGACCGCTGAGCGCAATTCTCTGTCCGTGGTCGATTCCCGCAGGGATCGACACAGTCAGACGCTTGTTCTCCTTGGAAAATCCGCTTCCGCGGCACTTCTGACAAGGATTTTTGATGATCTTTCCCGCACCGCGGCAGCTCTGACAGGTACCCGTGGTTTGGAAGGACATTCCTCCCATCTGCTGGATCCTGCGAACCTGACCGCTGCCTCCGCACACCGTACAGGTGACGGGGGTCTCGCCGTTCTGCGCGCCGCTTCCCTTACAGTCGGGGCAACGGCAGATGCGGTTATAATTGACGTCCTTCTTAACACCGAACGCCGCTTCCTCAAAGGTAATGGTCACGCCGACAGAGATATCGTCTCCGCTGACGGGGCCGTTCCGTCTCTGACGGGAACCGCCAAAGCCCCCGAACATACCGCCCAAAATATCTCCGAGATCGCCGAAATCCTCAAAGCCGCCAAAGCCTCCAAAGCCTCCAAAGCCGGCGCCGCCTCCCATAGAAGGGTCGAACGCCGCGTGACCGAACTGGTCGTACTTTGCACGCTTGTCAGCGTCGGAGAGCACCTCGTACGCCTCGTTTGCTTCCTTAAATTTTTCTTCCGCTACCTTATCTCCGGGATTGGTGTCGGGGTGGTACTGCTTTGCCAGCTTGTAATAAGCGCGCTTGAGCGTACCCGCGTCAGCATCCTTGCTAACCCCCAGCACCTCGTAATAATCTCTTTTTTCTGCCATGAAAATGACTCTCCTATGTTCGCTTCCGACCGTCATGAATACACCTTACGGGAAAGAGCGCTCTCGCCCTTTCCCGTCGGTATCATCTTTTTATTATGACTCGGAGTGATCCTCAAAATTTGCGTTGTAGTAGGTTCCGTCGCCGCCCTGTGCACCCTGTGCGTTCGGGTCAGCCTGTGCGCCGCCCTGCTGCGCGTAAAGCTTCTCGGAGATCTTGTAGAACGCCTGCTCAACAGCCGCGGTGTCTGCCTTGATCGCCTCGGTATCGTTGCCCTTGAGGGTCTCGCGAAGCTTCTCGATCGCATCCTTCACGGGCTGAACGTCAGCAGCGTCTACCTTGTCGCCCAGCTCACTCAGGGTCTTCTCGCTCTGGAAGATCATGGACTCTGCATGGTTGCGGGTGTCCACTGCCTCCTTCGCCTTTCTGTCTTCCTCTGCAAATCTCTCTGCATCCTTGACAGCCTTATCGATATCCTCCTGGCTCATGTTGGTGGAGGAGGTAATGGTGATGTGCTGCTCCTTGCCGGTTCCCTTATCGGTCGCGGTCACGTTTACGATACCGTTCGCGTCGATGTCGAAGGTTACCTCGATCTGAGGTACGCCGCGGGGAGCGGGAGCGATGCCGTCCAGAATGAAGCGTCCGAGCGTGGTGTTGTGTGCCGCCATCTCGCGCTCACCCTGCAATACGTGGATCTCAACCGAGGTCTGACCGTCAGCCGCGGTGGAATATACCTGGCTCTTCTTTACAGGGATGGTGGTGTTTCTGTCAATGATGCGGTTGAACACGCCGCCCAGCGTCTCGATACCCAAGGACAGGGGGGTAACGTCGAGAAGGAGCAGATCCTTGACCTCGCCGCCAAGCACACCGCCCTGGATTGCTGCACCGATTGCAACGCACTCGTCGGGGTTGATGCCCTTGAAGGGATCCTTGCCGATGAACTTCTTAACTGCTTCCTGAACTGCGGGGATTCTGGTGGATCCGCCCACGAGAAGCACCTTGTCGATCTGATTTACATTGAGGCCCGCGTCAGCCAAAGCCTTCTTGGTGGGGATCATGGTTCTCTCAACGAGATCCGCGGTGATGCGGTCGAACTCCGCTCTGGTCAAGGTAGCCTCAAAGTGGAGCGGGCCGTCTGCGGTTGCGGTGATAAAGGGCAGGTTGATGGAGGTGCTTGCCATACCGGAAAGCTCGATCTTTGCCTTCTCTGCCGCGTCGCGCAGTCTCTGCAGAACCATCTTATCCTTTCTCAGATCCAGGCCGTTCTCTCTCTGGAACTGATCTGCCATCCAGTCGATGACTCTCTGGTCGAAGTCGTCTCCGCCGAGGCGCGTGTCGCCGTTGGTTGCAAGAACCTCAAACACGCCGTCCGAGATCTCGAGCAGGGATACGTCAAACGTTCCTCCGCCGAGGTCGAATACCATGATCTTCTGATTCTCTTCCTTATCCATACCGTAAGCGAGTGCTGCTGCGGTAGGCTCGTTGATGATACGCAGAACCTCAAGGCCTGCGATCTTACCTGCGTCCTTGGTTGCCTGACGCTGGGAGTCGGAGAAGTATGCAGGAACGGTAATAACCGCCTGAGAAACAGTGGTTCCGAGGTATGCCTCGGCGTCCGCCTTCAGCTTCTGCAAAATCATTGCGGAAATTTCCTGGGGCGTGTAGCCCTTTCCGTCAATGTCGCGCTTCTGCGCCGTACCCATGTCGCGCTTGATCGAAATGATCGTTCTATCGGGGTTTGTGATCGCCTGTCTCTTTGCGACCTGACCCACCATTCTCTCGCCGCTCTTGGAAAAAGCAACGACGGAAGGCGTTGTGCGCGCCCCCTCCGGATTGGGGATCACGATAGGCTCGGAGCCCTCGTAAACAGCGACGCAAGAGTTGGTCGTACCCAAGTCAATTCCAATAATCTTTCCCATAATAAACCTCCAGTCGGTCTGCTCTTTGCAAACCTATATAAATAGTAATTGTAAACAGTTTGACGCCCGGATCAGTTTGCAACCTTCACCATGGCATAGCGGATGACCTTGTCACCCTTGCAGTATCCCTTTTGGAAAACCTCCACGATCTCGGACTCGCCAAAGCTCTCGTCCTCGATGTGCATAACCGCCTCGTGCACGTTGGGATCAAACGTCTTGGTTTCGATCTCGGAAATTCCCATCTTGCCAAGCGCATCTCCAAACGCCTTTGCCGTCATCTCCAGTCCCTTTTTCAGCCCCTCGATCTGATCGAACGCAGCCGCTCTCTCAAGATTGTCAAGGATCGGAAGGATCATTTGAATACAGTCGCCGTAAGCATCCGCGTACGCGCTCTCCTTCTCCTTGGCGCTTCTCTTGCGGAAGTTGTCGTATTCCGCCATCATTCTCAGATATTTATCGTTGGCAGCCTCGTATTTCTCGTTTGCCGCCGCAAGCTGCTTCTCAAGATCTGCGATCTGTGATTCCAGCTTTTTGGTCTTCTTTTTATCGGTCTTTGCATCCGTCGCAGCGGCTTCGGTTGCTTCTTCCTCTGCCTCGGTTGCCTTTACCTGCTCATCCATCATAGGATCCTCCTTCGTCCTTCAGTTGTTTGGGAGCCCCGATCATGCTCTCGATGTTTCCGCTCAGCTCCTCCAGCGTTGCCAGCACCTTGGCGTAATCCATGCGGCGCGGGCCCAAAACACCGATCGCTCCCAGCGTTTTTCCGTCCTTTTGAATGGGCTTGAACACGATTGCCGAATTGTTCATCACCTGCACGCGGCTCTCCGAGCCGATCAGCACGCTGATGTCATCCCTGCTCTCGTGACGGGAAACGAGATCGAGAATATCTTCCTTCTTCTCCAGCGCACCGAGAAGCTCCTGGAACTGCCCGATGTCGCTGTATTCGGGATACTGAAGCAGGTGATTGATGCCTGTGATCTTCATCTCCCCTTGGTCCATCTCACTCAGAATCTCGTAGATCACCTTGATGATGCCCGAGATCATGCCCGAGTCAGCCCCCATCTCATTTTCCAGCTCCACGATGATGGGAAGGGTGATCCGCTCGGCAGTCAGCCCCGTAACATAACGGTTGAGAACGGTGGCAAGCCTTGTCACCGCATCCTCGGTAACGGGTCTGTCGGGACGGATGTGCTTGCTCTTGACCGCGCCCGTGGAGGCAACGGCTACCAAGATATAATGGTCGAACTCGAGATAGATGGTCTCAAACTTGGAAATGCTCACCGAGCTCCGTCTGGGCTTGATGGCGATTCCCGTGTAGTTGGTCAGCGAGGACGCCAGGGTGGACGCCGTCGCAAGGATCTGGTCCAGCTCCCCCATCTTGATGCGGAGCAGCTGATTGATCTGCGCGATCTCGCTTGTGGTCATGGCGTAATGCTCGATCAAAGAATCGACGTAAAAACGATATCCCTGCTCGCTTGGCACCCGCCCCGCCGAGGCGTGCGGCTGCTCGAGATACCCCATTTCCTCCAGCTCTGCCATCTCATTGCGGATGGTAGCAGAGGAGCAGTTGAGCTGCTGATTTTGCAAAATCGACTTGGAGCCGACCGGCCCGCCACCCTCAATGTGAGCGTTGACGATCGCTTTTAATATTTGCTTTTTTCTCTCGCTCAATTCATGGGAGTCCATTTTGCACGCTCCTTTCCGCTTTTTTCTCGGGTTTTAGCACTCAAGAAATTCGAGTGCTAAACTTACACTAAAAATTTATCACTTTTTCACCTTTTTGTCAAGTGCTTTTTGGTATTTATTTATTAACGTTTTGTAAACTTGCGCTTTGAGTGCTAATATTTTTGCAAAAAACGGCATTTTTCGTTTTTCTCTCTCCGAAGGGATAAAATGCGTGGGGGCGCGGCGCAAACGGACAACAAAAAAGCTCCCCCACAGGAAAATCCGTCTGCACTCAAAAAAGCATCCCCTTGCACAGGGGAGGCTTTTTGTTTGCTTACTTTAGGTGTGCGTTCTTTTTATTCTGCTTCCGATACCGTATAAGAGATGCCGATGACCGCATCGTTGCGCGTTGCAAAGCGAAGCTCGGTGCTGCCGCTGCGGTAGATGAGCGTTCCACCCGTGGTTGCGGCAGGCTCTCCGTAAGCCTCCCTCACCGCATCGACCGTTGCGCCGATGGCGATTCCCTCCTCGGTCTTGACCGAGTCATCGGTCAGGGTGACCCAGCGGATCTCCTCGTTCACATCTCCCTCCTTCAATCGGAAGGTCTGAATCCGAAATCCTGCATAGACATAGTTGACATCCTCGCCCTCCACCTCCACACCGCCAAGGCAAGAGCCCTTGGCGGATACGGTTGGATTTTTGGATGCGAGTGCAGTCAGAACACCCGAAGCATTCGCGCCCGGAATGACCTTCACGCCGTCTATAACAAAGCCAAACACGTCATCGTCGCCGCTGTTTTCGGTTTTTTCTCCCTTGCAGGCAACGAGCGAGATCAAACACAGGGCTGCCAACAGGACTGCCAGCCATTTGCTCCTTTTTTTCATGATGCTCCTCCGTTTCTTTCCTTATAATATGCGTCGACCTTCTCCGACCAAACGGCGGCGAGTGCCTCCTCCGCGCGGCGGTCAGCGATGCCGTGATCCCTCTGCAGGATCGCTCCAAAGTAGGAGGTCAGCTTCTCCGCGCCGTACACGTTGAGGTGCGCGCCCGCGTCATAGGTGTCGGTCGTCCAGTCGATCCCCATTTGTTCTGCCTTGGGGATAAAGTTGTAATAAGTCACGCCCTTCTCGCGCGCATAATCCTCAATCTGCGCGTTCCATTCCTCGTACCAGTAGTACCCCCAGAAGTTGGTGGGGGCTTTGACGAGAATCAGCTCGATTCCCTTCTCCTCGCAAAGTTCTCTCATGCGCTCAAGATAGTCAAAGCACGCCGTCGGGAGGGCTGGATCGCGGAGGGGGTTGCCCTCGATCTCCACCTCCATAGGCTTCACGCCCGTTTGCATGAGGTAGCCGTTGTGCGAGATGGTATCGCGGTCAAAGAGGTATTTGAAGTCCTCCCCCGTCAGCTCCTTCCAGCGGCTGTGATAGCGCAGGAGCGGGAAAAGATAGGAGATCACGGTCTCCTCCTTCGTCATAGAGGCGCGGATGGCGCGAAGCTTGGAGGCGGAAAATTTCATGCCGTCCAGCGCAATGCGGTTGTACGCCTCGTTCTGAGGCTCGCCGTAGCACATGGCGTAGACGTTGTAGACCACCGCCTTGGGCGTCTCATGCCGCAGGGTATCCTCCAAAAGATAATAAGAGTGCCAGATAAGCTGCTGGGGAGTTCCGCGGATGTAGGAGGTGATGCCGTATTTCTCCCAAAGCGTGGGAGGCGTAAAGCTCTCGTAGACCTCGCAATCCCCCAAAAAGAGGACATCGTGCGAGGTGGTTTCCTCATAATACTCCGCGATGAGCGCGCCCTCGCGGTTCTCTCTCATATATTTCGGCATCAGCAGGGGCTGCAAAAAGCCCAAAACTGCCGCGCCGACGAGCAGGATGCAAAGGCATCCGACAATTTTTTTCTTCATAGTTCTTCTTTCACATCAGAATTGAACGTAAATAAAATCTCCCGCATCGTAGCCGATGCCGTAGGTTCCGAAGATCAGGATCACGATCACGCCAAGCGTCAGAACAGCGCAAAGCGCCAGGGGGCGTCTTGCCAATCGGTGGCGGATCGGCTCGGTCTTGCCGATCTGACTTGCCAAAAACATGACCAGGATCCCCGCAAAAAGCACACACCAGTCTCCAACCGCAAGTCCGAGATTCAACCAACCCGTTGCAAGCAATTCGGGGAGATTGAAATCGGTGAGCATACTCCCCCACAAGCGGAAGCTAAGACCCACGTTTCGGTAGCAATCCAGGCTTCGGATCAAACCCATGAGCAAGAAGGTTCTCGCCGCCTGGAAGATTCCCCACCCGCGGCTTGCCACAAGCTTGGGAGCTTTGTGATGCCACCTCGTCCAGAGAGGCTGCATCTCCTGCGACACCAGGATCAGCAGGCAGTTGAGCATTCCCCACACGATGAAGTTCCAGCCCGCGCCATGCCAAAGTCCCGTGAGGAACCACGTCACCGAGGTGGCAACATAGACAGGCAGGCGCTTTCCCACCGCCGTGCCGAGGTGCGCCCTCGACCACTTGGAAAAGCTCTGCATCGGTCGGCAGACCGACAGAGGATAGAACACGTAATCGGTGAACCAGCTTCCCATGGTGATGTGCCAGCGGTTCCAGTATTCCTTGACGCTCTTTGACGAAAAGGGACGGTCAAAGTTCTCCTTGAGCTTGATTCCAAACATCTCGGAGATACCGATGGTGATGTCGATACCTCCCGTGAAATCTCCGTAGATCACGGCGGAATACAACAGGATCAAAAGGAAGACGTACGCGCCCGTGCGCTCGGTTTTCACAAGCGACTGAACGGCGATCATCGCGGTGTCCGCGACCACCACCTTCTTGAAGTATCCCCACACCACTCTCGCCAGCCCCGAACGAACGCCGAGACCGTCAAAATCGTGCCCCTCAATGAGCTGTGCCGAGAGATCGCCGAATCGGCTGATCGGGCCCTGCAGAATCTGCGGGAAGAAGGAAACGAAGAGCGCGAGCTTTATGGGATTGCGCTCCGCCTCCGCCTTTGAGCGGTAAACGTCGATGAGGTATCCCATCGACTGGAAGGTATAAAAGGAAATTCCGAGGGGTAGGAGCAGATTCGGGATCCGGATCTCTCCTCCCAGCGCGTTGACACCGCGCAGAACGAAGGCGGTGTACTTGAGCACCGCGAGAAGCCCAAAGCCGAGGCAAAGCCCCAGCGTCAAGACGCGAAAGCGCTTCTTCTTTTCCTTCGCCTTGTATGCCTTTTTGACCTCCTTGGGATCCTCTCGATGCGCCTCGAGATAAGACCTTTCCCGATCGCTCATGCTCTGCATCCACACAGCCGTCAGATAGGTGACGGCCGTGGTATACAGAATGAACCCAAAGCAATCCGCCCCCGCAAACCAGTAGAACACATAGCTTGCCGCCAAGAGGCACCACCAACGGCGCGCCTTGGGGAGGGCGTAGTAGATCGCAAGAGACAGAACGATCAAAAGCAAGAACGGAAATGACGTAAATTGCATATCAGATCTCGTCCAAACGCTCGATCAGCGCATAAATTGCCTCTGCCGAGCAAAAATTTTCGGGCAGGATCTCCTCCGCAGGGATGCTGACGTCAAAGACCGAATTGATCTCGGTGATAAGCGTCACGATATCCAGCGAATCGAGAATTCCGTCTCCGATCAGATCCTCTTCCAACGAAAAGTCCACGTCGGGATGGATCTCCTTCAAAATACCAAGCAGTTTTTCCACGGTTATCTTCTCTTTTCTGCGATCTCAAGCAGTGCGTCGGCAAGGAACTCGTCCACTGTCTTGGTCACGGTCTCGCCAGCGCGGTTGCGGACTGCAACCGAGTTCGTCTCCATTTCCTTTGCACCAATGACCAGCATGTAAGGAACCTTCTGCATCTGCGTTGCGCGGATCTTGTAGCCGATGGTGTTGGAGGAATCGTCCAGCTCGGCGCGCAGACCTGCTGCTGTGAGCTTTTCCTTGAGTCCTCTTGCATAGTCGATATGCTCGTCTCCGATGGGCAGGATGCGAACCTGCTCGGGTGCCAGCCACAGCGGGAACGCGCCTGCGTACTTCTCAATGAGGAGCGCCAGCGTTCTCTCGTAGCATCCCATGGAGGTGCGGTGAATGATATAAGGCGTTACCATCTGGTTGTTGGAATCGACGTATTCCATGCCAAACTTCTTGGCAAGGAGCATATCGATCTGAATGGTAACGATGGTATCCTCTTTTCCGAAGACGTTCTTGATCTGAATGTCCAGCTTGGGACCGTAGAACGCCGCCTCGTCAATGCCAACCTTGTAATCCAAGCCAATGTCGTCGAGCAGCTGCTTCATGATGCTCTGCGCCTCCTCCCACTGCTCGGGCGTTCCCTCGTATTTATCGGTACGGGCGGGATCCCACTGGGAGAAGCGGAAGGAGCAATCCTCCCAAAGTCCAAGCGTCTCAAGGCAATACTTTGCAAGCTCGAGGCAGCCTCTGAATTCCTCTGCGAGCTGATCGGGGCGCAGGATCAGATGTCCCTCGGAAATGGTGAACTGGCGAACACGGATCAGTCCGTGCATCTCGCCAGACTCCTCGTTACGGAAGAGGGTGGAGGTCTCACCCAGTCTCATGGGCAGCTCGCGGTAGGAGCGCTTCTTGTTGAGGAACACCTGATACTGGAAGGGACAGGTCATGGGACGGAGGGCAAAGCACTCCTTGGTCTCATCGTGGGGATCGCCAATGACGAACATGCCGTCCAGATAGTGATCCCAGTGTCCCGAAATTTTGTACAGATCTCTCTTTGCAACCAAGGGCGTCTTGGTAAGCAGGTAGCCTCTGCTCTGCTCCACGTCCTCGATCCATCTCTGCAGGGTCTGAATCACGCGCGCACCCTTGGGAAGGAGAATCGGCAAGCCCTGTCCGATAGAATCCACCGTGGTGAAGAGCTCCAGCTCGCGTCCCAGCTTGTTGTGGTCGCGCTTGAGCGCCTCTGCCTGCTGCTCGAGGTATGCGTTCATCTCGTCCTTGTTGGGGTACGCAATACCGTAGATTCTCTGCAGCATCTTGTTCTTCTGATCGCCCTTCCAGTATGCGCCGGTGCACTGCGTCAGCTTGAACGCCTTGACAGCACCCGTGCTGAAGAGGTGGGGGCCTGCACACAGATCGGTGAACTCGCCCTGGCGGTAGAAGCTGATGACAGCATCCGCGGGAAGCTCCTCGATGAGCTGAACCTTGTAGGGCTCGTCCTTCTCCTGCATGAGCTTGATCGCTTCTTCTCTGGGAAGCTCAAATCTCTCGATCTTGAGATTCTCCTTGACGATCTTCTTCATCTCGCTCTCGATCGCCTTGAGCGCATCTGCGTTGAAGGGGATCTCGGAGTCGAAGTCATAGTAATATCCGTTATCGATCGCAGGACCGATGGTAAGCTTGGTTGCGGGATAGAGACGCTTGACCGCCTGCGCGAGAATGTGCGATGCGGTGTGACGGAAGAGCTGCTTGCCTGCATCGTCCGCAAAGGTCAGAAGCTTGACGTCGTCCCCCTCCGAGAGCTCCTGCGTCAGAGCAACCGTCTTGCCGTTGATGTCGGCACCAATCACCTCACGCGTGATCAGCTCGGCAGCTCTCGCCGCCTCGTAAACGGTGCTGGGAGATGCAACCTCCATCTCGTTGTTTTGCAATTTGATTTTCATTTTCTATATACCTCTTTCTGTAAATGATTCTGTTGTAATGAAAAAAATCCGCCCCCGTCGGCAAACGCCAAACGGGGTGCGGATCTTCCACACGGTTCCACCCGAAAGTTTCACTCTCCATTCAATTTTCAGAGAAAAGTGGTATTCCTGCCGTTTCGCATCGGAACCTTCCAGCGTGATCTCTCACAGTTCCTTCTCTGTTGATGCTACCTCGACCGAACGTGTCTTTTCCGGCTGAACCGTACTGGATTCAGACTTTTTTGTTCTTCTGGTTGTAAGCCGATCTCGGATTGACGATCTCTCTCCAATCCAGATCTCCTCTGTCCAGCGCCATGATCAACACCTCTGCCGTTGCAATGTTGGTGGCAACGGGAATGTTATACATATCGCACTGGCGCAGAATCTCCTTCTCAACCTCGCTCACCTCAACACCGGGGCGGGTATCTCTGAAATGAAGCAGCAAGTCGATCTCGTTATACGCGATGCGCGACGCGATCTGCTGTTCTCCTCCCTGCACACCGGAGAGCAATCGCTCCACCTCGAGCCCGGTCGCCTCGGTAATATACTTTGCCGTAATGCTGGTCGCGCAGAGGCTGTGCTTGCTGAGCACGCCGCAATACGCAATACAAAACTGCGTCATCAATTCTTTTTTTAAGTCGTGTGCAATGATAGCAATTTCCATTGGTATAAATCCTTTCTCTAAAGGTTATTCTGCTTGTAACCGCGCATGGCAGGATCTCCCATGCAAAGCCTTTGCTCCTCGCGCTCACGCGCGCGACGCAAGAATGCACATTTCAATGTATTATATCACTTTTTAAGCGTGATTGTCAATAGTATCGCATGATTTTTTCAAGATTTTCGTCAATATTCTGAAAAACAAGGAATTTCTTTTGTCCGCTTACTCGTAATGCGCTCTCGATCCCCCGATAAACTTGGGGCGTGTTCTCGCGCACAAGAGGATCGCCTCGCCGATCTTTGACACCGAGAGTCGCACCGGAACGGCAACGCACCCGAGGTGCATTCCGATCAGCGTGCCGCCTATGTCCATACCTGCGTGCGCCCGAATCGCTTCCACTGCAACGGGATTTGAAAAATTCTTCCACGCGGCGGTGGCAAAGGAGCCTCCCGCCTTGGGCTGCGGGACGACACACACCGGCTCATAACCGTATTTCTCGGCGCACGCCGCCTCCAGGATGATGGCGCGGTTGAGATGCTCACAGCACTGCGCCGCAAGATAAATTCCGCGCTCCGACAGAATGGGAGCAATCGCATCAAAGATCGCCTCTGCCGCCTCGACACTGGAGCCGTGTCCGATTCTCTCCCCCACAACCTCGGAGGAGGAGCAGCCGACCACAAAAATCGACCCCGCCTTAAGATTTGCCTGCTCTAACAGTTCCACAACGGCTGTCGCCGCCTGTTTTTTGATATCCTCGTACATACGTCACCTCAATTATTCCCAACGGTCGCTTCCGTCGTCGGGGATTACTGCCTTCATCGCCGCAATGGCGCACTCGATCATGTCGTCGGTCGGCTCCAAAACCGTCAGATGCTGCAGCCACACGCCCGGCATGGAAATGGCTCTGGTAAACCAATTATCATGCTTGCCCGCAATTTTAATCAGCTCGTATCCGATTCCCACGATCAGAGGGATCATGAGGAACTTGACCGCAAAGCGCAGCGCTGTGGGCAGGGTGTGTCCCGAGATCAGGAGCGCGATGGGGTCAATGAAGAACGAAATGAAAATGCTCACGAGAACCATCAAAATCAAAAAGGAGGTTCCGCAACGGGGGTGGTACTTATTCTGCAGGCGGACGTTCTCTACCGTCAGCTCCTGCCCTGCCTCATAGCAGAAGATGGTCTTGTGCTCGGCTCCGTGGAACATAAAGGTTCGTCTGATATCCTTCATCAGAGAAACCGCCGCCATGTATCCCACCAAAAGCAGAACCTTGAGCACGCCCTCAAAGGCGGATTTGCAAAGCGAATTCAGGGCTGCATTCCCCGTATTTTTCAACACGGGTAGGAGTTTTGCAAGCAGATCGAACAAAAGCGTGGGAAGAATGACAAAGAGTCCCACTGCGAGAAGCATACCGAGAACCACGCCCAGCACCATGACCAACGACGCCAGCCACGCAGGCAGCTTTTCCTCGTCTGCGTTCTCTTTTTTCTCGTCCTCGTTTTCCTTTTTCTCAACCTCCGCAGTTGCATCGATGGCTTCGCTCGTCTCGGCATCCGCCTTCGCCTTTTTGGACTTCTTTTTGGGCTTTTCCTCCACAATGTCCTCAAGTCCCGCAATCTCGGCAGAACGCATCAGACACTTGTAGCCCGATACCATGGAGTCGATATAGACGAACAGCCCTCGCACGATAGGCCAGCGGCAGAACCTCGGGCGCTTTGCTCCCTTGATCTCGACCTCCTCCAAAACGATCTCCCCCTGCGGGTTTCGCACAGCCATGGTACACGTTTTCGGACTGCGCATCATAATTCCTTCAATCAGTGCCTGACCGCCGATGGTGGTCTTACGCAGGCAGGCGCCATTGTTTTTCGTATCCTTTTTCAAGCTATTTTTTTCCTTTCCGCCCGCTCGGGGCGCATCATTCAACTTGTTATTGTACATCTTAATTGTGAACTGGGTATGAAATTATGAAAAATTCTGTACAAAGGGCGTGCAAAGATAGGCGTCCGCTCCAATGCTTTGCAAGGACGCGCTCGCCCCCATCGCCGCCTCCTCGGAATCAAAGATGCCAAACACACAAGGACCGCTTCCGCTCATACGGGAGACACGCGCGCCGCATCGCAGCATTTCCTTGCGAATTGCCGTCACGTCAGGCTTTTCCGATGCAACCACGTCCTCAAAAATGTTGTAGACCGAGTCGCACACGCAGTCAAGCGAGCCCTTCTCCAGGGCGTCGAGCAGGCGGTCAAGCCCGGAATCGGGACAGCACGACCGATCGGCAAAATCGGCGTAGATCTCGTCCAATTTCCCATACGCCCAGGGGGTGGAAACGCCCTCCCCGCGTCGGGCGATCACAAGATGGCAATCGGGCATAGAGGGCACGGGGGTGAGCTGATCTCCGATCCCCCTCGTCCGCATGGCTCCCCCCACAATGCAAAAGGGGACGTCCGCGCCAAGACGTGCTCCGATCTCGCAGAGCGTCTCAATCGGAAGGGGCTTTGGGATCAGTCGGTTCAAGGCGCGCAAAACAGCAGCCGCGTCGGTGCTCCCCCCTGCAAGCCCTCCCGCCATGGGGATTCTCTTCTGAATGTGAATCTCAACGCTTCCCCTGACCGACGCCGCGTCCAAAAGCTTTTCCGCCGCGCGCCATGCCAGGTTTCGGGAGTCGGTTGGCATATCGGGGTTTCCTTCCGCCGTGAGCCGAATCTCGGTCCTCTCCCCCGCCTCAAATCCAACCGCGATTTGGTCAGAGAGGGTGATGCTCTGCATGATCCCGTCGATCTCGTGGTATCCGTTTTCTCGTTTGCCCGTTACATCCAGACAAAGGTTAATTTTTGCCATTGCGCTCTCGCTCGTGTGCCTCATTCTCTTGAAAATTCCTTTCAAAAAATGCTTTCTGCGTTTATTCTATCACAAAACCGAGGCTTTTGCAAGTTTTATTTGAAAATCTTGTAAAGTCTATTGACGAATCTTAAAAAATTTAGTAAAATATATAATACAGTATTATGCCTTGTCAGATCCTATCGCAAGACAGACGCAAAGACTTTATCGGAAAGAAGTGTGATTGATTATGAACCGGTCGCAAGAAAATAGAATTCCCGGGCGTTATCGCATCGGCATCACGGTGGGAGCCGTGTCCTTTTTGCTGATTCTCCTGATTGCAAACCTCGACACGGTCAACCATTGGTTGGGCGTGATTTTGCGTGTGTTTGCCCCCTTGTTGACGGGGCTTGTCATCGCATACCTTGCCAACCCCTTTTTCCGCTTCTTTGAGCGAAAGGCATTCATACACCTCAACCGTCCCAAGCTCCGCAGAATCCTTTCCCTTCTGCTGACCTACCTTGTCCTGCTTGCCATTATCGCCGGTCTGATCCTTCTGATCATTCCGCAGCTGGTGGAAAGCGTCAGGAACTTTATCGGCGGATCCGACCAGTATCTCTCGGACGTCGTGGAAAAGGCGAACAACATTCTGACAAAGCTCAACGGAAAGATCCCCGCCAAGGAGGACGGCACCCCTTTCTTTACCCCCCTTGACAAGGATCAGGTCCTTGCAAAGGTGGGAGAGGTCTGGAACACCCTGACCGAGAAGATCCTTGACAGCGTCACCCCCGATCAGATGGGCGCGCTCCGAGAAAATTTGGAAAACGCCACCAAGGGCCTTCTTGACGTGATCTTCGGTGTGATGATCTCGGTTCTTCTTCTGGCATCCAAGGAAAAATGCTACGCGCAGGTCATGCGCTTCCGCCGCGCTTACTTCGGCAACAAATTCAATGATGTCCTTACAAGATTCATTCAGGTTGCAGACGAGTCCTTTGGCGGATTCCTCCGCGGAAAGCTCCTCGACTCCTGTATCGTGGGCGTGCTGGTTTACATTGCCTGCCTCATCTTCCGCATCCCCTACGCGATCCTGGTAGCCGTGATCATCGGCATCACAGACGTCATTCCCGTCATCGGCCCCTTTATCGGCGTCATTCCGACCGCCGTTATCATTCTTCTGACAGACCCCGTGAAGGTTCTCATTTTCCTGATCTCCATCCTGGTGATCCAGCAAATCGACGGAAATATCATTGCCCCCAAGATCCTTGGAGAGAACACGGGCGTCAGCTCGCTCTGCGTTCTGATCTCCATTTTGGTCATGGGAGATCTGCTCGGCTTTGTCGGCATGGTGACTGCGGTTCCCCTCTTTGCAACGATCATCGAGCTCAGCAAGCTGTGGCTGGATAAGCGGCTCGCCGAGAAGGGACTTTCGGGAGATTTGGACAACTACTATGCCGAGGACGCCATCCCCGACCGTGCAGCAGAGGAGGAAAAGAGCGCGGAGTACATCCCGCCCGAGGTGGGATACACGGCAACGTCTCCCGCCGACCGAAACGGAAACCTGTCCGAGCTGGAGCAACTCCAGCTTCGCACCTATGCGCTGGTCAAAACGCATCGCGACCTGCAAACGCTGTCGGACGAGGAACTAATCGCCTTTGCAACCGATGCAACGGCGGCGCACGCCACCAATGAAACCATCGCCGACGAGGCGGTGGAGGAAGGAGAACAGGACCAATGATGCAGCCCTCTGAACAGAACCGTACGGGAACCAAGAAAGTCGTTGTTGCGATCTCCGTTTATGCCGTCCTGCTCCTATCCCTGGTGTTTCTGACCCATCTCGAAAGCCTTCACGCCTTTACCGACAGGCTTTTCGCACTCGTTCGTCCCATCGTTTGGGGATTGATTCTTTCCTACTTTGTCAATCCCTTCTTCCGCTTCTTTGAAAGACGGGTATTCTCAAAATTCCGTCATCTGGGACTCAGAAGATTTTTCTCGCTGACCCTTTCCTATTTGACGCTGCTGCTGTTGGTCTCGCTTTTGGTCGCCCTCCTGATTCCTCAGCTGATCGCGGCACTCACCAACTTCTTTGAGAACCTGGGCGACTACATTGACACCGCCATCAACAGCTATAACACCATCACCCTGCGGCTCAACGAGCGGCTGGAGGGCGCGGGAATTTACCAAAACATCCTGAGACCCACCGATCTGACGAGCTTGGATTTCTCAATCGGCAAGCTGCTTGAAAAGAGCGGAGAGATCCTGGAATGGGCAGAGGCGCTCCTTGCAGAGAACGGAAAGTTCTCTCTGATCGGTCTGCTCACCAACGTTTTCGCGGTTATCACCGACCTGATCTTCGCCCTCTTTGTCTCCATTTACTTTTTGGCATCAAAGGAAAAGCGCTACGCACAGATCATGAAGATGCGCCGCGCCGTATTCAACAACTCGGTCAACGAGCTTATCACCGACGTTTGTACGGTTGCAAGCCGCTGCTTTGGAAACTTTATTCTCGGAAAGCTCGCGGAATCCATTCTGATCACCATTACCGCGTACCTGGCGTTCCTTCTGTTTGGAATCCCCTATGCCGTCTTGATCGCTGCAATCGGCGGAATCTCCAACATGATCCCCTTTGTCGGCCCTGTCATCGGTGCCATTCCCGCCCTTATCATCATGCTGCTGGCATCCCCCGAGAAGACGATCACCATGCTTCTGATCATCTTTGTGATCCAGCAGGTGGATAAGAATCTGATTAACCCCAGAATGTTCGACCAGTACAGCATCAGCTCCCTCGCGGTTGCGATCGCCATTACGACGATCGGATTCACCTTCGGATTGGGAGGACTGTTCCTCTGCGTTCCCCTCTTTGCCACCCTGATCGTACTCCTCGATCAGAACATTGAGCAAAGATTGCGTAAGAAGGGCTTGCTTTCAGCAACCGAAAACTACTATCCGTCGGACAGCATCGTTGACCCCGCAAAGGACGTCAGACGGGCATCCGATACCACCATCCGACGCTTTGAAAAGGGCGTTTTCGAGATCCTTGTCAAACAGGAAAAGGGAAAAGACCTCACAAAGGGAGAGAAAACCAAGCTCTCCTTCTACCGTTTCCTGGTACACAACCGGATTATCCCCGAGATGTCAAACGAGATCCGTATGCACTTTGCGGCGGAGAGCGTTGAAAAGAATGCAGAAGAGGAAACCGAAAGACGCATCCGTCAGATGCACGGACTTGATCTGATGGATCAGCAATCCGATTCCTAATCATAGAAAGGACCCCACGTAAACAATGGAAAACAACACGAAAAAAGGGGGAATCTCGGTTCAGACCGAGCACATCTTCCCCGTCATCAAAAAATGGCTCTATTCCGAGAAGGATATTTTTCTCCGTGAAATCGTCTCCAATGCATCCGACGCCGTGACCAAGCTCCGCCGTTTGGAGTCGCTGGGGCAGTACGACAGCCGGGGAGAGACCTATCGCATTGACGTGATTTTGGATAAAGAAGCAAAAACCCTCACCGTCTCGGACAACGGCATCGGCATGACCGCCGAGGAGGTTGACCGCTATATCTGTCAGATCGCTCTGTCGGGTGCTTTGGAGTTCGTTGAGAAATATGAGGGCGACAACCAGAGCAACGGCATCATCGGGCACTTCGGTCTTGGATTTTATTCGTCATTCATGGTAAGCGACACGGTGGAGGTCATTACAAAATCCTATACCGATGCGCCTGCCGTTCGTTGGATCTGCTCGGCAGACGGAAGCTACGAGGTAGCAGCCGGGGAGCGTGACAACCACGGAACCTCGGTCATCATGCACGTTTCCGACGCCGAGGCGGAATATCTTGAGAAATTCAAGATCGAGAGCATCCTCGAAAAATACTGCGCCTTCATGCCGGTCGAGGTCTACTTCAAGGCAGAGGGTGAGGAGAATGCGAACAAGGACAAGGAGTCCGAGGAGAAGCCCGTCAACGACACCACACCCCTGTGGCTGAAGTCCCCCTCCGAGTGCAGCGACGAGGACTACAAGGAGTTCTATCGTCGGGTGTTCCACGATTACCGCGAGCCGCTGTTCTGGATCCACATCAATGCAGACTACCCCCTCAACTTCAAGGGAATCCTCTATTTCCCCAAGCTCACCAACGAGTATGAGTCCATCGAGGGCCAGGTCAAGCTTTACTACAACCAGGTGTTCGTTGCCGACAACATCAAGGAGGTCATTCCCGAGTATCTTCTGATGCTCAAGGGCGTCTTGGATTGCCCCGAGCTTCCTCTGAACGTGTCGCGCAGCTATCTGCAGAACAACACCTACGTTTCCAAGGTCTCCGCGCATATCGTCAAGAAGGTGGCAGATAAACTGAACAGTCTGTGCAACACCGCGCGCGAGGAGTACGAGAAGGTTTGGAACGACATTCGCACCTTCGTGGAATACGCCTGCATGAGAGACCGCAAGTTCTATGACCGCGTGAAGGATTCCCTTCTCCTGGAGCTGACCGACGGAACCTTCGTCACCCCCGCCGCATATCTTGACGGGGCAAAGGAAACGCACGAAAACACGGTTTACTACACCACCGACAAGGCGCTCCAGGCACAGTATATCTCGATGTTTGAAGCAGAGGGCATACAGGTCGCAGTCTTTGACAAGCAGCTGGATACCCAGTTCGTGACCATGATCGAGAGCTACGAGAGCGGTGTCAAGTATCTGCGCATCGACTCCGACGTGGCAGGCGCCCTCAAGGGCGACGGTGATGCCACCGAAAATCCCGCGCTCTCCGACCTCTTTGTCAAGGTCTCGGGAGACGAAACGCTCAAGGTTCAGTTCTCTCCCCTCAAGGATGAGCGTATCCCCCTGCTCCTCACCGTTTCGGAGGAATCCAGACGCATGGAGGAGATGATGAAGCTCTACGCGATGAGCGGCATGGGCATGGCGGGAGCGTTCCCCACCGAGGCGACCCTGACGGTTAACACCGCATCTCCCCTTATCTCCAAGCTTGCGGGCATGGAGGGAGAAAAACAGGAAAAGACCGCGGCTTATCTCTACCAGCTCGCGCTTCTTTCTCAGAGAAAGCTGACGGCAGAGGAGCTTCAGCGCTTCCTTTCCACAGGCTACGGCGTGCTGGAAATGCTGTAAGGCAACAAAATGGAAGAATTTCAGTCTTATTCCCCCGAGGAGATCATTCTCTCAAACCTTAACGAGCTCCGATGCCGCTCCATGCAGGTGCATGAGCAGCTGGTGGCGCATCTTTGCGAGCTCGCAACTGAGATTGCAGACGGATTTTCCGATCCTGTGTCCTTTTTGGCGTCTCTCCCGGAGCATCGGCTGCTCGCACCGCGCGGGCGTTTGTACACCGATTCTCCCACACGGGCGTATGCATTCGCGTACTCCACCTATGAGCGGGCGCTGCTCTGTATCGAGCTGCGAAAAAGAATTCCCCTGTCCGACATCGCATGGAATGAGCTCTTCTTTCCATCCGGCGACACAGAGGTGGACCGTGCATCGGCAAACAGAATTTCCTATCAGAAAAACAACTACACCGACGAGGCATTCGGGTGCTTTTCACAGGCCTTGGGAGGCGCACGCGTCTCCTATGTCTCGGAGTTTTCGGCAGTTTGCGAGAATATCTGCAACGGAGTGACCGAATACGGCATCCTCCCCATCGAAAGCTCGGAGGACGGACGGCTTTGGAACTTCGCGCGGCTGATCGCTCGCTTTAATCTGAAGATCGCCGCTACCTGCGACGTCCGAGCGGGAGGCGACCGCGTCACGCGGTTTGCTCTTTTGCGGCGCAATCTCCTGCCGCCCAACTCCCACGCAGACGTCCCTCGGCTCTTTGAAGGCTCCTGCGACATATCCGCATACCCAAGCGCGCAGGATCTGTTGGAGGCGGCAAGAATCTGCGGATTGGAAACCGAGCGTGCAGACCTGAAACGCTCGGAGAACGGGGACAAACAGATGCTGCACGTCACCCTTTCGACCGATCAGGGAGACCTCCCCGCCTTCCTTCTCTACCTTTCGATGGAGGTTCCGTCGTTTCACATCATTGGCTATTATTCAAATTATACCATATAAAAAGCGTTGTACAAGCAGAAAGGATTTACCATGGATCAGTTTGTTTACAAGACGCGAGGCGTTTGCTCCTCCGCCATCGAAATTGCCGTTGAGGACGGCATCGTGAAAAGCGTGAAATACCGCGGCGGCTGCTCGGGCAACACGCAGGGCGTGGCGGCTTTGGTTGCCGGCATGAAGGTGGAGGAAGCCATCGAGCGCCTGTCGGGCATTCGCTGCGGCTTTAAGAAC
>JAZQVI010000084.1:0-11345 GCA_045631745.1 Eubacteriales bacterium
GAAAACGGTATGTACGTGGAAGGCTTCGTGGTTCTCGATGCAGCAGATGCAAACGTTGTAGACCTCAGCGTTCCGTATCTTGCCTTTTACGGTGACTGGACCGTTGCCCCCATCTTTGACCTGGATTACTTTGCAACCAACAAGGATGAGCTGGACGATTCCATCGACCTTCTTGACAAGACCCTCCCCGATGCGTACGCATCCCGTCCGATCGGAAGCGTGGAGGACGACTATGTCAGCTATCTTGGATCCTTCTACTTTGTTCAGGATCCCAGAACGACACAGATTGCGGCAGACCGCAAGTATATTTCTCTTTCCAATCAAGTAGGATCGGTCCATGAGCTCAGCAACGTGTGGGCAGGCTTGCTCCGAAACTGTGCGAGCATTGTGGTTACGATCACCGACGACGCCACGGGCGAGGTCGTGTATGAAAAAGTTCAGAAGGATGTTCGTAAGTCCTATGGCGACGGTGGATCGATCTATCCTGCCGATGTGAAGATTGATTTTGACGCTTACGAGCATAATCTGAAGAACAATGCCACCTATACCGTCAAGCTTCAGGCATACCTGGATTACGGCGATGGCGGAGCTTCGACAAACCGCAGTAATACCTTTGAATTCCCCCTGACGGCAGACTTCCAGGCTCCTGCGGTCACCGATTGCGAATTCTACACCGAATATGACAAAGCAGAGGATCGTACCCGCCTGTTTGCCAAGATCGCGGTTTATGACAACCATTATTCGATGGCGCTTCAGATCGGATATGTTAGTCGTGAGACGAACGCCAATGGTGAAAATCTGATGGTAACCTTCGATCAGTATCTGACTCCAGTTTATTCGGAAAAGAACGCTACCTCTTATGTTATTTACGAGTTGACCGATTATGTGGATGAAATCTCGAAAAACGCATATCACCGCAAGACCTTCACGGTCGCAACGTATGACTATGCGCTCAACGTTGCAACCTACGAGATCTCGCTCCCCGATGAGTTTGAGTCCTTCTACTTTGAGGAAGATTCTCTGACGCTCAGCCCCAATCAGGTTTACACGCTCAGACCCATGTCTTATCCCGGGACCGAGTGGACCGAACTTTTGAACTATATCTCCACCAATACCAAGGTTGCTCATATCGTGGGCAACAAGATCGTAACCGATGCCCCCGGTCAGACGGTCATCATCGCAAAGGATCCCAACACGAATAAGCAGGTTCAGTTTGAGCTTACGGTTCTTGGCGAGGGCGATAAGGGATATGTGAGATATGACAAACCGGTAACAGATGACTTTGTGCTCACCGGATATCTCACCAACAAGGCGTACCACTTCCTGTCCAGTAGCGAACGTGACATCGGAAGCACGGGGAATGAAATGAAGTTCGCCGGCAGTTATTCACTCAAGATGTTCCCGTCCGAATCGGTAACGCTTAGATACCGACTGACTGCCTACTACCCGAACATCACGGAGGTCGTTGCCGAATCGGGTAACGAGAGCCTCGTGAGCGTTGAAAAGGTCAACGGCGAATGGGTCATCACGGCCAATGCCGAGGGCTTCGCATCCGTCAACGTCAGCGTTGTGATGGACGGAAAGAGCACGTATTATTCTCAAACAATTAATATTGAAGTAAAAGATCCCTATATTACAACAGGTCCTTCTCTGACACATTACTTTGGTAATGGCGGTACGGTTGAGATTCCCAAGTCGCTGGCAATTACCGAGATTGGTCAGTTTGCGTTCTCCAACTTTGACTATGTGCCGAAGGGGGACGGTGATGAGATTTCTGAGGATGATCCCTCTGCAACCAAGCAGTGGTACATCGGAGACAAGACGATTACCAAGGTTGTCATTCCCGAGGGCGTCAAGACCATTGGATCCTATGCGTTTGCAAATCTGACGGCACTGAAGGAGGTTGTCCTGCCCTCCACGCTGGAGCGAATTGATTTCGGTGCATTTGAGGGCTGTACTGCTTTGACCAAGGTTGTGGGAATTGAAAATGTCAAGTTTATCAACAGAAGCGCGTTTGAGGGCTGTGCACTGAGTGGAGAAATCAATCTCAAAAACGCAGTTGCTATCGCAGACCGCGCATTTGCAAGCAACCAAGGTCTCAAGGGTGTTGTTTTGGGCAAGAATGTACAGTCGGTTGGTGCATATGCGTTCTACGGGAACACCTCGCTGAAGACTGTTACGATTGAGGCTCCCATCATCAAGCTCGGTCAGAATGCGTTCGATACCTGCTCGAAGCTGGAGAAGATCACCATTAACGCGGCGGTTATCCCCAGTATGGCATTCAACGAATGTACGTCGCTCAGCGAGATCAACCTGGGCAAGGACGTTGCCGTGATCGGTGAGTACGCATTCAGTAACGCAAAAGCAACGAAGTTCAACGTGGCTGCAGGCAACAGCGTCTTCGAGGCTGCGGAATCCGGTAAATATCTCACGAACAAGGCCGGAACGGAGATCCTTCTCCTGGCTCCCGGTGTGAGCGGCGAGGTTGTGATCCATAACAGCAACATCACGTCGATCGGTGTTGGGGCATTCTCCGGAAACAAGCATATCACCGCAGTTCGAATCCCAAGCGTTACAAACGTTTCGAATTACGCATTTGCATACAGTGAAAACATTTCGACCATTGACCTTGGAACGCTTCAGACCATTGGTGATTACGCGTTCTACAGAACGGCGATCAGCAGCGTTCCCGCACTTGGCGGAGTCACACGCATTGGCTCGTATGCGTTTGCATATACAAATGTAGAGAATGTTCAAATTCCCGATGGAATGACGGTTGGCGAGAGTGCGTTCAGAGAGTGCAAATCACTGGCATCCGTTGTGATCGGAAATAATGTCAAGATCGAGGCTGACGCCTTCCGACTTGACAGAGATTTAAACTATACCGTTGGCTCCAAACCAGATAAAAACGGACTTTTGATTTACTTCTATATTTATACGTCTCCGCTCCATTCCTTGACGATCGGTACAAATGTTGAGATCGGCGATGCCGCATTTATGGGGGCTGCCGAGTTGACGGAGGTCGTTCTTGGAGAAGGTGCGATCATCGGTGACAATGCATTCTTCAATGCCACAATGCTTGAGAGAATTGATCTTTCCAAGGTTAAGCACATCGGTGCGACTGCGTTCTCGGGCGACATTCTGTATATGTATGATACCGAGAGTAGAGCTCCCGGAGATGAGGTTGTCAATTCCGATGGGGAATACGTGTATACCTACCATGCACCGGCACTCGAGTCGGTTAACCTTGCCTTGGTTGAATCTATGGGTGAGGGCGCGTTCGAGTTCTGCCAAAAGCTCATGAGTGTTCAGCTTGGAAGCAATGTAAAGGACATCCCTGCAAGAGCATTCAATCTCTGCGTCAGCCTCAATGGCATCAACCTTTCCGGTGTCAAGACGATAGGGGAAAGCGCATTCAGTGAGACAAACTTGACTGCGGTTGATCTGACGTCTGCCGAGAAGATTGACAAATACGCATTTGTTTACAATGAAAATCTGACCGACGTTACGTTTGGTCAAAGTGCTGTGGTACTGGGCGAGGGTGCATTCTCCTATTGCGAGAAGCTCGCAAACCTGGAGAACGAAGCGTATATTTCGGAGGTTGGCAATTATGCCTTTGCATATACTGCCATCGTTTCCGTTGACCTTAGCCGCGCGACCTACATCGGAGACCATGCGTTCATTAAGAATGCACCGACCTCCTTTGAAGTGATTCTTGGAGAAAGCCTTGTTGACATTGGCGAGAATCCCTTCGCGATGTGCAAGCTCCCCGAGTTTAGCTCCACAATTACCGAGAAATTCGGTGATGAGGAATTGAAAAAGCCTACCACGACTTATGATATTAGCAAAACAGTTAAGGTGATTGATGGAATCCTGTACAGAGTGGTTCCCAACGGACTTGAACTGATTACCTACACGGGAGACCGCGATGTGGTAACGGTTGCAGACGAAACCGTAAGAATTTCCGCACAGGCGTTTGTCGGATCCAACGTGATTCACGTTGTTCTTCCGAACACACTTCGCTCCATTGGACATAAGGCATTCTTTGACTGTGATTCTCTTGCAATGGTATCCTTTGGAAGCTACCATGCTCCTGTTCTGGAGGAGGAATTTGATTACAGCTATTGGCTCAGCGGCGAGAATATTCCCGGAACAGTTGAGTATAATGGCCTTGGAATCATTCCGTACTTCATGTGGAATGCATCCAATACGCCCGCAGTTATTTACTACGGTGCAAACTTCTGCAACTATGTTGGCCGTGTGGATCAGACCATTGCAATGGTTCGCCCTGTGAACGGATTGAACTATGATTCGTTTGTCTTCGGAAAGTATTTTGCATTGACGGTAGATGGTGGTGCTGCTGCAGATGAAACCACACTTGCAGCAATTTCTGCGATTAACCGCATTCCTCAAAATGTTACGCTGGCAGACAAGGCGATTGTTGAAGCTGCAAGAGCCGCATACGACAAGATCACGTCTGACACGCAGAGAGGACTTGTAACGAATTACGACGTGCTTCGTAAGGCAGAGCAGAGAATCCGCGACTTGGAATTCCTGCAGAAGACCCCCGATGAGCCCCAGACGCCCGATGAGCCCGCCAAGGAACGCAAGATGGTGAGCGTAATTTGGATAATTGTGCTTGCAGGCGGACTTGCCGCAGTGATTGCGCTTGCAGTGGTTGCAATCCTGAAGTACCGAAAGCTCAAAAAGCAAATAGAAAAATCCGAAGTCGTTTCAGTTGATACCCCGGATAAGTCTACGGACGAATCTTCTGATGCAGAGACCGAATTGCAGGACGAAGCTTCTGAGGACATCACCGAGGCAGAGGCTGCTCCGGCAGAAGATGAAACGACCAACGAAAGCACCGACGAAAATGCTTGATGACGGTGGGATTTTTCGGAGGAAGAAATGAAAAAAACAACAAAAACAATCGTTGCCGCGATTTTGCTCATAGCGTTTGCTATGAGCCTCGCGGCTTGCGGGAACAAAAATATTTATGATTCCTTGGCAGACGACGGCTTCACCGTAAAGGTGCGCTTCGATGCAAGTGGCGCGTATGTAAATGATACGCAAAATGTTTCCATCGTTGAGGTCTACAACGAAAAGGATGCCGTCACGAATTCTGCAGGCAAAACGGGTGTGGCTCTTCTGGCTCCCGATGATCCGCTTCGCAAAGAGGCACAGTTCAAGCTTGCAAAGATTGACGGAACCTACAACTATTTCCAGGTTGGATGGTACAGAGAGAGAACCCCCATTGTGGATGCAAATGGCAATGCACTTGACGTTTTCGGAGATCTTGTGTCCGAATCCAAGAGAGATCCTGCCTACACCTACAGCGGAAAATGGGATTTCGCAAACGACGTGGTCACGTCCGACGATCTGACGGATGGCGAAATGATTCTTTACGCTGCATGGGCGCCCTTCTTTACCTATGAATTTTACTCCCAAAACGAGTCCGGTGAATTTGAAAAGATCGGATCGAAGCAGAAGCTGACGCTCAATATTCCGAAGGTGAATAACAAGACGGGAAAGGTTACAATGAACGATTTCCCGAGAGTTGCCGGCAAGACCTTCGACGCGGCATATCTTGACGAAGGCATGACGCAGGAGCTTACTGCAAATCTTGATGGCAGAGCGCTTTACGTTGATAACGAAAAGGGCATTGCAACGGAACATATTATAAAGATTTACATCACTTGGTCGGAAGAACAAGATGGTTGAAAAGAGCAAGATCCCCAAAATGATTTTATGAAAATATAATTTAGGAGAAACAGTAATGGAAGAAAACAAGATTCCCGAATCGGAAAATAATATTCCCGAGCGAGAAACCCAAAACGGTGTAGAAACTACAAGCGTTGTAGAAACCAAAAAAAGTTTCCTTAAGAAGCTGAACAAAAAGCAACGCATTGCGATCATCGCGGCAATCGTTGCCGTGGCGATCCTGATTCCCGTTATCCTTCTTATTCCAAAGGGAAAGAAGGAAACCCAAGCCCCCGACGCATTTGTTATTATGACCGAGCAGCTTGACGGCTTGTTCAATCCTTTCTTTGCAACCAGTGGAAACGACAGTACCATCGTTTCTATGACGCAGATCGGTATGCTTACCACCGGCTATGAAAATGGCGATGTTACTGTTGCGTACGGTGATAACGAAGCGGTTGTTGTAAAGGATATGTCTATCGTTCGCAACGAGGACAACGATACCACGGTTTATACCTTCGTTATCAAGAACGGCATTCAGTTCTCTGACGGTCAGCCCTTGACCATTGAGGACGTTCTCTTCAATATGTACGTTTATCTCGACCCTGTTTACACAGGTTCGTCCACCATGTACTCCACCGACATCAAAGGACTTCAGTCTTACAGAACGCAGCAGGAGGGAGACAATTCCAATGCTGACGATGTGCTCACCGAGGCAGCATCGGGTAGAGCAGGAAACCGTATCAATGAGTTGATTAATCTCTATCAGCAGGTTGGTAAGACAACGAGTGGATATTCCGCAGATTACGCGACCATGGTTGATGCGATCAACAAGGCATCTCTGTCCAAGGGCTATAGAGAGGCAGTTTCCGCCGATCCCGCATCGGTTACCAATGCGCAGCTTCTTGCAGACTACGAGTTGACTCTGAAGCTGTTTAAGGAAGAACTTGAGAGAGACTACGCAAGTGCGAAGGAATCCCTCAATGTAGAGCCCTACAAGTCTCGTCCCGAGTTTGCTAACGAGGTCTTCTGCTTCATGTTCCTGGAAGGCTACGTGCATGTAGAATATGCCAAGGATGCAAACGGCAAAGAGGATAAAACCAAGATTGAGAAAATGACTCTTCAGTACAACGAAAGCGTTGTAAAGGATAAAGAGTCGGCGATCAACTACGTATATAATCAAAAGGTAGAAAACGAGCTCAATGTAATCCTTACGGCGTGGGCAACTGCAACCGAGCTTCGCACCCAGTACACTGCACAGGCAAAGGAAGTGATCCTTCGTGAGGGGGCAGTAGACGGAAACCTTCGCATTGAGAACATTGAGGGTATCAAGTCCCTTGGACATAACACCAACATGACGAGTGTGACGATTGGTGACAAGACCTATACCGTTGCACAGGAGCACAACGAGGATGGAACTCCCAAGAATGCAGAGGAGTATGACGTTCTTGAGATCACCATCAACGGCGTGGATCCCAAGGCGATTTGGAACTTTGCATTCGCAGTAGCACCCCAGCATTACTACGCGCCCGGTTATACCGTTGACATTGAAAACAACAAGTTCGGTGTTGACTACGCGTCCTTTGCATTTATGAGAGATGTGATTCAGTCCACCAGAAACATTAAGGTTCCCATGGGAGCAGGCGCATACAAGGCAACCGACCGAAACAACAGCGATAACCCCAAGGAAGACGCATTTTTTGCAGACAACGTCGTTTACTTCAAGAGAAACGATAACTTCCTCATGGGTCAGCCCAAGATTGAAAAGATCCGTTACCGTGTTGTCAGTGCTGCCAATGCAATCTCTGCCCTCAAGGAGGGATCGGTGCACTACATCTCTCCTCAGTATACCCAGTACAACATTGACCAGCTCAACGCCATGGAGTCGAGCGGTATCAAACAGCTCAACACCGACCAGCTCGGTTATGGTTACATCGGTATCAATGCAGGCAAGATTCCGGACATCAATCTCCGCCGCGCGATCATGTGTGCAATGGATACCTCTTTGGCGCTCAGCTATTACAGCGTTGGAACAGCAGAGAACATCTACTGGCCCATGTCTATGGTCAGCTGGGCATACCCCAAGGATGAGCTTGGAAACCCTGACCGTTTGAACGAACACGATTATCCCTCTATCAATTACACCAAGGAAAGCGCTATGGAGAAGATCCAGCATTACATGGAAGAGGCTGGCGTATCCGCAGGTGACTCCAAGCTGAAGATTAAGTTTACGATTGCAGGCGCAGATCTGATCGATCACCCCACTTACCAGACCTTCCGTGCAGCAGCAGAGCTTCTCAACGAGATGGGCTGGGATATCCAGGTCGTTCCCGATACGCAGGCGCTGACCAAGCTGACCACCGGCTCTCTTGCTGTTTGGGCGGCTGCATGGGGAAGCACCGTAGACCCCGATATGTATCAGGTATATCACAAGAACTCCACCGCAACCAGCGTTCTCGCTTGGGGTTACCGCGAGATTCTGGCAAATCCTGCGGCGTACAAAGAGGAGAACGACATCCTCAATAAGCTTAGCGCCGTGATCGACGAGGCACGTGAGACCGATGATAGAGAGGTTCGTACCGAACTTTACAAGGAAGCAATGGGATACGTTCTGGATCTCGCAGTAGAGCTTCCTGTTTACCAGAGAGACGTGCTTTATGCTTATAATTCTCAAATTATCAAGAGCGAGTCTCTTCCGAGCGAAATTAACCCCTACACCTCTCCCCTTGACCGAATCTGGGAAGTTGAATTTGCAAACTGATTGATTATTGGGTGAATTTGGAGTAATTTATGTTAAAATACATAGTCAAAAGACTTCTTCTGTCGGTATTCATACTGCTGGGTGTGTCTTTGATCCTGTTCGTTCTGATTCAAAATATGCCGTCCAGCTTCGCTGAAAACAAGATCAACGAAATGAATGCGGGCGGTGCGATCGTAGACCAGGCAACGAAGGATGCGATCATGAAGATGTACGACATGAGCTATTTCGAGTGGATCAAGCGCATCGTGACGCTCGATTTCGGAGAGAGCTTTACGCAGAGTATGCCGGTCGTTGATGTCATTAAGCGCGATATGTTCGTTTCCTTCACCGTAGCGGCGCTGGCAACGATCTTCGAATTTATGATTGCGATTCCTTTGGGAATTACCGCGGCAACGCATCGGTATTCCTTCCGTGACTATTTCGTCACCGTTTTGGTTATGATCGGTATTTCCTTGCCTTCCTTCTTCTTTGGACAGGTTCTCAAGGGTGTATTCTCAACAGGGCTTGGGTGGCTACCGTCATCGGGACTTGGAGATGCAACGCAATCTACAACGGGAATCGCGTATGCACTGGAATACGCAAAATATCTGGTTCTGCCGATTATGACCGTTGTCATTCTCAGCATCGGCGGAAGAATGAGAATGACACGTACGAATATGCTGGAGGTTCTCAACTCCGACTATATCCGTACCGCAAGAGCAAAGGGACTTAAGGAACGCGTGGTTATTTATAAGCACGCGTTCCGAAACACCATGATTCCGCTCGTCACCAGCTTGGCGGGATTGTTGCCCTCGCTGTTTTCGGGCGCGATCATCACCGAGCAGATCTTTGACCTGCCGGGTATCGGTAACACGGCGTATAAGGCAATGATCGTGGGTGACGTTCCGGTCATCATGGGGTACAATATGTTTCTTGCATTGCTCAGCATCATTGGTGTGCTGTTGGCAGATATGATGTACGCGGTGGTTGACCCCCGTGTGAAGCTGCAGTAAGGAGGGCGTGTAATGAACGAGTATATTGAAAACGATCAGATCGTTGAAGAAAAAGACACCTCCGTAGCAGACGAGCAGGAGCTTGACACTCCTCTTGACCGAAACGTGCGATTGATGTCCCCGACGCGTATTATCATGCGCCGCTTCTTCCGCTCCAAGCTGAGTGTGATCGGTCTTGTTATGCTGGTGGCATTATTCCTGTTCTGCTTCCTTGGCCCTGTAGTTTACAACAAATGGGGCGAGATCGAGGTCGATAAAAGTCCGATCGTAGAGTACACCTCCAAGACGATTAAGTATGAAAAGAACGGACACACGTATACTGCATATCAAATCACCGAGAAGACCGAAAAGGAAAATGCGCTGGCACCCATGAGTGCAGCACATCCTCTCGGAACCGATAAATCCGGATACGACGTACTGACAAGATTGATGTATGGCGGTCAGATTTCTCTGATCATTGGATTTATTTCGGTGTTTATTATCACCATTATTGGTGTCATCATGGGCGGAATTGCCGGATACTTTGGCGGCGCGGTCGATAACCTGGTTATGAGAATTTGCGACGTTTTGATGTGTATCCCCGGCTTCCCGATCATGCTGGTATTCGGAACGGTTTTGACCGCTTTTGGTGAAATGGAGAACCCTACTGCTCTGCAGGCGCTCATGGGAAATCCCCGATATAGAATCTACTTCCTTATGGCATTTTTGACGCTCTTCTCCTGGTCTGGAACAGCGCGTCTGGTCAGAGGTCAGATCCTCTATTTGCGTGAGCAGGAGTACATGGTTGCGGCAGAGGCAATGGGATATTCCACGGCACGTAAGATCTTCAAGCATCTTGTGCCGGACATCATGCCCCAGTTGATCGTTTCCATGACGCTCAGCCTTGGAAGCATGATCCTTTACGAAGCATCCCTGTCCTTCTTGAATATGGGTGTTCAGCCGCCTTATGCTGCGTGGGGTACCATGATCAATGCCGCAAGTGATATGAATATTTTGGAAAACTACATCAATGTTTGGGCACCTCCTGGCATCTGCATCGTCATTGCCGTTCTTGGATTTAACTTCGTCGGTGACGGTCTCAGAGATGCTCTTGATCCCAAGTCGAGGAGGTGAGGAGATGGCTAAGATGAATGCAAACAAGGACAAACACTATCTGTCGGGCAAGGAGATCCGCGAGATCGCAAGAGAAAATCTCAAGGCGACTAAGGCTCTCGAAAAGTATAAGAACAGACGTGCCCCGGAGAGTGAATACGTGTCCGAAATGAAGGACAACGAGAATATCCTTGAGATTGAAGATCTGCACACCTACTTCTTTACCGATCAGGGTGTAGTCAAGGCTGTCAACGGCGTCTCCTTCAACGTTCCCAAAAACGCCACGGTCGGAATCGTGGGTGAGTCGGGATGTGGAAAATCTGTGACGAGTATGTCCGTCATGCGCCTGATCCAAGGCCCCTCCGGTCAGATCGTTTCGGGAAACATCCGTTTTAAATCCGAGGACTACAAGCGTGATGCAAAGGGAAATACCGTTGCAGTGCAGACTGCGGACGGCAAGACCGCGTATCAGGTGGAGGAAAAGGTCTACGACATCGCCAAGATGCCCATCCATGAGATCCACCGCATCCGTGGCAAGCAGATCGCAATGATCTTCCAGGAGCCCATGACCAGCCTGAATCCGGTGTTTACTATCGGAGAACAGTTAGATGAGGTTACCCTTATCCATGTTCCTGGGGCAACCAAGGAGCTGGCAAAGGCGAAATCTGAGGAGATGCTCCGCTTGGTCGGCATTATCCCGGAAAATGTCTACAATGCCTTCCCCCATGAGCTGTCCGGCGGTATGCGCCAGCGTGTGATGATCGCCATGGCTCTGGCGGCAGAGCCCCGACTGATCATCG
>JAZQVI010000085.1:0-5840 GCA_045631745.1 Eubacteriales bacterium
ATTTTGACGATCGTCACGTGGTCTACGTCTGGCTGGACGCGCTGACCAACTATATCACCGCTCTCGGCTATGATCCCGACAAGACTTTCGAGGAGCAATCCGAGCATTTCCGTCATTATTGGCCTGCTGATGTGCATATCATTGGAAAGGACATTCTCCGTTTCCACACCATCTACTGGCCGATCTTCCTCATGGCGCTCGATCTGCCCCTGCCGAAGCAGGTCTTCGGTCACCCCTGGTTCAACTTTGGCATGGATAAGATGTCCAAGTCCAAGGGGAACGTGATCTACGCCGACAAGCTGGCAGAGCATTTTGGCGTGGACGGCGTGCGTTATTACGCCCTCTCCGAGATGCCCTTCGCATCGGACGGATCCATCACCTATGAGGCGGTCATCAAGAGATACAACACCGACCTTGTGAACAATCTCGGAAACCTCGTCAAGCGTACCCTTGACATGGATAAAAAATATTTTGACCGTGTCGTTCCCGCGCCTGCCGGCGAGGAGGGAACCGATGCTGAATTGAAGGCGGCTTGCGTAAAGGCGTATGCAAACCTTCGCACCTGCATGGATGAGTTCCGCATCGCAGACGCGCTGGAGGGCATCTTTGAGATGCTCAGCCGTGCAAACAAGTATATTGACGAGACCACGCCCTGGTCGCTTGCCAAGGACGAGAGCCAAAGAGCGCGCCTGGGAACCGTTCTTTACAACCTCATGGAGGCGATCCGTTGGGGTGCGGTGATGCTGGCTCCCTTTGTTCCCGCGACCTCTGAGGAGATTTTCTCGGAGCTTGGAACGACGCTGTGCAGCTTTGACACGGTTGGCGGACTTGAGAAGTTTGGCGGCATGGCTGCAGGCAGCCTTGTGAGTGACTCCAAGGTTCTCTTTGCCCGCGTGGACGAGGAGAAGAAGCTTGCCGAGTTTGAGGCAGAGCGTCAGGCGATGATCGCGGCAGCGGAGGCAGAAGCAAAGGCAAACGAGAAGCCCGAAAAGCCCGAAGGCTGTGCACTGATCGGCATTGAGGACTTCATGAACGTGGAGCTTCGCACCGCAAAGGTAATCGCCGCAGAGCCTGTTCCCAAGGCGAAGAAGCTGCTCAAGCTCCAACTTGATCTTGGTTATGAAACGCGCCAGGTGGTGAGCGGAATTGCAAAGTGGTATCAGCCTGCCGATCTGATCGGCAAGAAGCTGATCGTGGTCGCAAATCTGCGCCCTGCAACCCTGTGCGGCGTGGAATCCAACGGCATGGTGCTGGCATCGGGCGAGGAAACCGTTCGCGTGGTATTCCTCTCGGATGATACCCCCTTGGGTGAGCGGGTTCGATAATTGAACATCAAACGCGGGGCAGGTTTGCGTACTTGCCCCGCTTTCTGACAAAGGAGAATGAATATGAGGATTGCTGTGATTGGCTGCGGACGTTGGGGATCTCTCATCGCTTGGTACTTGGATCGTGTCGGACATCAGGTTACGCTGTACGGGCGGGAAGGTTCTTCCCATATGCAGGAGTTTTTGAAGACACGCTCGAACGGGTTGCTCACGCTTCCCGACTCGGTGTCTCTTTCCTGTGACCTCTTGCGAGCGGTTTCGGACGCCGAGACCTTGATTTTGTCGATTCCGTCCCAGGGGCTGCGGGGGCTCATGAAGGAACTAACGGATCTGGGACTTGAAAATCGCAATCTCGTTCTCTGCATGAAGGGGATCGAGATCGGGAGCGGAAAACGGCTCTCGGAGATTGCCGAGGAAAATACACACCCCTCCAACCGTGTGGCGGTTTGGCTGGGGCCGGGACACGTACAGGAATTTTACGCGGGTGTGCCGAACTGCATGGTGATCGACAGCCGCCACGAGGATCTCAAGAGAAAGCTGGTGGACTCCTTTTCGAGTGACCTGATCCGCTTTTATTATGGGCAGGATCTGATCGGCAACGAGATCGGGGGGGCTGCAAAGAACGTGATCGGAATTGCCGCTGGGGTGCTTGACGGCTTGAAGCTGGGTACCCTGAAGGGGGCACTGATGAGCCGCGGAACGCAGGAGATCGCCCGCTTGATCGGCGCGATGGGGGGAAATCCCTTCTCGGCGTACGGGCTTTGCCATTTGGGAGACTATGAGGCGACCGTCTTTTCCCCTTATTCGCACAACCGCAAATTCGGAGAGTCTTTGGTGACGGGGGAGCCCTATCGCGAGTTGGCGGAGGGCTACTACACGGCTGCCGCTTTGAGGACGCTGGAGGAGAAATACGGCGTGGAGCTTCCCATCTGCGACGCGGTATGGAACGTTTTGTACGGCGGCAAGGACCCCAAGGAGGAGATCGAGGCGCTCTTCCGCCGCACGCTCAAGCCGGAATGGAGCTTCTGAACTGACAAAAGGATAGGGTTTTATGATGTTTAAGCAACCGATTTACGGTATTTTTGACACCCACGCCCACTATTTTGACCGCCGATTTGAGGGGGAGAGCGGGGGTGCGGACGAAATTCTGAAGGAGATCATGCCGCGCCCCGTTTCGAGTATCATCAACGTGGGAACCAATCTTGAAAATTCCGCAAAAGCGATCGAGCAGGCGGCGAAATACGACGGAATGTATGCCGCCGTGGGGATTCACCCGGAGGATTGCCATTCTATTGACCACGTGGAGCTCGCGTGCGAGCAGCTCTCCGAGCTTTTGGGAACGCCCGAGAGCCGCATGGAGCGAAAGATTGTGGCGCTCGGTGAGATCGGACTGGACTATCACTGGGAGTATTACGGCGACATTCCCATGGACAAGCAGAAGCAGATGGAATTTTTCCGCGCGCAGATGGAGATGGCGCAGCTGATTGAAATTCCCGTGATTATTCACGACCGTGAGGCGCACGGCGATTGCTTTGAGACGGTGCTGAGATACCCCGGTGTTCGGGGCGTCTTCCACAGCTACAGCGGAAGCGCCGAGATGGCGAAGGAGCTGGCGCGGAGGGGTTGGTATATCTCCTTTTCGGGAACGCTGACCTTCAAGAACGCGAGCAAGGTGAGGGAGGCGGCGCTTGCCGTCCCGCGGGATCGGCTGCTTGTGGAGACCGACGCGCCTTATCTTGCGCCGCATCCCATGCGCGGGCGGCTCAATCATTCGGGACTGCTGGTGCATACCCTCCAGGTGCTGGCTGAGCTTTGGAATTGCTCGGTGCAGGAGGCGGTGAGACAGACCGCAAGTAACGCGCGAGAGCTGTTTTTGGTTTGATTTTTGCAGGACGTATTGAAAAAAGCAGGACAAATCCGAGGGATTTGTCCTGCTTTTTCTTGTTATGACAGGCGGTCTCAAAGAGCCTCCCTCCGAGAGGGAGGGGGACCACGAAGTGGTGGAAGGAGCCTGCGAGGCTTCGGAAATTGCACAAACTCGCTTGTACACGCACTCTCCTTCAGTCTCGCTGCGCGAGCCAGCTCCCTCTCGGAGGGAGCCTTTTGTAGATGAACGTTTGCAGGTTATTCAGAGGATAAAACTGTGTTGTTGAATCTTTACACGTCAATATCCTTCATATACCGACTGCCGTTTTCGGTGATGAACACCTTACGCGCGGGGAGGTTGTCTCCGAGAAGGGTATCGAAAATGATCTCAGTTTGCGCCGCGTCTGCAGGGGAGACCGAAATGAGGCGTCTCGTTTCGGGGTTCATAGTGGTCTGCCACATCATGTCGGGCTCGTTCTCACCAAGTCCCTTGGAGCGCTGCAGGGTGTATTTCTTGTTTCCAAGCTTCTTGAGGATCTCCGCCTTTTCAAACTCGTCATAGGCAAAGAGCGTCTCGTCCTTTGTGGTGATCTCGAACAGGGGAGACTCCGCAATAAACACCTTATGCTCTGCAAGAAGGGTGGGGAGCAGGCGGTAAAAGAGGGTGAGGAGCAGGGTTCGGATCTGGAATCCGTCCTCGTCGGCATCGGTACAGATAATGATCTTGGACCAACGCAGATTGCCGAGATCAAAGGAGTTGATGTCGGTCTTGGCACCTCCCTTGATCTCCACGCCGCAGCCGATGACACGGAGCAGATCGGTGATGATCTCGTTCTTAAAGATCTTTGCATAGTCGCTCTTGAGGCAGTTGAGCGTCTTGCCTCGAACGGGAATGATCGCCTGGAATTCTGCATCGCGTCCCAATTTACAGGACGTCAGTGCCGAATCTCCCTCCACGATATACAGCTCGGCGATCGAGGGATCCTTGGAGCGGCAGTTGACGAATTTTTCTACGCGGTTTGCCACGTCCAGGCTGCCCGAGAGCTTCTTTTTGATGTCCACGCGCGCCTTTTCCGCCGATTCGCGGCTGCGCTTGTTGACCAGAACCTGCTTGGTCAGCGCCTCTGCCTCTCTCGGGTTTTCGATGAGGTAGATCTCAAGCTGACGGCGCAAAAACTCGTTGAGCGCGTCGCAGATGAAGGTGTTGTTGATGGATTTTTTCGTCTGATTTTCGTAGGACGTCATGGTAGAAAAGCTGTTGATGACCAGCGCCAGACAGTCCGCAATATCGTTGAAGGTGATCTTGCTCTCGTTCTTGGTGTAGAGATTGTTGTTCTTGATGTGCTTGTCGATGGCGTAGGTGAACGCCAGACGTACCGCGCGGTCGGGGGATCCGCCATGCTCCAGAAAGCTGGAGTTGTGGTAATACTCGGTAAAGGAGACGGCATTGGAGAAGCAGAAGGCGATGTCTGCCTTGAACTTGTACTCGTCCTTGTCCTCGCGGTCGCGTCCCTGCGTCTCGATGTGCCAGGAGACGGGGACGGTGAGGGGGGATGTGCCGACGAGTTCTCCGAGGTAATCGGTGATGCCGTGCTCGTAGCAGAACTTGTCCTCCGTAAAGCTTCCGTCCTCCTGCTCTACAAAGAGGGTGAAGCAGATGCCTGCGTTGACCACCGACTGGCGGCGCAGGATATCCTTGAAAAATTCGTGGGGAATGCGGATGTCGGTGAAGACCTCAAGGTCGGGCTTCCAATGCACCACCGTACCCGTGCGGCTGCCTTCCTTTTTGGTCAGGGGGCGTTCCTCAAGCTCGCCCTGCACCTCGCCCTGACGGAAGGAGATGCTTCTCTCGGTTTTTCCGTCGTAGGAGCGGACGGTCATGTATTCCGAGCTGTACTGCGTCGCGCACGCGCCAAGTCCGTTCAGTCCCAGGGAGTACTCGTATGCCGAATCTCCCGAGTTATTGTCGTATTTTCCGCCTGCGTAAAGCTCGCAGTAGATCAGATCCCAGTTCCAGCGCTGCTCGGCATCGTTCCAGCCAAGGGGAACGCCTCGGCCAAAGTCCTCGACCTGAATGCTGTAGTCGCGGTAGGCGGTGATGCGGATCTCGCTTCCGTGGCCCTCTCTCGCCTCGTCCACCGAGTTGGAAAGGATCTCAAAAAAAGAATGCTCGCAGCCCTCCAGTCCGTCCGATCCGAAGATGACAGCGGGGCGTTTTCGGACACGGTCAGCGCCCTTGAGAGCCTTGATGCTTTGGTTGTCGTATTGCTGTGGCTTTTTGGTTGCCATATACCGAATACTTCCTTTCGAAAACTGAATTCGCGTGGTTCACTTTAACCATTATAACAAAAAAAATTCGTTTTGAAAAGAGGAAAAACAGATTTTTTCAAAAAACGCGAAAAAAATGCGTTTTTTCTATTGCAACTTGGGGCGGAATCGAATATAATATACTATAGATATTTATAAATTGAGGCTCTGGGAAGGAGCGTGATAGCGGTTTGAACCTCACGGAGCATATTGAGCAAGTTTTTTCAAAGACGTGTACTGTGGTGGGGCTTGGAATTTCCAACCTGCCATTGATCGATTTTTTGCTGAGGCACGGCGTTCGTGTGACGGCAAGAGATCATAAAGATGCCGAGACATTGGGTG
>JAZQVI010000086.1:0-3295 GCA_045631745.1 Eubacteriales bacterium
TCAAGTCCCTTGATCTCCTCCTCGGCACTTACACGCAGACCAACCGTCTTCTTGATGATGAGGAAGGTAATCGTCATCGTGACGGCGGTCCATGCGAGAATCGCAAGAATGCCTACCGTCTGCTTACCGAGAAGCACTGCACTTCCCGTATAAAACAATCCGTTAAGACCTGCGGGAGCCTCGGGATTTGCCAGAAGTCCTACTGCAAGCGTTCCCCAAACACCGTTAACCAAATGAACGCCAACGGCACCAACGGGATCGTCAATGTGCAGCTTCAGGTCAAGAAACTCAACAGCCACCACAACAAGGATACCCGATACGACACCAACAACCGTAGCACCGATCGCATCCAGCGAATCACAGCCCGCTGTAATGCCTACAAGTCCTGCCAAGGAAGCATTGAGACACATAGAAACGTCGGGCTTGCCGTTCTTGATCCACGTAAAGATCATCGTCGTGCAGGTCGCAACTGCGGGGGCAATAGTTGTGGTAAGGAAGATGGATGCCAAAGAGGTTCCATCCCATGCTGCCGCGCCGTTGAAGCCGTACCATCCAAACCAAAGGATAAAGCAACCAAGCGCGCCAAGCGTGATAGAGTGACCGGGAATCGCGTTTACCTTTGTAACCTTTCCCGCCTTATCCTTAACGTATTTGCCAAGACGCGGACCAACCATAATTGCACCGATCAATGCGGTCAAGCCTCCAACCGAGTGGATGGCAGCGGAACCCGCGAAATCGTGGAAGCCCCACTGCGCAAGCCAACCCTGAGAATTCCAGACCCAGCCTGCCTCAATCGGATAAACGACAAGAGAGATCACACCGGAATAAATACAATACGAAACAAATTTTGTTCTCTCTGCCATAGCCCCCGAAACAATGGTTGCGGCGGTAGCGCAGAACACAAGGTTAAATACAAAGCTCGAAGCATTTTCCTTGATAAATCCACCAAAATCGGTAAAGATATCGAGATTCGGTACTCCGACGAGACCAAAAACGTAATCCTCAGCCATCATCAGTCCGAAGCCCAGCAAAACGAACACAACCGTTCCGATGCAGAAGTCCATCAGGTTCTTCATAATGATGTTACCTGCGTTTTTCGCTCTGGTAAAGCCTGTTTCAACCATTGCGAAACCTGCCTGCATAAAGAATACAAGCGCGGCTCCAATCAAAAACCACACACCGAACACCTCGGTCGTTACGGCTTCCTTTACAAATTCCATGATGCTTGTAGCATCCATGTCAATCATCTCCTTAACGTAAATGCTCTGTTTATCTCACGCCGAACAAAAGTTCTCCATAAGTCGGGAACGGCCAGTATTTTTCGGCGGTCATCGTCTCAGCCTCGTCGCATGCCACGCGAAGCTCACTCATTGCGACAAGGACTGCATCACGAATCATTTCGGATTCTTCCCCGATACTCTCTGCCGCCTTGATCTTAACAAGTGTGCCCTCAAGCAAGTCGGTCGCCTCGGCGATCTTATCGCATAGAATAGAAAGCTTCTTAACGGCTTCCTTTTCGTACTTGCATGCAATATCTGTACCGAGCTTGAGCTTCTTTCCAACGCTTTCGGCAAGATCGGTCGTATATGCACTGACGGCGGGAAGAATCTGCTTCTTTGCCATATCGACCATCGTACACGCTTCGATCATAACCGTCTTGCAGTAATTTTCCAGCATGATCTCATATCTGGATTTCAACTCCACCTCGGAAAAAACCTTGTGAGACGTCAGCATTCTTACGTTTTTCTCATCAAGAATATGTGGCATACAGTCAGCTGTGGTGCGATAGTTGCAAAGACCTCTCTTCTCGGTTGCTTCCTTTATCCAGGAATCGTCGTAACCGTTACCGTTGAAAATGATGCGTTTGTGATCCTTGATGGTCTTCTTGATCATATCGTGCAATGCAGTCTCAAAATCAGCTACACCCTCAAGACGGTCAGCATAGATTTTCAATGATTCCGCAACAGCTGTGTTCAGCATAATGTTTGCACAGGCGATGCTGTTGGAGGAGCCAAGCATACGGAACTCAAACTTGTTGCCCGTGAATGCAAAGGGTGAGGTGCGGTTTCGGTCGGTGGTATCTCTGTTAAATTTGGGAAGAACGTCGCTTCCAAGCTTCATTGTTGTTTTCTTAGCACCCTGATAGGGGGTATCGTTCTCGATTGCCTCAAGGACAGCGTTCAACTCGTCACCGAGGAAAATGGAAACCACGGCGGGAGGTGCTTCGTTGGCACCGAGACGGTGATCGTTGCCTGCGGTAGCAACCGAAATTCTGAGAAGATCCTGATAATCGTCAACCGCCTTGATTACGGCGCAAAGGAACAGCAAAAACTGCGCGTTCTCGTAGGGTGTTTCGCCGGGAGAGAGCAAATTCTGTCCTGCATCGGTTGCAATAGACCAGTTGTTGTGCTTACCCGAGCCGTTGACACCCGCAAAGGGCTTTTCGTGGAGCAGGCAAACAAGACCGTGCTTTGCGGCAACCTTCTGCATAATCTCCATCGTAAGCTGGTTGTGGTCGGTTGCAATATTGGTGGTCGTATAGATCGGTGCCAACTCGTGCTGCGCGGGCGCAACCTCGTTATGCTCAGTCTTTGCAAGGATACCGAGCTTCCACAGCTCCTCATTGAGATCCTCCATATAAGCGGCAACACGGGGCTTGATAACGCCGAAATAATGGTCATCCATCTCCTGTCCCTTGGGAGGCTTTGCACCAAAGAGCGTGCGCCCGGTGTATATGAGATCTTTCCTCTTGTTATACATTTCTCTGTCAACAAGGAAATATTCCTGCTCGGGACCGACCGAGCTTGTAACACGCTTTACGGTATCGTTTCCAAAAAGCTTCAGAATACGGAGAGCCTGCACGTTGAGTGCCTCCATAGAACGAAGCAATGGAGTCTTCTTATCAAGAGCCTCGCCACCATATGAGCAGAATGCTGTAGGAATGCACAGCGTCTTTCCCTTGATAAATGCGTAAGAGGTAGGATCCCAAGCAGTATAGCCTCTTGCCTCAAAGGTAGCGCGAAGTCCTCCCGAGGGGAACGAAGATGCATCGGGCTCACCCTTGATCAGCTCCTTGCCCGAAAATTCCATAATAACTCCGCCATCGGGAGCAGGTGAAATAAAGCTGTCATGCTTCTCTGCCGTAACACCCGTAAGAGGCTGAAACCAATGTGTATAATGGGTTGCGCCGTGAGCTACCGCCCAATCCTTCATAGCGGCTGCCACAGCATTTGCAACCGTCAGATCAAGCTCCTTTCCTTCATCAATGGTCTTTTTCAAGGAAGCGTAAACCTTT
>JAZQVI010000087.1:0-5507 GCA_045631745.1 Eubacteriales bacterium
TGAACCGTGTGCTTACGGCAGAACTTGCAGTGCTTCTTCATTTCCAGTCTGTCCGGGTCATTCTTCTTGTTCTTCTTTGTGTCATAGTTTCTCTGCTTGCACTCGGTGCATACCAGAGTAATCTTGACTCGTGCATCATTAGCCATTTAGCGGTACCTCCCATACATATTTTATTTGATCTGATCGAATGGATCAGATCCGTATACCTCCCTCCCGAAAGCACCGGAACGCCCATGTGGGTGGCGCATCGCCCCGGTCATTTTTCATGCCAAAATTTTGGCGCAAAAAAAAGCCCTCTCGCAGAGGTAGTGACATTATACCACACTTGTCCGCGCTTGTCAAGGGCTTTTTTCAATTTTTTTCATTTTATATATATAAGATTTTTTCTCGCTCAGAGCACTGCCTGATAAACCTCATTTTTGTGCACGCCGCGATCCTTTGCCGTCTGCTTGATGGCATCCATCTTACTCATGCCGCGTGCGATGTAATGCTCGACGTGCGCGGGGATCTCCATCCCCTCCCAAAAGGCAGTCTTGGCGGTCTCTTGCGCGCCCTCCACCACCAAAACGTACTCTCCTCTGGGGTCGGTGGTCTTGTAATAGTCGATCGCCTCGCCAAGCGTCAGGCGCAGAACCTCCTCGTTAAGCTTGGTCAATTCACGGCAGATCGCCACGCGGCGGCTCTCTCCAAACGCTTTTCTGAAATCCTCCAGCGTGTTTTTGAGCTTATGCGGTGCCTCGTGAAAAAGCATGGTACGTCTCTCGCCTTTCAGCTCCTCCAGCCGCTCCCGACGCTCGGATTTATTGACCGACAGAAAGCCCTCGAAGGTGAATCTCCCCGTGGGGAGCCCCGACAGGGTGAGGGCGGTAATGGATGCGACCGCGCCGGGAATCGAGGTGACGGAAATGCCCCGCTCGGCGCAGAGCGCGACAAGATCCTCACCGGGATCGCTGATGGCGGGGGTGCCTGCGTCGGTGATGAGCGCGCAGGACTCGCCTGCCTGCAGCCGCTCGGCGATCTGCTCCCCTCGCTCCCTCTTATTATGCTCAAAATAAGACACCATGGGCTTATGAATCTCGAGGTACGAGAGCAGCCTCATGGAGTTTCTGGTATCCTCGGCAGCGATGAAATCCACCTCCCCGAGCACCTTGATCGCTCGCTCGGACAGATCTCCGAGGTTGCCGATGGGGGTCGCCACGAGATAGAGCGTGCCTCCCTCGACTCGGTTTTTCTCCACGTCCGCCGACGTGCGCTTGACTGAACTCATGTTTCTCTCCTTTCGGGGATCTCTGTCAAAATGCCAAAAAGTTTTCGCCCGCCTTTTTCAAAAGGCGGCGCAGTCAAGGGCGCGAAGCCCTTGTCGCGCTCCGCAGAGCGCGAAACGCCCCTATCGGCGTTTCTTTTTGCGAACTTTTTCTTTGCGCCTTCTTCCCGCAAAGAAAAAGTGGCTAAGGGCTATGTGCCCTTTCACAAACTGTCGTTTCTCAAATGGAGGTTATCTGTAACCTGACGTATGTGTTTTTAGAATCCACCTGAGAACCTCTCCCCCTGCCCCTTCATATACTGAAACCAACGGCAGAACTTTGACGGAGGTGCGTTATGGCTATCAAAATTTACATCGATCAGGGTCACAATCCCAAAAATCCCAACGCAGGGGCGGAGGGCAACGGGCTTCGCGAGCAGGACATCACCTACCGCGTGGGGCAGGAGCTTGCCGCTCTTTTGCGCGCAAATCCCGAATTTGAGGTGCGTCTTTCCCGTCCCACGCCCGAAACCGAGCTTGGAACCTCCAACACCACCAGCCTCCAGCGCCGCGTGCAGGACGCCAACGCCTGGGGCGCCGATTATTTTATCAGCATCCACACCAACGCCTCCTCCATTCCCTCGGCAACCGGGGTGGAGGCCTTCGTTTACGACCGCGGCACGCCTGCTTTTCGCCTTGGCGAGGACATGATGGCTTCCCTCAGTGCTGCCACCGGACTCCCCGACCGCGGAACCAAGGTGCGACCCGGGCTCTACGTCCTCCGCCGCACCGCCATGCCTGCGGTGCTGACCGAGATCGGCTTTATCACCAACCCCTCCGATGCCGCTCTCATGAATTCCAATCCCGCCCTCTTCGCGCGGGGATTGTACAACGGGATCTTGGAATACTTCAATCTGTAAGGTCGTGAGAAGGTCGTGGGCTTTGCCCACACCCACTTAAAACCTTCCGTCGAGGGGGATTTATTTGCGCGAAGCGCAACATCATTTGCCCTTCAGGGTAACATCATTACGCGAAGCGTAACATCATTGCGAAGCCCCTCTCACCCGCTACCGCGGGAGCTCTCCCAAAGGGCGAGCCTTTTATAAGTTCATCGTAGGGGAGGGGTCTCCCCTCCCGAAAAGGGATCGAATTTTATGCTTCATACACGGGAGGCGAAACGCCTCCCCTACAAGGCAGATTTTTGTGTCGTCATACGCCATCGGGGTATGAGGCAAAAGCGTTTGTTGCACAAAGGGCGAGGTTCACGCCGCACCGCAGGTGCCCTCAGTTCTCGTCGTCCAGGCGGAGGACTGCCATGAAGGCTTCGGGAGAGATCTGCACCGAGCCGAGCTGGCGCATCTTCTTCTTTCCTTCCTTCTGCTTCTCCAGCAGCTTCTTCTTTCTGGTAATGTCACCGCCGTAGCACTTGGCAAGCACGTCCTTGCGCATCGCCTTGACCGTCTCGCGCGCGATGACCTTGTTTCCGATCGCCGCCTGGATCGGCACCTCGAAGAGCTGGCGCGGAATGTTGTCCTTGAGCTTTTCCGCGATCTTTCTTGCACGTCCGTACGCCTTTTCCTCATGCACGATGAAGGAAAGCGCGTCCACCTGCTCACCGTTGAGCAGGAAATCCAGCTTGACGAGCTTACTGGGAACGTAGCCCTTCAGCTCGTAATCAAGCGACGCGTAGCCGCGCGAACGGCTCTTGAGCGCATCAAAGAAATCGTAAATAATCTCGTTGAGCGGAAGATCGTAGTGCAATTCCACGCGCGTGGTGTCGAGATACTTCATGTCGTTGAACACCCCTCGGCGATCCTGGCAGAGATCCATCAGTCCGCCCACGTAGTCGGTGGGGGTGATGATGCTCGCCTTGACCATCGGCTCATACGCCGTGTCGATGACGTCGGGGGTGGGATAGTTGGAGGGGTTGTCAATGCGAATCTTCTCCCCGTCCTTCTGCAAAACCTCATAAATAACGCTGGGTGCTGTGGTAATAAGATCGAGATTGAACTCTCGCTCGAGACGCTCCTCGATGATCTCCATGTGGAGCAGTCCCAAAAATCCGCAACGGAAACCGAAGCCCAGCGCGATGGACGTCTCGGGCTCGAAAATAAGAGCGGCATCGTTGAGCTGGAGCTTGTCCAAAGCGTCACGCAAATCTCCGTATCTTGCGCCGTCCGCGGGATAAATTCCCGCATACACCATGGGCTGCACCGCCTTGAATCCGGGCAGCGGCTCTGCGGTGGGCGTTGCGGCGTGCGTCACAGTATCGCCCACGCGGGTGTCTCCCACGCTCTTGATGGAGGCGGTGAAGTATCCTACCTCGCCCGCCGACAAGCAATCGCACTTCTTCAGTCCGAAGGGCTCGAGCGTGCCGACCTCCACAAGGTCAAACTCTGCTCCCGTGCTCATCAGGCGAATCCGTTCGCCTGCGCGAAGCTTTCCGTCCATGACGCGGATGTTAACCACGACACCGAGATAACTATCGTAATAAGAGTCAAAAATCAGGCACTTGAGGGGGGCGTTCTCGTCGCCGTCGGGCGCGGGAATGTCGCTCACCACCGCCTCCAAAATATCCTCGACGTTCTCACCCGTCTTCGCCGAAACGGCAGGACACCCCTGTGCGGGGATTCCGATGACGTCCTCTACCTCGTCGCGGCATCTCTGCACGTCTGCCGAGGGCAGGTCGATCTTATTGATGACGGGCAGAATCTCCAAATCCGATTCCACCGCAAGGTAGGCGTTCGCCAGCGTCTGCGCCTCGATTCCCTGCGTCGCGTCCACCACCAAAAGCGCACCCTCGCAAGCGTTCAGCGAGCGCGACACCTCGTAGTTAAAGTCCACGTGACCGGGCGTGTCGATGAGATTGAAGACATAGTCCTCCCCGTTCTTCGCGGTATAGTTCAGTCGCACGGCTCTCGCCTTGATGGTGATGCCGCGCTCCTTCTCCAGATCCATGTTATCCAGAACACGATTCTCCATCTCCCGCTTCTCTACCGTCTGCGTCAGCTCCAGAATTCTGTCCGCGAGCGTCGATTTTCCGTGGTCAATGTGCGCGATGATTGAAAAATTTCGTATGTGTTTTTGACGTTCGGTCAACTGCATAGGTTTCTTCCCTCAGTTCTTTCTCGGTAATTGTGCATACTGCTTCAGTCTATATTATAACGGATTTTCTTCCCTTCTGCAAGACCTTTCCAAGATTTTTTTCGAGTTTTTTGGAAGAAGGGCGCGGAAAGTGCGACACGTCCTGCATTTGGGAGTGAAAAAGCCCTCTCATCCGCTTCGCGGGAGCTCTCCCCCCGGGGAGAGCCTTTTTTACCCCGTGCTCTGCGGTGAAAGTTTTCGCAGTACGAAGAATCATCTCGTAGGGGAGGGGTCTCCCCTCCCGCCAAAAAAGCAAATTTCGTACACGCGGGAGGTGCCCCTCTCACCCGCTTCGCGGGAGCTCTCCCGGAGGAAGAGCCCTTTTTTTAGTTCCGTTGGTGCGCAGTGAAAGCTTTCGCGGCACAAGTATTGTGAGCCTCTCCCCCGGGGAGAGGTGGCAGCCGAAGGCTGACGGAGAGGGGTTATAAATCCAAAATAACTCCTCATCCACCGCTGTCGCGGTGCCCCTTCTCCCTCAGGAGAAGGCTTTCTGCTGGTCATCAATACCGTCAATACCTTGGATGATCTACGGGTGAATTTGCCTGCACTTGAATAAGCCTCCCTCCGAGAGGGAGGTGGCATTTTCGCAAGAAAATGACGGAAGGAGCCTGCGTATAGAACAAAATTTGTGCAAATTCTAAAGTTACGCACTCTCCTTCAGTCTCGCGACGCGAGCCAGCTCCCTCTCGGAGGGAGCCTCCTATTACGCTACCGTTACAAGAAAATGCGGCAAAAATCCTTCGCGGTACGAAAATTGAACTCAGAGGGGTGTGGGTCTCCCCGACCGCCAAAAAGAGCAATTTTCGCACACGCGGGAGGCGACCCTCTCACCCGCTTCGCGGGAGCTCTCCCTTGGGGAGAGCCTTTTTTTAACTCGTTGCCCTGCGGCAAAAATTCTTCGCGGCACAAAAATTGATCTTGTAGGGGAGGGGTCTCCCCTCCCGAAAAAAGATCAAATCCCGCACACGGGAGGCGAGACGCCTCCCCTACAAGGGATTTCGGTCGTTCTGCAACAGAACCGAAATGCCACAAAAACCATCCCATAAAGAAAAAGAGCTTGCCAAAGCGCCCGTTTCCTTGTGGAATGGGCGCTTTGGCAGGTTTCTTGAAAGAGGGAGGG
>JAZQVI010000088.1:0-44834 GCA_045631745.1 Eubacteriales bacterium
TACCGTCCTCAGTTCTACTTCAGAACTACCGACGTTACCGGTACCATCGAGCTCCCCGAGGGCGTTGAGATGTGCCGTCCCGGCGACAACGTTGACATGACCGTTGAGCTGATCACTCCTATCGCTTGCGAGGAGGGTCTCCGTTTCGCTATCCGTGAGGGTGGTAGAACCGTAGGATCCGGCGTCGTTTCCAGCATTATCGCTTAATTGATTAAAGATAGCCGGAAGAATGGAATGAAAAGACCGTTCTTCCGGTTTTTTCAAAACAAAATACGTCTTTGGGGCATGGTGAAATTCCATACCGGCAGTAGAGTCTGCGAACTCGGGGAGACGATCTCCGAGCCGATTGGGTGAGATTCCCAAACCGACGGTTAAAGTCCGGATGTGAAAAGACGAGAAAAAGGTTTGGCAGATTTCTGCCGCCGTATTATGCTCCAACGAGGATTCGTTGGGGCATTTTTTCTCTCGTCAAGACAATCTAAAGGAGAGAAATGATGAGTATTCAAGAAAAGAACCGCCAAAGGGTTCGATACATCGCAGTCACGGGGATGCTGTCCGCGTTATCCACCATTCTGATGATGGTCAGCTTCAGCGTTCCGTTTATGCCGTCCTTTATCAAACTGGACTTTTCGGAAATGCCGGCGCTGATTGCGGCATTCAGCATGGGACCGCTTGCAGGTGTGGCGGTTTGCTTTGTCAAAAATCTGATCAATTTGCCCTTCACCACGACTGCGTGTGTAGGGGAGTTTGCGAATTTTTTGCTGGGATGCTGCTTGGTTTTACCGGCTGGCTTACTTTACCGCTACCGCAAAAACAGAAAAATGGCGCTGATCGGATCGTTGCTGGGAGCCGCAGCAATGGCTGCGGTTGGCTTACCACTCAATTATTTTGTAACCTATCCGATGTATGCGAAGGTACTGCCACTCAAGGCGATCGTTGGAATGTATCAGGCGATTGCACCCGGTGTAGATGGATTGTTTTGGTGCTTGTTGTTCTTTAATGTGCCCTTTACATTCCTCAAGGGAGGACTGGACGCAGCGATCACATTCTTGGTATACAAGCGGATCTCGCCGCTGATTCACGGCAAGAAAAAGACCGTAGTACCGATGCCGACAGAAGTGACTGAAGAAGTAACCTCGAAAAATGATGAGTAAACAAAATGCTCTGCAACCGATGATGTGATTGCAGAGCATTTGTTTTTTTCACAGGAGAATCTGAACTCAAACGCGCGGTTTCATGTGGTAAAAATCGAAAGATATCATATCCGCGCGTTCTTGGCAAATCAAAGATTTGCGGAGTTCAATTCGGCAGAATCATCAGACGGAAAAAGAACAGGCACCGTTTTGAAACGGTGCTTTCTTTTTTATAGGAGAATCTGAACGCAAACGCGCGGTATGATGCGGCTGAATGCCATCGTTGGGTGCTGCCGCGCGTTCTTGGCAAATCAAAGATTTGCAGAGTTCAATTCGGCAGAATCATCAGACGGAAAAAGAACAGGCACCGTTTTGAAACGGTGCCTGTTCTTTTTCCGTTGGTGACCCGTAGGAGAATCGAACTCCTGTTACCGCCGTGAAAGGGCGGTGTCTTAGCCGCTTGACCAACGGGCCTGGTAGCGGGAATTGGACTTGAACCCATGACCTATCGGGTATGAACCGATTGCTCTAGCCAACTGAGCTATCCCGCCATTTTGTTGCGCTTTTTGCCAACGCTCGTATATTATATCATAAAAGCCCCCTGTTGTCAATACATTTTTTAAAAGTTTTTGATGGATTTCGAAAAGTTTTTTGGGTGCATTTTTGTCAAGTTTTTCTTGAAGCATTTTCATTCTTTTTCAATTCCTGTTAAACGCTTGACGGAAGGAAAACTCTCTAATATAATGAATGTGATTGTTTGACATAGGAAAGGAATAAAACGTACAATGAACTTTCAAAATTGCAACGCGCAAAGTCTGAACGATAAGAAATTATACATCTTCGATATGGACGGAACCATCTATCTTGGGGGCAATTCCTTTGATTTTGCCATTCGTTTTATCAAGAACCTGCGCGCGGCAGGGAAGAAGGTTTTGTTCTTCACCAACAATGCCTCACATACGACCCCGTTTTATCTTAAAAAGCTGGCGCGTCTTGGATTTGAGCCGAGCGCAGAGGAGATCATGACCTCGGGTGATGTGACTCTGGAGTTTTTGAAGCGCTTCAGAGCGGGCAAATCGGTTTATCTTGTGGCAACGGATGAGCTGGTTGAAGAATACCGTGAGAAGGGGATCAATCTGGTTGATGGAAGCACAGAGAAGGTTGATATTGTTATTACCAGTTTCGATACCTCCCTTACATATCAAAAGCTTGACGATGCCTGCAGACTCATCAGAGGAGGCGCAGAATATCTTTCTACGCACCCGGACGTGAACTGTCCCACCGAGACGGGATTTATCCCCGACAGCGGTGCGATTGCGGCGCTTGTCACAGCCTCCACAGGCAAGACGCCTACCTATTTTGGGAAACCCTATCGTGAGACGATTGAAATGATTGGAGAAGCAACCGGCTTTTCAAATGATGAGATGTGTATCTTTGGAGACCGTCTCTACACCGATATTGCGCTGGGGAGGCGGTTTGGAGTAACCTCTGTCTTGGTGCTCTCGGGGGAGACACAACCCGATGACGTTGATGCCGCTGCTGAGGCGGACATGCCCGACTACGTGTTCGATTCGTTGGCAGACGTGGACGCGTTGATGTTTGGCTAAATTAAAAAAGGCAAAGGGCTCCTTTGCCTTTTTTCATTTTATAAATCTCTGTGCATAGCCACAGCGACGGCAAAGGTCCTCGGATGCCTTGCCGCATCGGAAGCCTTCGACGATCGCCTGCGCTCTGTCAGAGCTCAGTATGGATTTGATGTCCTCGTGAAAGATGTTGCCGAGGTTGATCACGCCCTCACTGTCAAGACAACAGGGAACTACCGTGCCGTCTGCGAGGATGCCGAACTGGTCCTTCAGTCCATAGCAGAAGAACTTGTCTCCTTTGATCTCTGCGCTCTCGTCAGGCCACTCGAAGCGGTCCCCCCACTCAAGAAAGATGTGATCTCGGATCCTCACGCCGCGGCGGCTTTCCGACCAGTCGCCGGGAATCCTTTCCTTCAGATGCGCAAGTGTGATTTGGTTTCGGTTGCCGTCATGCCCCTGATTCCAAAGGCGGAAGACCACAATGGTGCCTGCCTCGGCGGCCTTCTTTGCAGCGTCTGCAAGCCCGCACACGTACCGCGCATGAGCCTCGTCGCCTCCCTCCTCAAAGCTGTGCAGGGAAATGTTGATCTTGTGCACGCCTACCGTGAGAAGCTCTTCGATGCGGCGGGGGAGCAGTGTGCCGTTGGTGGTGAGAATGGATTTGTACCCTTTCTCGCCCGCCATGCGGATGAACTTGGGGAGCAGAGGATGCGTCAGTGGCTCACCCATGAGGTGGTAGTAAAGATATTGGGTCTGCTCGGTCAGTTGCCCGAGAATATGCGAAAACTCCTCCTCGGTCATGCTCCGTAGGGGGCGCTTGTGCCCGTGACAAAAAGAACAATTCATGTTGCATTTGTTTGTGATCTCGACGTAAACCTTGTTGTACATAGCGGCTCCTTTCGCGGTGTGAAATAGCCTCCCGGCTGTGAGCGGTTAATTTGTGAATTTGTAAAAAGTGGCTTGGAATAAGGCATCCAAGCCACTTAAAAACCTTATTGTATTATTTGTTTTTCAAAGTTGTAACCGAGGAAACGAGCATTCTGCGGAGTTCAATACATTTGCTTTGAAAAGCCTTGAAATCTGGTTCCGATAGTGAATTGGTTTCAAAAAGCAATTCAAGCCAATATTCGCTTTCGTTACACTCTTTGAGTGCAATTTCAAACTTTGAGATGAAGTCTTTTGTCCCTTGAGCATATTGTGCTTCGTGAACATTTGCTCCTACAGAAGTTCCGCAACGTAGAAGTTGGTTGATCAATGCACTTTCAATGCCGTTTTGCTTGAGTTTGCGGCAGAGAAAGACGACGTCCTTTGCGAATTCTTTGGATTTTATTCTCAAAACACTGTCTGCCATATCAAACTCCTGTAACTTCAAACTTGGCGAAGCCAATCATAACTTGCCGTAGGCAATCATAACTGATAACTCGTTTCGCAGATGGAGACGGAAAAGTTATGAGTTTAGAGTTATGAATTTGGCTTCGCCAAATGTTATGATATGATCGTTTCTGCGAAACTATCATAGTTGAGTTTTGCTACGCAAAACTCATTCCCACTCAATCGTTCCAATGGGCTTGGGCGTGAGATCAAGCAACACGCGGTTGATGCCGTCTACCTCGTGGGTGATGCGGTCGGTGATCTTGTGCAGAACAGAGTAGGGGATTTCCTCGATGGTCGCGCTCATGGCGTCAACAGTGTTGACGGCGCGGATAATCGCAGGCCAGCCCTCGTAACGCTTGCCGTCCTTCACGCCAACGCTCTTGAAATCGGGAACGGCAATGAAATACTGCCATACCTTCTCTGCAAGACCGCAGTTGTCAAACTCCTCACGGAGAATGGCGTCTGCCTCGCGGAGTGCATGGAGACGGTCGCGGGTGATCGCACCCAGGCAACGAACGCCAAGTCCGGGACCGGGGAAGGGCTGACGGTCAACCATGGAAGCAGGCAGACCAAGCGCCTTACCAACGACGCGAACCTCGTCCTTGTAGAGCAGCTTGATGGGCTCAACCAGTTCAAACTGCATATCCTCAGGAAGACCGCCCACGTTGTGGTGCGCCTTGACACCGTCACTTTCGAGAATGTCGGGGTAAATAGTGCCCTGTGCGAGGAAGGAGATGCCGCTGAGCTTGCTTGCCTCTTCGTCAAACACCTTTATAAACTCGTTTCCGATAATCTTTCTCTTGCGCTCGGGCTCAGCTACGCCCTTGAGAAGATCCAGGAAGCGATCGGTTGCGTCTACATAAACGAGATTTGCATTCAACTGATTACGGAATACCTCGATAACCTGTTCGCTCTCGCCCTTACGCATCAGACCATGGTTGACGTGTACAGAAACGAGCTGCTTGCCGACTGCCTTGATAAGAAGAGCCGCCACTACCGAGGAGTCCACTCCGCCGGAGAGTGCGAGGAGCACCTTCTTGTCGCCGATCTGTGCGCGAAGTGCCTTCAGCTGCTCATTGATAAATGCCTCTGCCAGCTCGGGGGTCGTGATGCGAGCCATGGATTCCGGTCTTTTATTGCTATCGTTCATTGTTATATTCTCCTATCGCGAGCGATTAGTTGGTGTAGTTGTCAAAGTATCCCTGAACCAAAACAACGGGCGTACCCTTGTCGCCGGAGCCGCTGGTCAGGTCGCACAGAGATCCGATAAGGTCGGTGAGCTGACGGGGAGTAGTTCCCTGAGATGCCATATTGCCTACCAGATCGTCGCTCTTCTTGCGAATGCTCTCGGAGATTGCTTCCTTGAGTGCCTCTCCGCTCAGATCCTTAAAATCGTTATCTGCAAGATACTTCAGCTTGAGCTCGTTGGGGGTTCCGATCAAACCGTCGGTAAAGGCGGGGGAAACCACTGGGTCTGCAGGCTCCCAGATCTTTCCCTGCGGATCCTTGAACGCGCCATCACCGTAGACCATGACCTCTACGTGCTTGCCGGTTCTCTCCAGCACTCTCTTCTGAATGTCAAGCACGAGGGGCTTGCACTCTCTGGGGAAGAGTTTGATCTGATCCTCGGTGGACTTGTTGGAGCCCAGCAGGCCGTAACGCTCGTTGTATCCCTCTCCGTTGATGGAAGAGGTGAGCAGATCGCTCAGGCTGCATACCACCTTGGCGCCTGCCTCGAGAAGGATTCTCTTGGTGCGTGCGCGCGTGTGAATGTCGCAGTTGATGATGTGATCGGCATAGGGCAGGATCGCCTTGATCTGATTTGCGAAGATAATCTCTACCTCGGCACCGCAGGAGCGGATCAGATCGCCGTAGTATTCCACATAGTCAACGCCGGTAAACTCATGCTTGTTGGAGCCGAACAGCTCACGGTAACGCTCCAGCGTGAGTACATCGCTGTAGGGGTTAACGCCCGATGCGTCGATCTTGTCCAGGCTAACCAGCTGGTTACCCACCTCGTCGGAGGGATAGCTGAGCATCAGAACGATTTTCTTCGCACCCATAGCGATTCCACGCAGACAAATTGCAAAGCGGTTACGGGAGAGGATGGGGAAAATGACACCAACGGTTCCTCCGCCCAATTTTGCCTTTACGTCGGCTGCAATGCTTTCTACCGATGCGTAATTTCCCTGTGCTCTTGCAACGATAGATTCGGTAATGGAAATGACGTCTCTGTTGCGAATCTCGAATCCCTCGTACTCTGCTGCCTCCAAAACGCTATCCGTTACAATGGCAGCAAGATCATCACCCTGGCGGATGATAGGGCATCGAATTCCTCTGGAAACCGTCCCGACTCTGCGTGTATTGTTCTCCATGTTTTTAGTTCCTTTCTGTCGGAGGATCCGTCCGATGGGACGCATCTTCCAAGCGAAAAAATATCAAGTACCTTATTATTATAAACTTTTTTTATTTTCTTGTCAAGATATTCATTAATATCCTATAAATTTTTTTGCCGTTTTTCTTCAAAAAAACAGGCGGTTCAGGCGCGATCAGTGTGGCAAACCAGGTACAAAATCTGAAACTCCTCCGACAGCTTGTCCAGAAGATCTCTTGCCAGGGCAAATCTCCTCTCGTCCAGGTTCACGAAGGGATCGTCAAGAAGAAGAAAAGGCTTTTCTTCATTTTCGAACATGGACTTGGTCAATGCCAGTCTGGCGCAGAATTGCAACAGATCACGCGTGCCTCGGCTAAAGCTTTCCAACTCACGGCTCTTGCCCTTTTCCCGCACCGAAACGGTGAAAGAGGTATCGATTCTCGCGTCTGACGGAACGTCGCCTTGCGCAAGCCCGATAAAATGCTCAAAATTCGCTTGCATACCACCGAGATAGCGAGTGGAGAGTACCTCCTTGGACTCTGTCAGAAGTCGAGCGGTTTGGCGCAGGACGGTGAGGTTATGCTCCGCGCTCGCAAGCTCGGAAGAGAGGTGGGAAAGCTCGTCCTCCAGTCCGGGGATCTTCTGTGTTTGCTCTGTGGTTCTCCCCCACAGACGGTGCAGATCGGTGTACTGGCCACGCAAAAGCTCCAGCCGTTGTATCAGTGCCGATTCCTGTTGCTTGAGCAAGTCTGCATCTGCGGAATTTTTTGGTGCATCCTTGCCGTATTCCTGTTCTCTTTCCGCGAGATCCTGCCTCTGTCGGCGAATACTTTCCTGTACGATGGTATGCTCCCTGCAAAGCGTTTCTATTCTTGCAAGACACGCCTCGGGCTGGTTGCTCTGCCGCTGGGTCAGACGGCCAAAGAAACCGGACAGCTTTTCTTGCGCTGCGGTCAACTCGACACGGATTCTGTGCGCCTTATCCTCTGCGGCTTTTGCTCTTTGCTCCAAAAGATCCCATTCTCGCAGGTCTGTGTGGATCTGGAGCAGTGCACGGTGGGGGTCCTGCGGCAGGGGAGTGTACCCGCAGCTTGCAAACAATTTTGTGAGGTTGTTGCACAACTCCTGCCGAACTTTTCGAAGCTCCTCGGTGTGTCGCGCTCGCATGGTCTGACGCTGCGCGTCCTCTGACGCGCGTCTCGCGGATGCGCGGAGGCGTTGAAAACCGGTGGAAAGATCTCCGTTATCAGGGAAAAAGCCGTATTGATCTAAAAAGTCGCGGATCTCCTTTGAGAGCGTCTCTTGTTCCTTCTCTTGCACTTGTCTCTGCTCGCGCAAGCGTGCTGTGCTCTTGCGTGCGGAAAGGAAGAGGATTGTGCCGATTGCAAGCGATGCGACGGAAACGATCAGGAGAAGCGTTTTTATGACAGGGAAGAGGAAAGCGCCTGCCAAAGCGAAAAATCCGCCCACCGTAAGTACAATGGAAAGGGGAAGAACCGCCCCGTTCCCGGGACGTGCTCCGCCGGTGAGATCCGCTGTTTGGAGGCTTGCGGTTTGCACGCGCTTGAGCTTTTTCTCCATTTGCTCCATCTGCGCGTCGGTGGGAATTCCCGTTTGGCGGAAGCGGAGCTGATCCTCTGTATCCTTGCTGACCGCGGAGGCCTGTATTGCGGCGTCTGTTTCGGAGATGGATACGATGGTGGTGTGGATCTCCGAGAGCATCTCGGGGGAGGGGCGACCCTTTTCGTAGCGATCACGCAGGTGAGCAAGGTGTGTCAGCTCGTCATCAGACAGCCGTGCGCCACTCAGATCGTTCTGCGCGATGCGAAATTCCTTGAGCAGGCGTTGCGCATCGGCAAGCTCCTCGTCGGAGGGAACACGTCTGTCAAGAAAGGCGTCAAGAATTGCTGCGCGCTCATGTTCGGATTCCTCCAGTCGTTCGCGCATACGCTTATATTCAGCGTGATGCGCTTCCCGAACGGATGCGGCGCGAAGCTGCTCCTGCAGGATGCGAAGTTCGTGCTCAGCGGAGGAGATTTCCTCTTTTTTTTCTTGCAGTTGCTGCTCTTGAACAGCTTGCTGCAAGAGCAGATCGTTCAGCCGATCCAGCTCCCGTCTACCTTCTGCAAGGGCGGTGCTGATGTCAGAGACCCTTCCGCGTCCTCCCTTGACCTCGTAGAATTTTCGTCTCTTGTCGATGGTTTCCATGGCAACGTCATAGCTGCCCATATCGTTGACATCCTCAAGGAGACCTGTGAGCTTCGCGGTTACCGAAACGTTTTCGTCGTTGTTGTCCATGCCGCTTTGCGAGAGAAATGCAGAGCGTGCAAAGCCCTCGGCATCAATGCCGAACAATTCGATCCCCACGTCGGACGAAAAAGCAGACGAGGGCTTTTGGGTGGCGAGATCGAACAGCCGAAATTCGTCGCCCGCCTCCTTGGCGGCAAAGAAACGTTCGATGCGGAAGCTACCTGCCTCGCATTCGAACTCCAAACTTCCCCCGTAAGCGCCTCCCTGCCAGGGCGTATATTTCTTGCGTTCATTCTTGTCAAGATTTCGTTTGGTTGTAGCGGGCAGTCCGTAGAGCATCGCCTTAATAAACGCCGCAACGGTGCTCTTGCCAAAACCATTTTCCTCGCAAATGACATTGAGCCCGTCCCTCATATCCAGCGTGTAACCCGAGAGCTTGCCAAAGTTTTCGATTTCCAGCCGCAACAGTCTCATACGTCAAGCTCCTCTCCGCCCAAAGCGCGCAGGCCACAGGCAATGATCTCCTCTTTTTCTCGATCGGACAGATTTTCCGCCAGCACGCGGCGAACAAACTCTCCCTTCAGGGATATATCATGAAGATAGTCCTCCGGACGTATCTGCAGGCGCGTTCGGTTGTAAAGCTTTGCAAAGTAGAAGCGTTCGGAGAGCAGTTGGCCAAGTCGAATGTGGTCGATCATCAGTTCAGGCGGACATTCGCCGACCAGGATAACCTTAACCAGATCCCCGGCGGAGATTCCACCGGTCGCATCGAGCAGTCTGTTTTCCGCTTCCAGATGGGAATTGCAACCGGTCAGATCACAGGAGATTTCTCGGAGCGTTCTTCTTGCGAAGGGAATAAAGGTGTGCGTCAGTTTTTGACCGTTGGTCTCCAGCAGAACGAACCCTTTTTGCCCGCACTCGTCAAAGCCGCGCCCCTCAAGACAGCCCGAATAACAAGCGATCCCGCGATCATCCAGCGCTGCCTCGCGGTAGGTGTGCAGATGTCCCAGCGCGAGATAATCGATGTTTTTCTCCCTGTATTTTCGGAAGGGAATGACATCGCGCTCGTCTGTATTCGTTTCCCGTTGCTGGCCGTGCAGCAGAACGATGTTGATGTGGTCGGGGGAAAGCTCCAATTCATCGGGATTCGGTTGCTCGCTTCCCGTGATGTAAACATCGCCAAGGGCGTAGGTTGTCCAATCGGATCCAAAGGTATAAAGATTCTGCGGTAATGTATCGCTCAGGAAGAGGCGATTCCCACTGTCATGATTGCCTGCCAGATAGAAAAAGCTCAGATCAGGGTGCTTTTCGATCAGACCCAGGACGTATTGCTCGGTTTTTCGCGTGGTGCGTTTGGAGTCAAAGAGGTCTCCCGCAATGAGAATGGCATCGGCACCGTTGTCATCGGCGTGACGAACCAGGTCGGAAAAGGTGGAAAGGATTTCGATGCGTCGTTCCTTTGCCTTTTCGGTGGGAAGATTCGATTCCATGGGAGAATCCAGGTGCAGGTCTGCACAGTGAATCAGCTTCATCAATGTACGCTCCTTTGTATTATTATATACAGTATATCACAAAATGAAATAAAAGAAAAGAGTTTGTGAGAAAAAAGAATCTTTCTTGACAAAAACCGTCCGCGTTTGTTATAATAAATGCAGGCAAACAAAATCAGAAGGATCGGAGGAGCAAACCGTGAAGAGCCTGGGACTGTATCTGCATATTCCGTTTTGCAAAAGCAAGTGCCTGTATTGCGATTTTTGCTCCTTTCCGCATCCGTCACAAGAGCGGATTGCATCGTACGTGAATGCGCTTTTGCTTGATTTGGAGAGACGTGCCCCCGATTGCCGCGATTACGAGGTGGACACCGTTTATCTCGGCGGCGGCACCCCCACGATCCTTTCGGCGGATCAGCTGGAGGGGATTATGGAGACATTGGTGCGGTGCTATCATATTTCCGAAAACGCAGAAATTACTGCGGAATGTAATCCCGCAACAGCAGATTTGGTCTTGTTCCGTCGCATGAGAGGGGCAGGATTTAACCGCCTCAGCATTGGTCTGCAAAGCGCTCACCGCGAGGAGCTCCGCGCGCTTGGAAGGCTTCACACGTTTGAGCAGTTTCTTCGAACGTGGGAGGAGGCTCACTCCGCAGGATTTTCCAACCTCAGTGCCGACGTGATGTTTGGCATTCCCCATCAGACGCGGGATCGCTTTGTCGAGACGCTTGACAAGGTGCTTGCTTGTGCGCCCTCCCATCTCTCGGCATACGCACTTGCAGTGGAGGAGGGGACTCCCTTCGGCAAAAGAGGAGCGGATGCGCTGGATCTTCCCGATGAGGAGAGCGTGCGCGCGATGTATTTAGACATGGTAACCCGCCTGAACGATGCGGGACTTTGCCAGTATGAGATCAGCAATTTTGCGCGAGCGGGGTATGAATCACGCCACAATCTCAAATACTGGAGCATGGAACCCTATCTTGGATTTGGGCCTGCCGCGTATTCGGATTTCGAGGGGGTACGCTTTGGAAACGGGCGGGACGTAGAGGCTTATATTCGCGGCGAGACGATCGTTGCGGAGCGGGAAAGACCGAGCGAGGCCGAGCGCATGAACGAATACGTGATGCTTCGGATGCGCCTTGCCGAGGGAATTTCCCTCTCGGAGCTGGGGGCTCGTTTTGGAGAGTTGGCCGCGCGTCGGATACGGGAGTCCTTCAGAAAATACCAAAGCGGCGGCTTTATAAGGGAGCGCGCCGATGGATTTTCCTTTACCCCCGAGGGCTTTTTGGTGAGCAATGCCATTCTGTCGGACGTTTTGGAGTTCGAAAATTCTGACCTCTGAATCAAAAGATGAAAAGCTCTTGACAAAGGCATGATTTTCGTGTAAAATAGTAGCAGAGAAAAGGAGCGGCGCATTTGCCGCCGAATATCAGAAAGGTACGTAATGTCATGGAAGAAAATCAAAACGAACGCGAATTTTTCACCCTGGTAGACGAAGAGGGAAATGAGATTGAATTTGAGCTGATCGGAAAGGCTGAGATCAAAGGAACTGTTTACTATGCAATGATCCCCGCAGGCAGCGCCGAGGAAGCAGACGAAGGATTTTGTGAGTACGTGATTCTTAAGGAGGAGGCAGACGAGAGCGGCGACGCGACCCTTGTTACGGTTGACGATGACGAGGAGTTTGACGACGTTGCAGACTACTTTGACGATCTGTTCTCCGAGGAGATCGACTACGACGCAGAGTAAGGTTGAATCATTTCCTGCTTAGTTCGTGATAATCGGCGATAAAAACCCACAATAAATTAAAGGAGTCCAACCCCGCAGGTGGTTTGCAGACCTCCCGTCACCGATCCCGATTGACTTGTCTCGGCCGATGACGGACGTTGGGAGCAGTAAAGCTTCGGCAAGGACACCGCCCTGATCAAACAGGGTTTTCCTTTCCCGATTACACGGCTCGGTGGGGTATAAAAAATGCTTCCCAAGGACAAAAATCCGCGGGAAGCATTTTTTATGTGACAAGGTCACGGAAGAAATTTTAAAAACGGTGTATAATAAGAGCGTAAAAGCAAAGGAAAGGAGTTTTGAGATGTCTGCTTTGGTAATCAATAAAAACAATTTCGCATCGGTAAAGGAAAGTGAAAAGCCCGTTCTGCTGGATTTTTATGCAGCTTGGTGCGGCCCATGCCGCATGGTCTCCCCTCTGGTCGATGAGATCGCTGAGGAGCGGGAGGATGTCGTGGTGGGAAAGATCAACGTGGATGAGGAGCCTGAATTGGCGCAGGCATTTGGCGTTGTCAGTATTCCCACGCTGGTCGTCCTTAAGGGGGGAAACGAGGTCAACAGACAGCTCGGTGCGCGTCCCAAGGCGCAGATCATAGCGATGTTAGAGGGTTAAACGGCGAAGCTTTTGCTTGTCGATCAGCTTTACCCCTCCGCGGGAGAGCTCGACCATTCCTTCGGTTGAAAAGTATTTCAGCATTCGCGAGACCACCTCTCGGGCAGAACCCATGTATTTGGCGATCTGCTCGTGCGTGAGGTGAATCAGCTCGCTTCCCGTTTTTGATGCCTCGTCTAAAAGAAAAATGGCAAGACGGCGGTCAAAGCTCATGAACAGGATCTGCTGCATGACCCACATGACGTCCGAAAAGGTCGCCATGGCAGCCTCCAGTGCGAAGATCTTCATTTCTGGGATCTTGTCTGCAAGAGATGCAAAGGCACACCCCGAAATGACGACGCACTCGCTATTTTCCTCGGCGTCCACAAAAACGTCAAAGGTGAGGTTCTGAAAAGCGCAGGATGCAGAGAGCATACACATCTCACCGGGGAATAAGCGATAGAGGGTGATGTCCTTTCCGTCGTCGGAGAGCATATAGAGCCGAAGGCTTCCGCTTTTTACAAAGATGACGCCCGTGCACTCGTTTCCGTCATGGATATTTGCCCCCTTTGGAAATTTGGCACAAACCGAGCAGTCGGCAAGATATTGCTGCTGTTCTGCGGTGAGCTTGTCCCAAAAGGGGAAGGATGCTGCAAACATGGTCTGCATTTCGTTCTTGTCCATCATTGTGCCTCCGATCAAACGGGAATTTTTGCCTCTGAAATCGTCCTCATTATACCACGGTTTTTGCCGTGTGTCAATTATAAAATCAAAACAAAACAAAAGGAGAATTAAAAAATGAAATACGTATGTGATGTATGCGGTTGGGAGTATGACGAAGCGTTGGGAGATGCCGAGCACGGCATCGCACCCGGAACCAAGTTTGAGGATCTGCCCGCAGATTTTGAGTGTCCTCTGTGCGGTGTGGATAAGGACAATTTCTCTAAGGTTGAGGATTAAATAAAGAAGACAGCCGCAAAGCGATTGCATTTGCGGCTGTTGTTTTTGTTAAGACGCCTCTCCGAAAATGATCTCGATGACAAGCTTCTCCTGCATCGCGGCGGAGATGGGTGCGCCCAGTGTGTCCTCGGACGTGCGGCGACGCAGAATTGCCTCGATCACAAAGCGATCCTTTCCGTCTGTCAGAACAAAATTTGAGAAGGCAGGGCGTGTCAGAAAGCGGTACAGGGTGTTCGTGACGGGGACTTTTCTCTGATGCTCCGATTGATGGGAGAGCCGAATTTGAAATTCTCGCCGATCTGCGTGATCCATGGAGAGTTGAGAGCCTGCGGCACTGTCGCCACGCAGAGAAAGGAAGACGCAAAGGAGAAACGCCGTCCATCTGGCGTGATCTCCCGCGTGGAGCGGATAGTGTCCGACGGGAAGATCGAGGACATTTGCGCGACAGCCCGACAGCTGTGCGATGTGGGCACAATGAAGCCGAAAGTCTCGATCAGGGGCGGGCTTGAAAACGGTGTCGCAAAGGAAAAGCGTTTCACACAGTTGGGAATAGACCGTCTCGGCATCCTTGCACATGGTCGCGCAGGAGCGAACCGATGGAGAGATGCAGATTCTATCCTCTCCCATATGGATAATCGCATAGGCGATTGCATTGGAGGCTCCGTGCGGAAGAATTGTGGGGAGCAAGCCGGTGGTGGAAAACAGGTCGCCAAAAACAAGGAGGATGCCTTCCTCAGCGCACACGGCGATGATATCCCTGTGGAGCAGATTTCTCTCCAAAAAGTCGGTCTCCGATTGTGGGAAATGAAGGTTGTAACCCGGCTTGAGGGTCAGTCCGCGCGAGGCGAGCACCGCATAATTCTCGCTCGGATCAAGGATCGCAAAATCCTCGTAAAAACGAGGACAGGCGGTCTCCTGTTTTTGGTCGAGATAGACCGATTGGGGGACGAAGGCGCGGATTTCTGACGGTGTCATAACAATTCTCCTGTGTTAATATGCTTGATGTCTTCTATTTTACCTCATAAATTTAAACAAATGTTTTCCAAGGAGAAAAGATTTTATAAAAAAATCGAAAAAATCAGAAAAAAGACTTGATTTTTGAAAAAAAGTGTGATATAATACATCAGCATGTTATGCGAAGCGTAACGCATTTTGAAAGGATGTCAAAGAACATCCAAATAAACGAAATGAGGTAGAATAAAATGAAAGACGCAATCCATCCTAACTATGAGACCTGCATCATCAAGTGTGCATGCGGCGAGACTGTTGAAACCAAATCCACCAAGGGCGGCGAGCTGAAGGTTGATATCTGCTCCAAGTGCCACCCCTTCTTCACCGGCAAGCAGAAGTTCGTTGATGCCGGCGGACGCGTTGACAAGTTCAAGAGAAGACTGGAGTCTTCCAAGAAATAATCACGGTAGATTTGACAGAAAAGGCAAGCTGAAACGGCTTGCCTTTCTTTTTCCGAATACAAGAGCACGAATTGTGCGGAAAGGATTCTGTTTATGATGGAAAAACTCGAGAAATTAGAATCGGCAAGAGCCGTCCTCGTCGGTTTGAATACACCCGACAGCTCTATGGCAGAGACCGAGGCAAGCCTTGCGGAGCTGGAGCGTTTGCTCGAAACGGCCGGAGGCAGCTGCTTTGCGAAGGTGATTCAGAACAAGGAGCATCCCGACGTGAGAACCTGCATCGGAATCGGCAAGGTCGCCGAGGTCAAGCAGATTTGCGGTGCATACGGTGTGGAGCTGGTGGTGTTTGATCTTGAGCTTTCTCCCTCGCAGATTCGCAATCTTGAGGAGTTGATCGGAGACGAGGTTCGTGTCATCGACCGTTCTATGCTGATTTTGGATATTTTTGCTCTACACGCGGTGACGGGGGAAGGAAAGCTTCAGGTGGAGCTGGCACAGCTCAAGTACACCGCTCCCCGTCTGATCGGAAAGGGGACCGAGCTTTCCCGATTGGGCGGCGGAATCGGTACCCGAGGTCCCGGTGAATCCAAGCTGGAATCCGACCGCCGCCACATGAAGCGGCGCATCGCGGCACTGGAGGAGGAGCTTCGCGCACTGGATCGCAACCGACAGACCATGCGCGCGGCGAGAGATCGGAGCGGCATCAAGAAGATTGCCATTGTGGGCTATACCAATGCGGGCAAATCCACCCTCCTAAATCGCCTGACCGACGCGGGGATTCTGGCTGAGGACAAACTGTTTGCAACGTTGGACCCTACCACCCGAAAGATGGAACTTCCGGATGGAACGCCTGTTCTTTTGACCGATACGGTTGGTTTTATCCGCAAATTGCCCCACCATTTGATTCATGCCTTCAAGTCTACCCTGGACGAGGCTGTTTATGCCGACGTTTTGCTGATCGTGGTGGACGCGTCCGACCCCGAATACAAGGAGCAGCTTGAAACAACCGAGGCGTTGCTCGCAGATCTCGGTGCGGCGGATAAGCCGATCCTTTATGTCTTTAACAAGTGCGACAGAGGTGCGTCGCACACCTTCCGTTCCATCGGGACATATGCGAAAAATCACAAGACCGTGACGGTTTCTGCTTCGACGGGGCAGGGAATTGATGTCCTGCTGGAAACCATTCAGGAGCTTTTGCATGATGGGAAGAAGCAAATCGTGTTTCACATTCCCAATGCCGAGGCGGGGGCGTTGAACCTGCTTTACAAGAACGCTGTTGTAGAGGATGTGGAGTACGGAGCAGAGGAGATGCTCGTTACGGCAACGGTTGATGCCAAGACGCATGGAATGCTCCGAAAATTTGATCCGAGCTGGGTGGATAAGGATGAGTACTGAGAAGAATACGCAGGCGGTGACATGCACGACGCTTTGTCGTGAGGCGTCTGCGGAATTTGAAGAAAAAAAGTCGGTTTTTATCGGACACGCTGCACCGATCAAGACCGAGGAAGAGGCACTTGCGTACATCAAGCAAAAAAAAGCGGAGTATGCCGACGCCAGGCATAACGTGTGGGCGTACCGCCTCAGAGGAGACGTAGTCATGCGTTGCTCGGATGACGGAGAGCCGCAGGGAAGCGCGGGAGTGCCCGTGCTGGACGCATTGAGAAAATCGGGCGTGAGCGATGCCGTTTTGGTGGTGACGCGATATTTCGGAGGGATCCTGCTTGGCGCAGGGGGGCTTGTCCGCGCGTATTCTCATGCGGCAAAGCTTGCGATTGATGCAGCAGGCATTGCCGTGTTCGAGCAATACACCTGCTTTCGCTTGGAGTGCGGATATTCGGAATATCAGAGATATCTTGCCGAGCTCCCGAAGTTTGGAGCACTGATTGACGGCACCGAGTTTTCCGATCGGGTTTGTCTGTCTTTTTCGGTGAAATCGACACTCCGTGATGCAGTTTCCAACCGTATTCGTGAAATGAGCAACGGAAACGATCTTCCAAAGGTCATCGGCGAACGATTCGACACCGATTCGGCATCGAACGCCATGGAATGATCCAAAATCGTTTTTTTATAAAAAAGTTGTAATAAAAAAAGTGTTTTTTGATTTTTTTGTGTATATTAAGAGTACATTAGGTTGAATGGGAGGGAAAGAGATGAAACACATTTGCGATCTTGTTTTGGAGCGCGAGCGGGAAACGCTTTCGGAGTATGCATTTCTGACCTCCAATACAAGGGGACGGGATTACGAGTGCCGTCCGAGCGAGGTTCGTACTGAGTTTCAGCGTGACCGTGATCGTATTGTTCATTCGCAGTCCTTCCGCCGTTTGATGCACAAGACGCAGGTCTTTGTGGCACCGGTGGGAGATCATTACCGCACGCGTTTGACGCACACCCTGGAGGTTTCGCAGATCGCGAGGATTATCGCGCGCGCACTTCGTCTCAATGAGGATCTGACCGAGGCGGCGGCGCTTGGGCACGATCTTGGACATACCCCCTTCGGACACGCGGGGGAGGAAGCCATGCAAATGCTCTATTCTCCCGATTTCACGCACTATAAGCAGAGCTTGCGCGTGGTGGAGGAGCTGGAAAACAACGGGAAGGGGCTCAATCTGACCTGGGAGGTCAGAGACGGAATTGTGAATCACACCGGCAAGCATCTTGCTGCCACCCTTGAGGGGGTCATTGTGAAGTTTGCCGATCGGATCGCCTACATCAATCACGATATTGACGATGCCTGTAGGGCGGGAATCTTGCGCCCCGAGGAAATTCCGGAGGAGCTCAGATCTGTTTTGGGCGAGACGCACAGTGAGCGTATCAACACCATGGTTCTGTCGGTGATTCTTGCGAGCACCGACCGTGCCGAGATTCAAATGGAGCCGCATATCCAGGCGGCAACCGATGAACTCAGAGAATTTCTGTTTTCACACGTGTATACGAATTCCACCGCAAAGGCGGAGGTCGGAAAGGCAAAAGGGATTTTGGCGGCATTGTTTGAGTTGTTTGTCGGACATCCCGAGAAAATGCCAAAATTCTATTTTGACCGTTGCGAGAGCAACGGTGTGGAGCGAACGGTGTGCGACTTCATATCCGGCATGACCGATCGCTATGCAATCGAGCTATATAAGGAGCTTTACATTCCGAAGGTTTGGAAGACGTAAGGCGGTAAGAAAAAAGCAGAAGGGAGGGGCGCGGATGAGACTGCCTGAAAATTTCATACAGGAAGTGGTGGAGCGTACCGATATTGAAGAACTGATCGGCCGCTATGTGACGCTCAAACGCGCAGGCTCGAATCTGCAGGGGCTTTGTCCCTTCCACAGCGAGAAAACCCCCTCCTTTACGGTGACGCCGGCCAAGCGGATGTTCTACTGCTTTGGATGTCATGCAGGGGGATCTGCGATTACCTTTGTGCAGAAGGCGGAGAATTTGGATTTTACAGACGCCGTGGAGTTTTTGGCAAACCGAATCGGTCTGCCTCTTCCCAAAACGGCGAATTTGCCTTCCGAGCGAGAGGGCGTGTCGCGCAAACGCGTCCTGGAGATGAATCTGGAGGCTGCAAAGTTCTTCCGATCCTGCCTGTTCGATCCTCGCTACGGTGCGGAGGGAATGGAATATCTCAAGGGAAAGCGAGGCCTGTCCGAGGCGACCATCAAGCATTTTGGACTTGGATTTGCGCCGAATGGGTTTGGCATGCTGACCGACCATATGCACCGCTTGGGATATACCGATGAGGAGCTGCAGACTGCGTTTCTGTGCGGAAAAAGTCAGAAAACGGGACGCTCTTACGATTATTTCCGCAATCGGATTATGTTCCCCATTATCGATCCTCTCGGAAACGTGGTGGCGTTTGGCGGACGTGTGATGGATGATTCCAAGCCGAAGTATCTGAACACGTCGGACACGCCGGCCTTTCGAAAGAGCAATCATCTGTTTGCCCTCAACTTTGCAAAGAACTGTTCATCTGAGCAGATGATCCTGTGCGAGGGATACATGGATGTGATTGCCTTGCACGCCGCAGGATTTGAGTATGCAGTGGCGACGCTGGGAACGGCGATCACGCCAAGCCATGCACGCATTTTTTCGAAATACACCAAAAAGGTGATTATCTCCTACGATTCCGACCAGGCAGGGCAGAACGCCGCAAACAAGGCGATGCAGATCCTGGGGGAAGTCGGAATGGAGGTTCGCGTTCTGAAGCTGAATGGGGCAAAGGACCCGGACGAATATATTCAAAAATTTGGTCCCGATCGTTTCCGCCGTGTGCTGGAACAAAGCCGAACGGGGTTTGAGCACAAGCTGGAGGCGATCCTCTCAAAATATGATTTGGAGCTTGGCTCGGACAAGATTCGGGCGTCGAGCGAGCTGTGCGAAATGATCGCCGGGTATCATTCTCCCGTAGAGCGGGCTGTCTACCAGGCGCACATTGCTAAACGTCTGGGGCTTGGAGAGGATGTTATCAAAAATTCGGTCGAACGTATTCGGCAGAAGCGGGTGGCGGAGTATCGCTCTAAGGAAAGCCGCGAGGCGCAGGCAAGCATCAAGAATTTTGGCGACCGGATCAATCCCGATTCGGCGCGAGATCCAAAGGCTGCGGCTGCGGAGGAAAGTGTTCTCGGCTTGCTCCTGATCTACGGAGAATACCGAAAAGCGGTGGCAGACGGAGCTGTCGCTCTCTCGGCAGATGATTTTATTACCGCATTCCATCGAAACGTTTTTGAGAAAATGATGGAGATGGAGCGCTCGGAATACGGATTCCGCTTTGAGCTTTTCGGGGAGAGCTTCTCGCCGGACGAGGTTGGACGGATTCAGAAAATGGAGGTCGCGAGACAGTCGCTTTCGCAAAACGGGCCTCAGGTTCTTCGTTCCGCAGTGGATGCGTTGCACACCGCGCGAGAGGAAAAGGAAGTTGAAAAAGGTGGAATTGATGCCCACCTGGAATACATGAGAAAAAAGAAGCAATTACATAAAGGAAGGGTTGATCCGAAATGAAGAAGATTGATGAAATGGAAGAGATGATTGAGGAAGTTCAAACCGAGGCTGAAAAAAAGCAGAATCTTACGGTTGAGGCCTTGATCGAGAAGGGAAAGAAGGGAAAGCTTTCTCAGAGCGATGTCGATGCTGCGATGGAGGAACTGGATTTTGACGTTGAGCAGATTGACAGATTCTATGAAAAGCTTGAGGAGAACGGAATCAGCCTTGAGGAGAATATTTCCGGCGAGGAGATGGACGCCATCGAGCATGAGGTTGCTCGCTTCAGCGCAGTGGAATCCATGGAAAACGCGCTCGAGCAGGAGGGAATTTCGATCGATGACCCCGTTCGCCTGTATCTGAAGGAGATTGGTAAGGTTCCGCTGCTTAACAACGAGCGTGAGAAGCTCCTGGCTGAGAGAATGATGCAGGGAGATGAGAATGCCAAAACCGAACTGGTGGAGGCAAACCTTCGTTTGGTTGTGTCTATCGCAAAGAGATACGTGGGACGCGGGATGTACTTCCTTGATCTGATTCAGGAAGGAAATCTGGGTCTGATGAAGGCGGTAGACAAATACGATTATACCAAGGGGTATAAATTTTCTACGTATGCAACCTGGTGGATCCGTCAGGCGATTACCCGTGCGATTGCCGATCAGGCGCGTACCATCCGCATTCCCGTTCACATGGTTGAGACCATTCACAAGGTGTCCAGATATTCCAGACAGATGCTTCAGGAGCTGGGAAGAGAAGCGACTGCCGATGAGATCGGAGAAAAAATGGGTATGAGCGCCGAAAAGGTGCGTGAGATCATGAAGATCGCACAGGATCCTGTTTCTCTTGAGACTCCGATCGGCGAGGAGGAGGACAGCCACCTGGGTGATTTTATTCCCGATGACGATACTCCGTCTCCGGCGGAGGCGACCTCCACAAACATTCTCAGAGAAGAGCTGGAGCGTCAGCTTCACACCCTCACGCCCAGAGAGGAGCACGTGATCAAGCTGCGGTTCGGTCTTTACGACGGAAGAACGCGCACGCTTGAGGAAGTAGGAAAGGAATTTGATATTACCCGTGAGAGAATCCGTCAGATCGAGGCCAAGGCACTCCGCAAGCTGCGTCATCCCAGCAGAGCCCGTCATCTGAAGGGATTTGTTGAGGGATAAGCCCATCCGATAAGTTCGTCTGTGGTGCAAAAAACAAGTCTGTATTTTTGTGTAATGCACCAATAAAAACGGCAAAATCGCAAAAAAGGAACAAGTGGAGTTGGCAGAATTGACGATGAAAAGAAGTGTTCGTTTTTTGAAAGGCTCTATTCGAGTCCCAAACGAGGATTGGACACAAAAAATTCACTTGACTTTGCGCCCAAAATGTTGTAAAATATCTATGTATGATATAGGCGGGTGGGAATCGTGTTGCTCGCCACAAAATCGGGAGGAAATACCAACATGAAAAGAAGACTTATTTGTTTGGCATTGTGCTTTGTGTTTGTCCTTTCTGTCTGCTTGACCGGCTGTAAGGAAAAGACAACAGAGCAAATGCAGCAGGATATTTTGGACCAGGCATCGGAGGATACCGTTACCCTCACGATGTGGATGGTAACCGAGCAGCCGCTGACAGATGCGGTTAAGGCATCTGTCAACAGCGCGGTGAACCGTATCACGACGTCCAAGTTCAACACGTACATGGTTATCAACTTCCTCACGGAGGATGAGTATTATGCCAAGGTGTCTGAGGAGATTCTTCAGAACGAGGATGCCAGAAACGAGTTTGCGCCTGTGAAGCAGACTGCGTCCGCTCCCATTATCTACGGCTACGGAGACGAGAACGATAAGACCGACGTGTTCAAGAAGCGTTACCCCGGCGTGGCGTCTCACCAGGTGGACATCGTTTACATCGCCGGTGAGGAGATGTACAAGGAGTACATTGACAACGGCTGGCTGATGGCACTGGATACCGAGCTTTCCGGTTCGTCCAAGAAGATCAACGAGAACATCTCCGCGACCCTGCTTAAGGCTGCAAAGGTAAACAACAACACCTATGCGATCCCCAATAACAAGGCGATCGGTCAGTACACCTACATGCTCATTAACAAGGAGCTGGCTGAGATGACGAGCCTTGACGGCATTTACAACCTGGGCAAGATTGATGGATTCTTCAGCGACTACATCCACTACTATCTGCAGGATGTAGCAAAGCTCGTTGCCGAGAATGACAAGTATGAGAATTACCTCCCCATCGCAGCAAGCTATGAGGATTGCTTGAATCTTTTGGCTCATTACTGGTCTATCGATCCCGATACCTATGAGGCTGAGAGTGATGTGCTCTCTGTTCTCGGATACCGTTACACCGATCCCAAGACGCTCTCCAAGGGACAAACGGTTCTTTCTTTCGACAGCCTCTTTGCAGACGAGGTGTTCTGTGAGAATCTTGTCAAGCTGAAGGGCTATGAGGTCGACGGTCTCTTCGGAACGCTCCAGGATGGACAGAAGGCTGCCATCAAGTTTGAAGAGGGTGATTTCGCGGCTTATGAGAAGTATCTCGCAGATGGCGAATATTATCCCGTTATTGTGAAGTATCCCTCTGTAAACGTGAAAGACGTTTATGAGAGTATGTTTGGTGTCTGCACCTATACGGTGGATCTTGCAAAGAGTATGCAGGTTCTGACCTACCTCAACACCAACGCAGATCTGAGAAATCTGCTCCAATACGGTGTAGAGGGTGAGCACTACAACCTGGTAGAAGACGAAAACGGCGACACCAAGGTGGTTCGTCTGACTGATGAGAACAAGAACATTCTCTACGCGATGGATATCTTCAAGACAGGAAATACCTTTGTTGCATATCCCGAGCCCGATATGAATGAGAATGTTTGGGAAATCGCAAAGAAGCAGAATCTCGAAGCATTGATTGATCCCCTCCTGAACTTTGATTTTGCACAGATCGTGAAGGATGCCTCGGCGGTAGAGGAAGAGGAGGTCAAGGTTGGCTCTAAGGGTTACGTTTATACGTATACCTCCGGTTACTCCAAGGAAGTCGCTTCCGAGCACGAATATCTCAAGAAGTGGATCGACAAGTGTGATGCGGCAGGCAAGGGTGTGTATGTGCTGCACACCGGTACGCTTGACGGACAGAACTTTGCAGGTAAGATCTACTACTACAACAACAATATTGTTGGAGCAAAGGTTACGGTTACCGACGGAAACGGTGCGCTGAACGTCAACTATGAGGGAACGGTTGGAGAAGGCTCCGACGTTACTGTGGTGAACTTCAACGGTAAGAAGGTCTCCGGAAACCTGGCATGGAACGCATCTGTTAACAATGCGCCGGTTGTGACCACCGTGTCCCACCGAAATGCAGACGTTACACATGATTTCATGGACACCGAGAACTATACGGTTGACCTGGATGTCAACGTGACCAAGTCCATGATCTCGGATAACAAGACCGTTTGGTCGTGGATTGAGACTGTTACTGCAACGATCGAGGATGAAAAAGATGAGACAAAGAAGGCAGAACTGCAGAGCAAGTTGTATGTTGGAAGTTTTGTAAGTCAGATTGAGGGTGCATCCTCTGATACCTACGTATTCTACCTCCCCTTGATCGAGAAGGGGTATTCCGTTACGGCTCATCCGACCGTTGCAAACGGTGTGCTGAATGTGGCTTTGAATTACCAAAACAGCACGAGCGCGCTCGAGGCGGGTGAAATCAAATACGCGCTCTTCGTTCTGAACATTGACGTAAAGACCCCGATTGAGGCGGTTGAGCTTGTGTTCACGATGGATGGAGAGACCATTGACATAAAGAGCGATAATGAGAGGGTTGATACAGAGAAGTTTGCGGCAGACCCCAAGATCAATATCTCTGGTTCTCTCAATACCATCGCACTGAACTATTTTGCGATGATCAATGAGAAGGTAAATGCATTGCTGGCGTCTTGCAATACTCTTGCAGACTATGAGGCGATGGTGGATGCGTTGCACGTCCTGTTTGCGCCCGTTGCGCTGTATGATGCGGCATACAGTATTTTGACCGATCCGGAATATTTCAACTACAACAACGGTCAAGGAATAAGAGGCCCATACAAGTTCGATGAGTATCTGTATAAGGACTCCTACAACAGTCTCCCCGAGAGCTTTACGGATTTCCTTGGAGAGCTTGACGGTGAGGAATTCTATCTGATGCTGGCATACATGACGACTACAGGGGATGTTGCTCGTTATGATGTTAATTTTGCCTTCACCAGTGTTTCGGCTTCCAAGACGAATCTTGCAGTGGGCAACGAGGATTACTACGGCTACAAGTCGCCCTACGCGCTGTATATGGACTGGCTCAAGAAGACCGGTTACGAAATTAAGGAATAAGTTGTTTTGGACACCTCGGAGAAATCCGAGGTGTCTTTTTGCTTTTTTGCGGATTTTTTTACCGAATAGACTTGAAAAAAACGAATTATATGATATAATGATGGAAGAATGAAGAGATTGAGAGGAACACGCAGACCATGTTTGGAGAACAGAAGGTTTCTTTTTCAGGCGTTCAGCCCAGTGGAAATCTGACCATTGGAAATTATCTTGGCGCCATTCGTAATTTTTCGGCTTATTCGGAGCAGTACAAGACCTTTTACTGTGTCGTAGACCAGCACGCGATCACCGTCCGTCAGGTGCCTGCCGAGCTCAGACGCAGAACCTATGAGACGCTGGCGCTCTATATGGCGTGCGGACTGGATCCTGAAAAAAATACGCTGTACGTACAGTCGATGGTGCATGAGCACACCGAGCTTGCATGGATCCTCAACTGTTTTACGATGTTCGGAGAGCTCTCCCGCATGACGCAGTTCAAGGATAAGAGTGCGCGTCACGCGGATAACATCAATGCAGGTCTCTTTACTTATCCTGCGCTGATGGCGGCAGATATCTTGCTTTATCAGACTGATGTGGTGCCGGTCGGAATCGACCAAAAGCAGCATGTGGAGCTTTGCCGCGATATCGCAGAGAGATTCAATCAGCTTTATCCCGGGACGTTTACCGTTCCGGAGCCTGTGATCGCAAAGCACGGTATGAAGATCATGTCCCTGGCGGAGCCCACCAAGAAGATGAGCAAATCCGATGAGAATGCGAACGCCGTGGTGTATATTCTTGACGATCGCGATACCATCGTTCGCAAGTTTAAGCGCGCTGTGACTGACTCGGATTCCGAAATCCGCTTTGCCGAAGAAAAGCCCGGCGTGAGCAATCTCATGACCATCTATTCCTGCTTTACCGGCAAGACGATGGAGGAGATCGAGAGAGAGTTTGCGGGTGTCGGATACGGTGATTTCAAGCTTGCCGTGGGGGAAGTGACTGCAGATGCGCTTGCGCCTGTGCAGGCACGTTTTCATGAGCTTCTTGCCGACAAGGCGATCCTGGAGGCGCAGATGAAGAAGGGCGCGGAGGAGGCTTCCTGGTATGCTCGCCGCACGCTTTCCAAGGTGCAGAAGAAGCTTGGATTCGTTCAGATCAGATAATTCAAAAGGGGCTGCTTCATTGGAGGCAGCCCTTTTCGATCTATTTTTGCAATTCGGTTGCTTTTTCTTTCGAAATATGATATAATAAAACAAAGATCACGCTCGTTTTCCGAGCGAATGAAATCAAACCGGACGGAGGATCACGATGTATCCAAACGAAATTTTTCTTGGAATGGGGCTGTACGAGATCATGCTGGCAATCGGCTTTTTCGGCGCGCTTCTGTATTTCCGTGTGTTCGCAGACCGTGCAAGGTTTGGGGCAAAGCTTCAAAATCTTGTGCTGCTGTGCGCGGTCAGTGCCTTGATCAGCGGCTACGGCTTTGCGGTTTTGGCGCAGGCGATCTATAACGCGCTGGAAAGCGGACACTTTGAGATTGCAAACAACACGGGCGCAACCTTTTACGGTGGTCTGATCGGCGGCGCGGGAATGTTTATTGCGATCTATTTTGCGGTGGGGCATTTTCGGCTCAAGCCGCGTGAGGCTGTGGAGAATTTTCCGCATCTTGCCGATATTGCGGCGGGAAGCATTGCGGTGGCGCACGGATTCGGACGCCTGGGTTGCCTCTTTGCGGGCTGCTGCTACGGAAATGTGACCGATGCGTGGTACGGCATTTATCACCATTCCATCGGCGTCAAGGTCGTTCCCGTCCAGCTCTTTGAAGCCATCTTCCTCTTTGGACTTTGCGCTGTTCTGACATGGAGATTGCTCAAGGGGAGAAAAAACAACATGGCGGTCTATCTGATGTCCTATGCTGTTTGGCGCTTTGCAATGGAATATCTGCGTGCGGACGATCGTGGAGCGACGGTAGTGTCCTTCCTTTCCCCCTCGCAGTTTGTAGCGATCCTTTTGTTTGCGCTGGGGGCAGGTCTGCTGATCCTGTCGCAGAGAAAAGGGGATATCCCGGGAGATCAAAATGAAAAGGCGTGACAGCGTGGCGCGTGTGGGGGCGTTGATTGCTTCACTCGCGTTTTTGGCGGTTTGGGTGCTCAATCCTTCCTATTCATCCGATTTGGTTGCCGCGGAGCTTTGGCGCTCGATCGTTTACAGAGGGATTGCGAGCATGGTGTTCGTGTTTGCGTTGATCTATCTCGAATACCGCGTGTTCTCGGCGTTCCGCATCTCTCACCTGGCGGTCTTCCTGCCTGCCTTGCTGGTGGCTATGAATAATTTTCCGATTCTTGGGACGGTCAACGGAACAGTGTGGATCGAGCGTGGAGATCTCATTTGGCTCTACGTGTTGGATTGTTTGATGATCGGACTGTTTGAGGAGCTGGCATTCCGCGGTGTGCTTTTGCCCTTCCTTTTGGAGAAGAGGAGGGGTGAAAAGTCGCAGATTCTTTGGACGGTGGTGATCTCCTCGGGTGTGTTTGGCTTGATCCATCTGATCAACCTCTTTGAGGGGGCTGGCGTTGGCGCGACGCTTCTGCAGGTAGGATATTCCTTCTTAATCGGAGGAATGTGCGCGATCGTTCTGATGAAGACTGGCAATCTCATCTACTGCATCCTGCTTCACACCGTATACGACATTGGCGGCAGATGGATGACGGTGGCAGGCGGAGAACTTTGGGACATGCCTACTGTGATCCTAACCGTGATTCTTGCACTGATCGTGATCGCGTGGATGCTGGTGGTCTTCTTTCGGATCGACGAGGAGGATGCCGAGCGGTTTTACCGTTGATGAAAAAACAGAAAAGGGGGAAGCGTTTCGCTTCCCCTTTTGAATGTTTTGGGTGATTATTCGGGAATAATCAAGCCGTAGGTTCCGTCTTTTCTGCGGTAGACAACGCAGGTCTGATCGGTGCGGTCATCGTTGAATACGAAGAATTGGTGCCCAAGGAGATTCATCTGCAGGATTGCCTCTTCGGGCGACATGGGCTTGAAGGCAAAGGTTTTGGTACGGATGATCATTTCGGGCTCATCCTCCTCTGCGTATTCCTCGGGAGTGAATGCCGTGTCGGCAAGCTCCAGTCCGCTTGTGCGGAGACGTCTTGCAAGACGTGTCTTGTTTCTGCGGATCTGCCCCTCTATGGCGGCGATCGCTGCATCAAGCGCGTCGCGGAAGCTTTCTGCGCAGATCTCGCTACGGAAGAGCGTATTTCCTGCGGCAATGGTGATTTCGAGATTCTTTTCGTTATGTTTGCAGCTCAAGGTGACGGTTGCCTCTCCCGAGCCGTTAAAATATTTGTCAAATTTGGTGAGCTTCTTCTCGACGAGATCCTTCATCTCGTCATAAACATTCATCTGACGTCCGATCACTGTAATCTTCATGTTCTAAACCCTTTTCCTTTCTTTCGGGAGTGTCCAACAAGAGAGATCTCTCCTATTGTGATTTCATTATATCACAAAAATAAGGTTCTGTAAAGATAAAACAAATAATTTTTAAAATTTTATTTATTTTTGGTTAAAATGTCGAAAGATTTGGTGAAAAACAAAAAGAATGGGATTGACAGATTTGCGGTTATTTGATATAATAAGATGTAGATGAGTGTGCGATTTTGATGCGGTCGACGCACGCTTGAAGGGATGAAACTCAAAGGACAGAAAGGTGTTTCCAAATGGCAACCATGAGCATTGAACAAAGAATCGGCGAGCTTCGCCGAGAGCTATTATACCACGCAAAGCTTTATTACGTGGACGATGCGCCCGAAATTTCGGATTATGAATACGACCGGATGTATGCAGAACTGAAGGCTTTGGAAGAAGCACATCCGGAGTTTTTTGACGCGGCATCGCCCACGCAGCGCGTGGGAGGAAAGCCTTTGGACAAGTTTGAAAAGGTGGTTCATCGCGTGCGTATGGATTCCTTGGATGACGTGTTTTCCTTTGGGGAACTGGAGGAGTTCTTGGACCGTGTGAAAGGAACGCTTCCAAACGCACTTTATTCGGTAGAGCCCAAGATCGATGGACTTTCGGTGTCTCTGCGCTATGAAAAGGGCGTCTTCGTGCAGGGGGCGACACGTGGAGACGGACAGGAGGGAGAGGACGTCACGCAGAATCTGAAAACCGTCTTTTCGATTCCGCTTGTTCTGACCGAGCCGCTTGATCTGACGGTGCGAGGCGAGGTATATATGCCGAGGCGCACCTTTGAAAGACTGAATCTCGCGCGAGAGGCGGAGGGACAGGCGTTGCTTGCCAATCCGAGAAATGCGGCGGCAGGCTCTTTGCGGCAGCTTGATCCCAAGATTGCCGCCGAGAGAGGTCTTGATATTTTCGTGTTTAATTTCCAGGAGGGGGCGCTTTACGCCGACGGTCATGCACCTGCGTCTCACACCGAGACGATGGAGCGTCTTGCTTCTCTTGGTTTCTGTGTTTTGGAGCACCGCGCGTGCGGTAGGAGCGCGGAGGAGATTATTGGGCATATCCAAAAGCTTGGAGAGATGCGCGATGACTTGGCATATGATATAGACGGTGTGGTCATTAAGGTTGATGCTCTCGCAGACCGTGCACGTCTTGGGGAGGGAACGAAGACCCCAAAATGGGCGGTTGCGTATAAATTCCCCCCCGAGCAGAAGCAGACAAAGCTTGTGGACGTAGAAATTGCCGTGGGACGCACGGGCGTGCTGACGCCCACCGCGTTGCTCAATCCTGTCAGACTTGCCGGTACGACGGTTTCCAGGGCGACTCTGCACAATGCGGAGTTTATATGGGAAAAGGACATCCGCATTGGTGACATCGTAACGGTGCAGAAGGCGGGTGACATCATTCCCGAGGTGGTTCGGGCGCATACCGAGCTTCGTGTGGTAGATCTTCCGAAGTTTTCGATGCCCGACCGTTGTCCCTCTTGCGGCGAGCCTGTTTTCTACAATGCCGAGGAGGGGGCTGCAACCCGATGCAACAACAGCAGATGTCCTGCGCAGCTTTCTCGCGGTATTGAGCATTTCGCGTCCAAGAACGCCATGAACATTGATGGTTTGGGACCGCAGATCGTGGAGGCGTTGTTACGCGACGGATTGATTGCTGATGTGGCGGATCTGTACGATCTGACCGCTGATAAACTTGAATCTATGGAGCGCATGGGGGAGAAATCCGCGGCAAATCTGATTGCGGCGATTGAAAATTCCAAATCCGCGGGGCTGGAAAGACTGATCTACGCCCTGGGAATCCGAAACGTGGGAGAGGTCGCGGCAGCGGCGCTGGCACAGCACTTTGGAACGTTGGAGGCTTGCATGAATGCCACCGTCGAGGAGCTTTGCTCGCTGCAAGATTTCGGACAAATTACAGCCGACTGCGTGGTGGATTTCTTCTCGCGTGAGCAAAACCGATTGCTTTGCGAGAGGCTGGTGGCGGCAGGGCTGATCACAGAGCCCCTGCACCGCGCAAAGGATGATTTCCTGGCGGGGCTAACCTTCGTGCTCACGGGCACGCTTCCCGCCATGTCGCGTGACGAGGCGTCCGAGAAGATTCGCATGGCAGGCGGAAAAACGGCGGGATCGGTTTCCTCCAAGACCTCCTTTGTGGTGGCGGGCGAGGCGGCAGGCTCTAAGCTGACAAAGGCAAATCAGTTGGGCGTTCCTGTGATCGATGAGGCGACGCTGCTTTCCATGCTGGAGCGAAAAAGCGCATCACCCATGTGAGAATTTCGTCATGAAACAAGCGCTTTTTCAATATAGTATAAATAAAAAACAGTCCAAAGACCATGGACGGAACGGAGTATACCATGACCTATGTTGTGTCGAATTTGCACGGCAACTATGATAAATTTACCGAGCTTCTCAGAACCATCAGCTTTAAGGATTCCGATCTGATGTACGTTCTGGGAGACATTGTGGACTACGGTGAGCAGTCCATGGAGCTGATCGAGGATCTGAGTATGCGCGTAAACGTGTACTCCATTGCGGGAGAGCATGATTTCCGTGCGGCAAAAATGCTCACAGGCTTTGATAAGATGCTCAAGAGCGGTTCCTCCCCCGATGCCGATTACATTGCCGAGATGACGGCGTGGATGCAGGAGGGCGGCAAGGAGACGCTGGAGGACTTCCGCGCGCTGGATGAGGAGCAGCGTGAGGGCGTTTTGGATTATTTGTGCGATCTTGCGCTCTTTGAGGAGGCGAAGATCAAGGGGAAGAATTATCTCATGGTGCACGCGGGGATTGCCGATTATTCCCCCGACAGCGATCTTGAGGACTATCTCCCCGAGGATTTCTTCACAGAGTCTCTTGACGCCAAGACTGCGCTGATAGAGGATACCATTCTGATCGTGGGACACAAGCCTACAAAAAACGGCAAGATTACCTACGGCGAGGGTAGCATTTTCATTGATTGCGGTGTGATGGACGGAGGCAAGCTTGGCTGTCTGTGTCTGGAAAACGGAGAGGAATTTTATATTTGATGCAGAAGAATGAATTGATCCGCGTCCGCATCACAGATGTCAACAATTTGGGATGCGGCGTGGGACATTTGGAAAATGCGGGAGCGGATACGGGAAAGACGGTGTTTGTGCGAGGCGGCGTGACGGGAGATGAGCTGGAGGCAAAGGTCATCAAGGTGACGGGAAGTTATCTTGTTGCACGTCCCGAGCGCGTGATTGAACCGTCTCCCCACCGCACCGAGGAGGATCTTTGCACAGCCGCCATGGGATGCGGTGGTTGTGCCTACCGACATCTTACATACGAGCACGAGCTGGAGCTCAAGCGTCGGTACGTGGAGAACGCCTTCAAAAAGGTGCGCCTCCAGGACGTTGTGGTAGAGCCCGTGCTTCATACCGAGTCGATCGTGGAATATCGCAATAAGGCGCAGTATCCTGTACAGAAGGGCAAGGATGGAAAGCTGCAAGCGGGATTTTATGCCAATTCCTCTCACCGCATCGTGCCGGCGGACAACTGCCGCCTTCAGCCCTCGGTGTTTGGAGAGATCGTTTCGTTCGTGTGCGAATTTGCAGACCGTCATGGTATTTCCGCCTATGACGAGGCGACTGGAAAGGGCCTTTTGCGGCACATCTATCTGCGCATCGGCGCGCGAACGGGGGAGATCATGGTTTGTCTTGTGCTGACACGGGACAAGCTACCTGCAGAACAGGAGTGGATTCGCGAGCTCAGCGCGCGTTTCCCACAGGTGCGTTCCTTTATGATTAACGTTAATTCCGAGAACACCAACGTGGTGCTGGGAGAGCATTATCGATTGCTCTTTGGTGAGGAATGGATCGAGGATATCCTCTGCGGACTTAAATTTCGCATTACCCCCCAGTCCTTCTATCAGGTGAATCATGATGCGTGTGAGCTCTTGTACGGTTTGGCAAAAGAACGCGCGAATCTGACAGGCGACGAATTGCTGCTTGACCTTTATTGCGGCATCGGAAGCATTGGACTTTCCATGGCAAGAGAGGCGGGCGAGGTGCTGGGCATGGAGATTGTGGAGCGTGCGGCAAGGAGCGCGACCGAGAATGCCGAGCGAAACGGTATTACCAACGCGTCCTTCTTCTGCGGTGACGCATCCGACCCACAGGGGCTGCTCAAGCGAGCGGCGGAGGAGAAGGGAAGCCTTTCCCGTGCGGTGGTGGTGATCGATCCGCCCCGAAAGGGCACGACGCCCGAGCTGATTCAGGGAATCGCCGCGCATGGCGTGCCGAGGGTGGTGTACGTTTCCTGTAACCCCGATACGCTGGCAAGAGATTGCGCGATTTTTGCGGAATTGGGATATGAAATTGGAACGGTGACGCCTGTGGATTTGTTCCCGAGGACGGGGCATGTCGAGAGTGTCGTGTGTCTCACACGACACAATGAATTGCGCGAGCGCATGAATTGAGTGCGTCGCACTCATGAATTGGCTTCGCCATGAATTGCGCCTGCGGGCGCATAAGGTTGGATGCGCAATTCAATTCATGGAGGAGGCGGAACGCCGACGAGAATTCATGATGCGATAGCATCAATTCATGACGGCTTTGCCGTCAATTCATCTATCACAACGACGCATCGCGTCAAATCATTTTAATTATGAGGCCTTAAAATGAAAGAAAACTTTTTAGTTAACTTATCAAAGCAATTTGCCGTTGATATTGTCAATCTTTGCACCGACATCAAAGAAAATCGAAAAAGCAACGTGTTGTTAAATCAAGTATTGCGGAGCGGCACAAGCATCGGTGCAAACATCCACGAGGCTAATTATGCCGCAAGTAAGGCGGATTTTATCAATAAGTTTCAAATCGCCTTAAAAGAATGTTATGAAACGGACTATTGGCTTGGTTTGTTCAAGGATACGCACATGATAACCGAGGATGAATACAAGGATATGTATGCAAAATGCAGCAAAATCCGCAAGCTACTCATCGCCTCCATCACCACCGCAAAGGAAAACAAATAAGGGTAAATAACGATTTTGAGCAATACTCAAAACTCTCATTTACAGCAGTTTGGTATAACACATCGAATTAACCTTTTGTCGATTTGAAATCGCCCCAAATTGAACCCCAAAAAGAAAAATACATACAGAAAGAGGTTTGTGACTATGAGACTGATCCGTAGAATTTTCAGAAAGATTTTATTCAAGCTGCTTCTGACGGCACTGGTGCTGGCTGTTTTGGCGGTTGCCTTTCTCAACATTGCAAAGTTTGTGATCTATCCCCAGTATTACTTCATAAAGGGCGACGTGTGCCAAAATCCCGGGCTGGGAGACGGCTTTGTTTGCCAGGGAATTGCCGCGTCCGAGGAGAACGACGCGATCCTGGTGTCGGGCTACATGAAGAACCACGCTGCCTCCAGAATTTACGTGACCAATAGGAATAACGAGTCCTACTACGTCAGACTCAAGCAGGGGGGCGAGGATTTCACCGGGCATGCCGGTGGTATTGCGACCACGGGTGGCATGCTTTACATCGCGAGCGAGGGTCAGATCTTTTCTGTTCCGATGGATACCATTCTGAATGCAAAGTCCGGTGACGAGCTGGATATTGGCGATGGAATCGCCGTGAACAATCAAGCAGATTTTGCATATACCGATGACACCTATCTCTACGTTGGAGAGTTCCACGATGGTGGAAAATACAGTATCGAGGGACACGAGAACGAGACTGCCGAGGGCACGCACTATGCGATCTGCTCGGTCTATGCGTTGGACGATCTGACCACCCCCGTCAAGGTTTATTCCGTTCGCAACAAGGTGCAGGGCATCTGCTTCACCCCCGACGGAAAAATCGTGATGTCTACCTCCTACGGTTTGACTGATTCTGTTTATTACGTTTACAAACTCGAAAATGCAACCGATTCGGGAAAGACCATGGATGGCGCACCGCTGTATTACCTTGATCAGCTCGAAAAAGAGATCAAGGGCCCCGCGATGAGCGAGGGGCTGGACTACAGAGACGGAAAGGTGATTACCATGTCCGAAAGTGCTTCCAACAAATACTTATTTGGGAAATTATTCTTTGCCAACAAAATTGTGGAATTGAACTTTGATAAAATAAGATAAAATAGTGTAAAAATTTATCTTTTTTTGTCTAAGTGCTTGCTTTTTTCTATAAAATATGGTATCCTATATAGGAAACATGAGTGACACGAGTGATGTGTTGGGAGTATAAAGGAGAAGGATCTATGAGTTGTAAGAATTCTGACAACCCAAACCGTGTGGACGGTTCCGCTAAAAAAACCGTAGTGGTTAAGGATATGATCCTGTTTTTTGGAGAGCTTGTTAAGGCATCTGTGGAGGGGGTCGTTGAATTTTGGGGAAATGGGAAGACCGAGACGGAGAGCACCGTGCAGGTCGTGTATGTTCCCGAGGCTGGGGCGGCTGACCTTTTTGAGGCGGTTGAGGAGGTTCCGGTGTATGAGGAGCCTGTGTATGAGTACGAGGAGCTTGTCGAGGCGGATGTGGATTCTCCAAGTGTCGAGGAACTGAAGGCGCAGGTGAAGGAGCTCAAACGTGAGGAAAAGCTTGCGAGAAAAGAGGAAAAGCGCGAGCAGAAGCTTATAAGAAAAGCGGAGAAGTGTGAGCAAAAGACAGAAAAGAAGGCAGAAAGATATTTCAGAAAACAGGAAGACCAGCTGAAAAAGCAAGCGAGACAACAAGAAAAAGACGAAAAAAAGCTGGTGAGAAAGGATCAAAAAAAGGTACGGAAAGTAAAGTACATTTCGAAAGACATGATTCTTTCCAAGACTGAGAAGAAGTTCTACGATGAGATGCGTTCTGCGATTGGCTTGAGGTACATCATAAGAACGCGCGTGGATATGGCAGATGTGCTTATGCGCGCGGATGGAACCGTGTGCGATGATGAAGAGCTTGGCGAGATGGATTTTGCTGTGTATGATCTTTGGAGTCGGCTTAAAGTCCTTGTTGAGGTTAAGGGCATGAGACGTCAGGATCAGCAGAGCCAGAAGGAGTACCGCGAGGTTGAAAGACTTTGCAGGGAGGCTTCTATTCCGGTTATTATTTTTAAGGCGAAGCATATCAATCGTCGCAACTATGTCAAGAAGAGAATGAAGGATTTTCTGAACATTCGCTGAGGGAAAACCTCCCACCGTCAGTGGCGGTGAGAGGTTTTTCTCCTTGATTCTTTCAAAAGAGAATGCGATGAGGCTACCATAAAAACGGAGATAAGAGGCGTATGGAAAGAATTCTTGTGATCGGTTGCCCAGGGGCGGGAAAAAGCACCTTGGCAAAGAGGCTTCATGTTCTGACAGGGCTGCCGCTTTATCATCTCGATCTGATCTGGCATTTGCCCGATCGAAGCCATGTGCCACAGGAGGTTTTCGATCGCCGCCTTTCGGAAATCCTTGCAAGGGAGCGTTGGATTCTTGACGGAAACTACGGGCGAACCCTGGAGCAGCGGCTGGCGGCTTGCGACACGGTGCTATTGTTGGACTACCCCCTTGATGTTTGTCTGTCCGGGGCAGAGGCGCGCATCGGAAAGAAACGGAGCGACCTCCCGTGGGTGGAGGAGCAATTTGACGGAGAATTTCGGCAGTGGATCTTGGATTTTCCAAGGAAACAGCTGCCGCAGATTTATGCGCTTTTGGCGCGTGTTGGGAGCGGAAAAGAGGTTTTGATTTTCCACGCGCGTGAGGAGGCAGAGGAATGGATCCAAACACGAAAGGAGAGGTCTTGATCTGATGCAGCTCAAGGTGATCGCAAAAATTCATACAGATTTTCCGGAGAAATTTGGAATTCCGAGACAGAGCGGTCTTGTGAAGGGGCTGCGCGGAAAGATCGTTTTTGAGCCCGCATACCGCACGGCGGATGCCGTGAGAGGAATGGAAGGGTTCTCCCATTTGTGGCTTTTATGGGGCTTTTCCAAGGTGACGCGAAGCGGATGGTCGGCAACCGTTGCGCCTCCAAGGCTTGGCGGAAAGAAGAAAATGGGAGTGTTTGCGACGCGTTCGCCCTACAGACCAAACCCCATTGGACTTTCCTCGGTCAAGCTGGATCGCGTGGAATATGACGAGAATCTGGGCCCCATTCTTTGGGTTTCGGGCATTGATATGCTGGACGGAACGCCCATTTATGATGTCAAGCCCTATCTGCCCTATTCCGACTGCCATGCAGATGCGGTGGGTGGATTTGGAGAGGAGGTACGGGAGCATCGCCTTGAGGTGGTTTTTCCCGAAATCTATTTGCAAATGATCCCCGAGGCGGACCGTGCGAATTTAATTGAAATTTTGGCGCAAGATCCCCGAACCGCCTATATTCACGACGAGGAGCGCGAATGGGGCGTTGCTTATGCAGGTGTGAACGTTTTGTTTTACGTAAAGGGGAACTGCTTGACCGTGTGCGGTGTGGAGCCCTTGCGATAAGAATATACGAGAATTTTTGCGTTAATATTGGGAAGGCTAAAAAACAGAATAAAAAGGAGCGTGATTTTGGTGAATCAATTATTAAAAAAGCAGAGTGTAAAAACGGTCGTACAATATTTTTTGCTCATCATATTAGCGATGCTCGGTGCGATGGTTTTCACTGTTTTTATATTGCCGAACAACTTTGCCCCGTCCGGAGTGATTGGTTTTGCTACCATGATTCAATATGTGTTCGGGTTTGAGGTTGGACTGTTGTCGTTGATTGTCAATTTGCCAATGCTTTTGATTGCGTTCTTTGTTTTGGGACGCTCGTATAGCCTCAAAACGTTTGTCTTTACGCTTGCCTTTTCCGGGGCATTATTGGTGGCAGAGCGTTTGGATCTCGAGCCTTTTATCTATCGCGCTCCGGATGCGGGAGAGGCAATTCTTGCAGCGATTGCGGGTGGATTGTTTGATGGTGCGATCTACAGCTGTGTGGTAAAGATGGGGGGATCGACAGGCGGAACGGACATTTCGGCAGCCTTTATCAACCACAAGTATCCCGAGTTTAACACCATCTGGATCATCTTTTCGATCAATGTGGCGGTTGCCGTTCTTTCCTATTTTGTTTATGACATGGGATACCGTCCTGTAATTCTTTGCGCAATTTACGTGTTTGTAGCCGGCAAGGTGAGCGACTCTATCCTAAAGGGTGCGCGCAAGGCTGCAAAATTTGAGGTTATTACCACGCATCCCGTGGAGCTTTCCAACGAGCTGATGCACACCCTTCATCATGGGTGTACGGTGATCTCTGTCAAGGGAATGTATACCGGAACCGACAAGTTCTTGGTGGTGTGTGTGGTCAATCCCAGACAGGTTGCTGATTTTGAAAAGATCATTCAAAAATATGACAGCACCTTCGCCTTTATCTCTACCGTGAACGGAACGGTTGGAGAGTTTATGCGTGTGAAATAGAATTTAAAAATATGCTTCGCTATGGATGTTGATCCGTAGCGGAGCTTTTTTTGATAAATTATGCTATGGATATTTGCTTAAAAGGAGGGAAATCTAAAGAGGAAGTCTAAAAAAGGAGGAGATCACATGACCGATGTTTTAGCGTGCGAGACGCGCGTTCTCGGCTCGGATTTTGATGCGAACGTCGCACTTTTGAAAGAAATTTTCCGATGCGACGCCACCTTTCGTGTCAGACAGTTCCGAATGGGGGCGGGGAACCGATGCGCTCTGTTTTATCTGGATGGCATGGTGAACACCCAGATGATGAATCTGTCAGTGGTGCGTCCTCTGATGCTGGCAGAGACGGTCGAGGGAGATCCCGCTCTGTCTGTTTTGGAACGCGTTCTCTTCTCTAACGAGGTCAGCGATACCTCGAATTTGCAGGACGTATTGCGGGGAATCCTATATGGAGACAGCGCGCTCTTGATCGAGGGATCGGCTTTGGCGTTGGTGATGAATACCAAGGGCTGGCGCACGAGAGGGGTGAGCGAACCCAAGAACGAGACGGTTCTGCAAGGCCCCAGAGAGGGCTTTGATGAGGCGGCGATGCTTAATCTTGCGCTATTGCGGCGCAAATTGCTGACCCCTGATCTTTGCATTGAGATGCAGAGGATCGGCCGCAGGACAGATACCTTTGTTTTTGTTTGTTATCTTGGGGCGCTGGCTGACCCCGAACTGGTGCGACGTGTCAAAAAACGGCTCTCTCAGATTGACATTGACGGAATTCTTGACAGCAATTATATCAACGAGCTGATTCGAGATCATCGGTTTTCTCTCTTCAAGACCTGCGGGAGCACCGAGCGGCCCGACGTGGTGGCGTCCAAGCTATTAGAAGGGCGTGTGGCGATCATGGTGGACGGTTCTCCCGTCGTCATTACTGTTCCTTATCTCTTCTCCGAAAGCTTTCAGTCGGACGAAGACTATTATCTCAACTTTTGGATTGCCTCGGTAGGGCGTTTTCTGCGATACGTCTGCTTTTTTCTCACCGTTTCCGTGCCGGCGTTCTATTTGGCATTCCTTTTATATCACCAGCGGCTCCTTCCCACCTTTTTTCTGCTTTCGGCGGCGCAGGCAAGAAGCGGCGTGCCCTTTTCCTCCTTTGTGGAATGTCTGTCTCTTGTTCTGATCTTGGAGATCCTCAAGGAAACAGGCGCGCGAATGCCGCAAAATCTCGGACATACCCTGAGCATTGTGGGAGGACTTGTGGTCGGACAGGCAGCGGTGGAGGCAAGGCTGGTGAGTGCTCCCATGCTGATCGCGGTTGCCGTCAGCGGAATTGCCGGGCTCATGATTCCTCGCTTGCGTGCGGTGATCTTTTACCTGCGGCTGCTTTTGATCCTCCTGGCATCGGCCCTCGGACTGCCCGGGTGCTTGATCGGGCTGACCCTCATTGTGGTTCGGATTCTGTCCATTTCCTCCTTTGGTACCCCCTATGTGTATTCTTTGGAGACTCCCACCGTGCAGGGACTGAAGGACACGGCGGTCAGATTTCCGTGGAGTATGATGAAAACGCGTCCCACCTTTAACCGAAATCTCAGACGCCAGGGGGAGAGAAGGCATGAGGAGTAACATGTGCAAACGGATGCTTGGTGTGTTGATTTTTGTGGGAATGCTCCTTGGCACTCTGACCTCCTGTGAGGGGAGAGGGGCAGAGCCGGAGCAAAGCTATCTCGTCTCTGCGATGGGGTTTGATGCGTCGGAGGAGGGGATTTGCGTTACCATTGAGATTCCTGTGATCAGCGAGAGCCAATCTGTGCAGGCAAAGACGCTGTTGTTTTCTGAATCGGGCAGATCGGTCGAGGATGCGCTTGCCCGTATGCAAAGGGAGGTGCCGCGCCAGCTTGTTTTCAGTCACTGTGCGTTGGCGATCCTTGGAGAAACCCTTAACACAGCACAGATGCAAGAGGTGTTTGCCTTTGCGGAAGCAGGCGAGAATCTTCCGTTGGCAACCGAGGTGGTACGTGCAGACAATGCGGGTGAGATCCTGCGCGTGGGAAGCCTTTCCGCGCCTGCCGTCGGATACGAGATCCCCGAGCTGCTGGAGCGTGAGCGGAAACGCATGGGAGTGGAAATGCGATGCAGCATTTATGAGCTGCGTGCAGATTCCTCGCCGGAGCTTCCTGTCGCGATCCCACGGATAAAGGCTGTAAAGAGGGAGGATGGCACCGCGGTGCGTCTTGAGGGGGTAGATATTCTGCGCCCGCATGCCGAGGCAGTACGTCTGTCGGCAGAGGATTGGGTTGCCTATGCCATTCTTTCCAACCGTTTTACGGGGGGGACGGATATGGGACAAAGACTTAGGAAGATAAAACGGGAATTGACGGCGGAGTCTGACGGCGAGAGGGTAACGATTACCCTCAATCTGCGTATGAAGATCGTTGGCGGGACAGATGATGGCGTACAGCAGATTCGGCGCGAAATCATCACTCGTACGGAAAATCTGTTCGCTTATGCGCGTGATACGGTAGGGGAGGATTTCTTCCTTCTCGGGGAGCAGATCCGACAGGGAAACATCGAGATACAGACACAGGATCTGACATGGATCCAAGGGGCAACGCTCTCGGTGCATTGTGAGATGGAAGATGGGGGATAGAATCGTGGAAAAGAAGGCGTCAGGACTTCACAAAATTGCGCTCGCCGCCTTGTTTACAGTTGGAAATTCGCTGATCCGTTATCCGTGGCGGGCAAGCGATCAGGGCGTGTTGCCTGTTTTTTTGCTTTCGGTGGCAGGTGCGCTGATCCCTGCGGTTTTCCTGTATCCCATCTTCCGATGGATCTGGAGAAGACCGATCAGCCGTCGGCGGGGCAGGAGGATTCTTGTGGCATCTCTTTCGGTTTTGTTCGGTGCGTATGCCCTGTATTGCACGTGGAGAAGCTGCGCGGATTACCTTCGCTTTTCCATGGATCTGATCCTGCCCATGGGCAGTCGTTGGCTGCTCTTGATCCTCTTTGTGGCGTGCGTGGTGTGGTTATCGACATTGCGGGACAGGGGGATGGATTCCTTTTCCTTGCTTGCTTTTTTGGGGATGATCGCCTGCGTAGTGTTTCTTTTTTTAGCGGGGATTCCTACCTTTGCATGGGAGCGTGCGCCCGTCAATTTCCTGCGATGGGAATGGGGGGCGTTGGGTAGTCTTCTGACGCTTTGGAGGGAATCTCTCCTGCCTTTGTCGGTGTTGGCTCTGTATTTTGCTTTGGTAGAGCCAAAGGGCGGGGGGCGTTCCTTGGCGGTGGGGACGGCGATCGGTTGTGCGGTGCTGCTATTGTGTGTGGCACAGGCGATTCTGACCTTTGGCGCGACCTATGCCGCAGGTCTTGCGTATCCCTATTCCTACTCGGTACGCATTCTTTCGATCGGGCAATACTTTTTCCGACTTGAGGGCTTTTCCTATCTTTTGGATTACCTGACCTGTCTGATTCGCGCCGCCGTATCGCTGGCCGTCGCAAGACGCTTGCTCGGACGCTTTCTCCCGACATTTTCGCGCCGCCTTCCTTGGATTGCCGGCATAGGATTGATCTTGATTTTGTGGATTGGATAATCAATCAAGCCCCACGCTGCATAGAATAATAAAAAAGACGTATCCACGTCTTGCGGAAAGGGGCTTGCATACATATGATTGGACGGATTCTGATTGATTCCGGTATGAATGGGCGGAGGGATTGCGCAGGCAGGCGGCGCGATGCACCTCCAAGCCACGCCTATCTGATCGGAAAGACCTTGAAAGGAGAACTGGAGTCACTTGGCTATACGGTTCTGTTTTCGGGGGAGGTGCCGGAGCTTTCGGAGCATGCAGGTGCAGGACGTCCTGCGGTCTGTGCTTCCATTGCAAAAAAATGGCGCGCCGATGCGGTCCTTCGCATCTGTGTGCGCGCGGCAGAGCTTCCCTGCGTAGGAACAGCAAATGCCATGGTTTTTCGGCGTGATACGGCAGCGTGGTGTCTTGCACAGTCTGTGTTGAGTGCAATCGAAGATGGGAGCCGACTGGATTCTCAGGGTGTGCGGGCATCCCCCTCCTTTTTGCTTTTGCGGCGGACGGCTTGTCCCTGTGTCATACTTGTGATGGGATTGCCTTTCCGACAAAAGGAATTTCTCTTTGAGACCGAGATCAAAACCTACGCGCAGTGTCTCTCGGAGGGGATTCACGGATGGGCGATTGGAGAAAAACGCTTTTATTGAAAAAAGGACGGAACGCCGGTAGGCGTTCCGTCCTTACTTGCAAAAACGGATTTGTTGCTCAGAATTGCTCGATATTGTTCCTGAGATAAGCGGCAAAGAATGGCTCCATGGGGGCAAGGGCAAGGTAACGGTTGTTGAAGGTGCGCAGCTCGTCTTGATACTCCAGTCGCTCGGAATAGCTCATGCGATAACTGCGGTCGGCAAGAAATTCGTCGTAGAGGGCGCGATTTTCCGAGGCGCCGATTTCTTCAAGACATTCGGGTACCGCCGAGGCAAATGCTTCGTTCTGTTCAAGGAAATATTCGAGTCCCCCCGTTTGCATATCCGACTCAAAATAAGAGAGGATATAAACGGTACGCTGCGCGCCCGTGAGGTGCTCCGCCCATTCGGCTGGCGTGCCTTTTTTCTTTTTGCCGAGGATCCTCTCGATTTTCTTATCGGTTCGGTAGAGGGCGGCGGAGATCAACTCGTCGTCGGTCAGACTCAAAAGCTGTTCGGACGAGAGATTGGCGTATGTGCTGTTTTTTCGATCCATTTCAGCCATCGCTGAAAAAATGTATTTTTGCGCTGAGAACAACTCCTTGAGAAATGAAAACAGTCCCATGATACCTCCAAAACGGATAGAAGATACTGTTATTATATCACGGGCGGGAGCGGTTTGTCAAGGTTGCTTTTTCTTTAGGTGGGGTACGTGTTGCTTTTTTGAAAAGAAAAGGTCTGTTTCCTGTCTGATCTCACGTCGCATAAGGAGCAAGACGGCGAGGTTGATTGCGGTCAGGGATGCGATCGCAAAATCTGCAATGTCCCACACGTAATTCGGCGTTGTCCTCACGCCAAGCAAAAGACAGATGGCAAAGAGGAGATAATAGAGAATAAGATATCGCTTTTTGGGGGATATGGCGCGCACGCTCTCGGCGCCGTATCCTGCCCAACAGATAACGGTCGCATAGCCAAAGCAAAAGATGGCGGCGCACAGAAAATAACTTGCCCACGGCCCCAAAACAGAAGAATAGGCGCTAACCGTCATACGTACGGGAGAGAGCCCGAAATCCTGCAGATCGGGAAAGGCGACGAGAATGACAAGCGCTGTCATGGTGCAAAGCACGATCGTATCCACAAAGACCTCAAAGATTCCCCACACGCCCTGCGCGGCAGGAGAGTCGGTTTTGGCAGATGCGTGTGCGGTGGGGGCAGTTCCGCATCCCGCCTCGTTGGAGAGGATTCCCCGCATGGTTCCGACGCGAAGAGCGCGACAGGTCAGAAAGCCCCAGATGCCGCCTGCCGCTCCCATAGGCGAAAAGGCTTCGGACAGGATGCGGCAAAGTGTTGGAAGCAGTGCGCTGCGGCAGATCCAAAGGACGGCAAGCGAGAGGATCAGGTATCCCAGTGACAGGATGGGAACAAGGTATTCGGTGAGTGCAGAGATTCCTTTGGAGCCTCGCAGGATCACAGGGAAGGTAAGCGCGAGCAAAAAAATTCCGCACAGGGCAGGGGAGATGCCAAGGATCCCGTCAAGGGAGGATGCGATGGCGTTTATCTGGATCATACACCCCATGCACATCGCGTCCACAATCATCAGAGCGGCGAACACCGTTGCAAGTATGCCGCCGATCCTTGCGCGACCGATACCCGCAAAATGTTCTTTGATGTAATAGACGGCTCCTCCGTAGCAGCTGCCGTCCCGCCCTTCGCGACGATGCCTGACGGCGAGCAGAATCTCGGCATATTTGAGGATCATGGCGAGCATGGCCGAGATCCACATCCAAAAAATTGATCCGGCACCGCCAATGAGCAAGGCACTTGCGACCCCAACGATGTTGCCGACTCCCAGTGTTCCGGCAAGTGCCAAGGTGACAGCACGAAAGGGGGAAACCCCTTCCGTGGGGGATTTTTTGAGGGCATTTATCATTTTTTTGGGGGAAATGAAGGGCTGTGCACGGAGATAGATCAGAAAGAAACCGCCGCAAAGAAGCAGGCATAGGGGAATGAAACCGCCTGTGAGAATCCAACGAATTGTGGCCAATGTAGGTACTCCTTTTCAATGCTTGTCAGATGGATACCATAAGGTATGCTCATCCCTCAAAAACTATGACACATCGCCTATGCCCGTGCTTAAAATGTTGAAAAAGATCTATATTGTTAAAAGAGTGTGAACTTTGCCGCCAAGCCCTTGATTTTTTCCAAAAGAAGGATAAAATAATAGCATGGGTTTAGCACTCAAAACATTCAAGTGCTAACGAGAAGGATCGAACGAGTGGTCGATCCGAGAGATGAGGAGGAAATCAGATATGAACATCAAGCCGTTGGCTGACAGAGTTGTTGTAAAGCAGGTGGAAGCCGAGGAAAAAACGAAGACCGGCATTTTTTTGACCGCGTCTGCACAGGAAAAGCCTCAGGTGGCACAGGTCGTGGCAGTAGGCCCCGGCGCATACACCGAGGACGGAAAGCTCATTCCCATGGACGTCAAGGTTGGCGACAAGGTGATTTGCGGTAAGTACAGCGGTACGGAAGTGAAGATGGACGGCGTAGAATATACCATTGTAAAGCAGGGCGATATTCTGGCGATCGTTGACTAATACGTAGGAGGATTTTGAATCATGGCAAAGGATATTCTTTATGGAATTGAAGCGCGCGACGCACTGGTTCGCGGCGTGGATAAGCTTGCAAACACGGTAAAGATCACGCTTGGCCCCAAGGGCAGAAACGTGGTTCTTGACAAGAAATACGGCTCTCCCCTGATCACCAACGACGGTGTAACCATCGCAAAGGAGATCGAGCTGGAGGACGAGGCAGAGAACATGGGCGCTCAGCTGGTCAAGGAGGTTGCCACCAAGACCAATGATGCGGCAGGTGACGGTACCACCACCGCAACCCTTTTGGCGCAGGCGTTCGTGCGCGAGGGTATGAAGAACGTGACCGCAGGCGCAAACCCCATGGTGCTCCGCAAGGGCATGAAGAAGGCGGTTGATGCAGCGGTTGCGGGACTGGTCGCAAACTCCAAGAAGGTCAACGGCTCTGCCGACATCGCACGCGTCGGAACGGTTTCCGCAGGGGATGAGGTGATCGGTCAGCTGATCGCAGATGCAATGGAGAAGGTTACCACCGACGGTGTTATCACCATCGAGGAATCCAAGTCTGCAGATACCTATTCCGAGGTTGTGGAGGGTATGCAGTTCGACCGCGGATACCTCTCTCCCTACATGGCAAGCGACATGGATAAGATGGAGGCAGTTATTGATGACGCGCTCCTGCTTATCACCGATAAGAAGATCTCCAACATTCAGGAGATCCTGCCCCTTCTGGAGCAGATCGTTCAGGCCGGCAGAAAGCTTCTGATCATTGCTGAGGATGTAGAGGGCGAGGCTCTTACCACCCTGGTGCTCAACAAGCTTCGCGGCGTGTTCAACTGTGTAGCCGTTAAGGCTCCCGGATTTGGTGACAGACGCAAGGAAATGCTCCAGGATATTGCGATCCTCACGGGCGGTCAGGTCGTTTCCTCCGAGGTGGGACTTGAGCTCAAGGATGCTTCCCTG
>JAZQVI010000089.1:0-13303 GCA_045631745.1 Eubacteriales bacterium
GATCAGACGAACAGCGGTGGTCTTGGTGTTTGCCACGCCGATGGAGATCTCGTCTGCAATAATGCCGCTGATGACCTCCTCGGAGGTGTCTCCGGGGATTGCGATCATGTCCAGACCTACCGAGCAAACTGCGGTCATTGCCTCCAGTTTTTCCAGTGTGAGCGCGCCGCACTCTGCAGCTGCGATCATGCCGGCGTCCTCCGAAACAGGAATGAATGCACCCGAAAGACCTCCGACGTGGGAGGATGCCATGACGCCACCCTTCTTGACGGCATCGTTGAGCATTGCAAGACAAGCGGTTGTTCCGTGCGCTCCGCAGGACTCCAGGCCCATCTCCTCAAGGATATAGGCGACCGAGTCACCGATCGCGGGAGTGGGTGCCAGGGAAAGGTCCACGATGCCGAAGGGAACGCCCAAACGGCTTGCCGCCTCGCTTGCGACCAGCTGACCGACGCGTGTGATCTTGAAGGCTGTCTTCTTGATGATGTCGGCAAGCTCAGAGAGATTGCAATCTCCTGCGCGGCGAATTGCGGATGCAACCACGCCGGGACCACTGACACCGACGTTGATGACGGTTTCGGGCTCACCGACGCCGCAGAATGCGCCTGCCATAAAGGGGTTATCCTCGGGGACGTTTGCAAACACTACGAGTTTTGCACAACCGATGGAGTCCTGATCCTTTGTCAGATAAGCTGCGCGCTTGATGGCGGAACCCATGCGTGCAACGGCATCCATATTGATGCCTGCCTTGGTGCTTGCTACGTTGACGGAGGAGCAAATATTTTTTGTTTCAGCCAATGCCTCGGGAATAATGGAAATCATCGCATCCGCGCCCTTGGTCATGCCCTTTTGAACCAGTGCGGAAAAACCGCCCAGGAAGTTGATTCCAACAGCGTCTGCTGCACGCTGCAGAGTGTGCGCGATCTTGAGATATCCGTCGGGGCCGCAATCGCCGCCGATAAGGGAGACGGGGGTTACCGAAACACGCTTGTTTACGATCGGAATTCCGTATTTTTTCTCAATGTCGCATCCCGTGGCTACCAGGTGCTCTGCCGATTTTGTAATCTTGTCGTAGATCCTGTCGCAAAGGCGGTTCGGATCCTCGCTCACGCAATCCCAAAGGGAAATGCCCATTGTTACGGTTCGGATGTCCAGATTTTCCTCTCGGATCATCTGAATTGTTTCCAAAACGTCCTGTGTGTTGATCATGTCGGTTCCTCCTCAGATGTGGTGCATGGTATTGAAAATATCCTCATGCATGGTGTGGATATCCAATCCACGGTCCTTTCCGAGGGCTGCGAGTGTATCTACAAAGTCTGCAAAGTCCACGTTCAACTCATCAATCGACGCAAGCATAATCATTGCGAAATAATCGCTCAGAACGGTCTGTGTGATATCAACGATGTTTGCTCCTTTTTTTGCACAGATGCCTGCGACGTCTGCAATAATGCCGACACTGTCTTTTCCGGTTACGGTAATAACTGCTTTCATGTGGGTACCAACCTTTCTTTTTTCCATGTTCCCTTATATTATACAATTATTTGTCAGAAAAATCAAGACGGGAAGGGAACATTTTTTGCTCAAATTAAGAATTCTGTTTGTTGGAGGATCAAACGATGATGATTGACCTCCTTTTTCCTCTTGAATCAATCTTAAAAATGTGATATAATGATAAAAAAGAGAAAGGGGGAGAACCATGCAGAGCAAAGCATATCTTGCCATCGACTTGAAGTCTTTTTACGCGTCGGTCGAGTGCTTGGAAAGAGGATTGGATCCCATGACTGCAAATCTTGTGGTGGCAGACATGGGGCGGACGGAAAAGACCATCGGTCTTGCGGTTTCTCCCTCTCTCAAATCCTTTGGGATCCCGGGCAGACCGAGAATGTTTGAGGTGGTGCAGCGGATTCGTGAGGTCAATGCCGCCCGTCGCGCTGCCGCACCGAGCAGACGGCTGGAGGGGGCATCCTACGATATCAATGAGCTGAACCGAGATCCGCGTCTTGCTGTGGACTATATCGTAGCGCCTCCCAGAATGGCGTATTACATGGAGTACAGCTCGCGCATTTATGATGTCTATCTGAAATACGTCTCTCCTGAAGATATTCATGTATATTCCATCGACGAGGTGTTTATCGACGTAACGCCTTATCTGAAAACGTATGGGCTGACACCGAAAGAGCTTGCGATGAAGATCATTTTGGATGTGCTGGCTACCACGGGGATTACTGCCACCGCGGGGATCGGCACAAACCTGTACCTTTGCAAGGTTGCGATGGACATTGTTGCCAAGCACCTTCCTGCGGATGAAAACGGAGTGCGGATTGCGGAGCTCGACGAGCGGAGCTATCGTGAGAAGCTTTGGGATCATCTGCCTCTGACCGACTTTTGGAGAGTGGGGCAGGGATATCAGAAAAAGCTGGAGTCTGTGGGAATTCGCACGATGGGAGATGTTGCAAGGTGCTCGATCGGTGCTCCCGACGCCTATTATAATGAGGAGCTTCTCTATAAAATGTTTGGCGTCAATGCAGAGCTTTTGATTGATCATGCCTGGGGCTGGGAGCCTTGCACCATTTCCGAGATTAAGGCGTACCGTCCCGACTCTAACAGCATCTGCTCGGGGCAGGTTCTTCAGTATCCCTATTCTGCCGAGAAGGCTCGTTTGGTGGTGCGGGAGATGTCCGACGCGATGGCACTGGATCTCACCGAAAAGGGACTGGTAACAGATCAGTTGGTTCTCACAGTCGGTTACGATGTGGAAAATCTCAAAAGTAAGCAGGGAAGACTGCTTTACCGAGGGGAGATCAAGACCGATCGATATGGACGGGAGATTCCCAAGCACGCGCACGGGACGGAGAATCTGAAGGAGTACACCGCCTCCATGGAGGACTTGATGGTGGGGTACATGAGACTTTACGACCGCATTGTGGATCCTGCACTTTTGATCAGGCGGCTCACGCTTTCCGCTTGTAGGGTTCTCAAGGAGACGGATGCCGAAAAAAAGCAGGTGTGTGAGCAGTTGGATATTTTTTCGGTGATGGATGCCGTGAATGAAAAAAGTGATGACAGTTTGCAGGAAAAGGAAAAGCGGATCCGTTCGGCGATGCTTGATATCAGGCGGAAATATGGAAAAAACGCCATTCTGAAGGGGACGAGCCTGGAGGAGGGCGCGACCGCCAAGGAGCGGAATTCTCAGATTGGAGGACACAAGGCATGAGTGGAAGCTATGACGATATGCTGGATCTTCCGCATCACACCTCTCCACGACACCCTCGAATGTCTCTGCGCGATCGTGCGGCACAGTTTGCGCCCTTCTCGGCACTCACGGGCTATGATGACGTGATTGACGAAACGGCGCGTCTCACCGACGGAAGAATTGAGCTGAGCGAGGATGCCCGCGCGTTGCTGGACGTGAAGCAACGGCTTCTTCAAAGGAGAATCGGGGAGCAACCCACAATTACAGTCGTATATTTTGTTGCGGATCAGCGCAAGACGGGTGGTGCGTACCGCTCGTTTTCGGGAAAACTCGTTCGCATGGACGAAACCGCCCGGGAGATGATTTTTGCGGATGGAACACGGATCAAAACATCCGATGTAATTGAAATTGCAGAATAAAAAGAGGATCGCTGCGATATGCCCTTTGGAATGGGGAATATCGCAGCGATCCTTCTGTTGTTGTGCCTTGTGGAGCGTTAGTTGGATCCGGTCATTTTCTCCTGCTTGACCTTATGGTCGATGATGTGGCGGGAAGCAAGCTCGCGGTGTACGTCCTCGACCGTGATGCCCATTTGAACCATCAGCACCATTGCGTGGTATGCCAGATCTGCCAGCTCGTAGACGGTTTCCTTCTTGTCATCTGCCTTGCCTGCAATGATAACCTCGGTACATTCCTCGCCTACCTTCTTGAGGATCTTGTCAATGCCCTTTTCAAAGAGGTAGGTGGTGTAGGAGCCCTCCGGCTTCTCAATCTTGCGGCCGACCAGGAGATCATAAAGCCCCTGGAGTGTGAACTCATGCAGCTCATCGCTTTGGTAAACAGGCTTTGTGAAGCAGGAATCGCTGCCTGTGTGGCAGGCGGGACCGTCCTTCTCCACAACGATCACCAAAGCGTCCTTGTCGCAGTCCGCGGTGATGGAAACCACGTGCTGGTAGTTCCCGCTGGTTTCTCCCTTGAGCCAAAGCTCCTCGCGGGAGCGGCTCCAAAAGCAGGTGAGCCCCTTTTCCATGGTGATGTTCAGGCTCTCGCGGTTCATGTATGCCACCGTGAGGACTATCTTGGTAATGGAATCGACCACCACGGCGGGGATCAGACCCTTTTCGTCAAATTTCAGTTCATCAATGTTGATCACAGTTCTATCCTTCTTTCTGTATTCCGTTACAGGCGAACGGTAATGCCGTTTTGTTTGAGCTCTTTCTTCAGGTCGGGGATGCGGATCTCTCCAAAGTGGAAGACCGACGCCGCAAGACCTGCATCGATATCGGGAATGGTGTGGAACAGATCTACAAAATCCTTGATCGATCCTGCGCCGCCCGATGCGATGACGGGAACGTTGACTGCGGCACAGACCTCTTGGAGCATTTCTATGTCGAAGCCTTGCTTGACTCCGTCGGTGTCGATGGAGTTGACAACGACTTCTCCCGCACCGAGATCGACGCACTTTTTGATCCAGGAGATCGCTTCCATGCCGGTGTTTTCTCTGCCACCCTTGGCAAAGACGCGGAACACGCCGTCCACGCGCTTGACGTCGGCAGAGATGACAACGCATTGATTTCCGTATTTTTGCGCCGCCTCGCGGATCAGCTCGGGGTTGCGGATGGCACCCGAATTGACGCTGACCTTGTCCGCTCCGCATTTGAGCACGCGATCGAAATCCTCGACTGTATTGATTCCGCCGCCAACCGTCAGAGGGATGAAGATCTGACTTGCCACCTCGCGAAGAATGTCGGTGAAAAGAGCTCTCTCCTCGAAGGATGCCGTAATGTCATAAAACACCAACTCGTCGGCACCGTTGTCGGAATAATATTTTGCAAGCTTGACAGGGGAGGAGACGTCGGAAAGCCCCTCAAAGTTTACCCCCTTGACTACCCGTCCGTTTTTTACGTCCAGGCAGGGAATGATTCGTTTGGTAATCATGTTGCCACCTCGATTGCACGGCGCAAATCGATCGCGCCGGTGTAGTATGCCTTGCCGATAATGGCACCGTAGAGATCCATATCACGAAGCGCCTCTATGTCCGAGAGGGTAGACACGCCACCCGATGCGACGATATCCATGCCAAAGCTTCTGGAAAGCTTGCTGTAAAGCTCCAGATTCGTTCCTCTCATCGCGCCGTCTCTGGAGATGTCGGTGCAGATTACGGTCTTTACTCCGATCCGTTGCATTTTGGAAAGAAATGCTTCCAGGGTGCATTCGGAGGTTTCCAGCCACCCCTTGATGGCAATGTAGCCGTCTCGCACATCGGCTCCTACGGCGATCTTTTCACCATAGGTGTCAACTGCCTTTTGCAGAAACGCCTCATCGGTCAGGGCGGCGGTGCCGAGAATCACACGGGATACGCCCGCCGAGAGGTATGCCTCCACCGTTTCCATACTGCGGATGCCTCCTCCGATCTCCACGAACAGGGAGGTCTTTTCGGCGACCTCGCGAACGATGGAGAGATTGGGGGTGGTGCCGTCCTTGGCTCCCTCCAGATCCACCATGTGAATGTGCGTCGCACCGCAGGATTCAAATGTTTTTGCGACCTCCAACGGATTCTCGCTGTATACGGTCATGTTTTGATAGTCGCCCTTGTACAGACGGACTGCTTTTCCGTCATAAAGGTCGATTGCAGGAAAGATAATCATGCCATGTCCTCGCTTTCACAGAATGCGCGGAGAATGTCAAGCCCCACCGTTCCGCTTTTTTCGGGATGGAACTGGCATCCCATAACGTTATCTTTTCCTACCATTGCGGTCAGCTCCTTGCCGTATTCGGCGGTGGCGAGGAGAGAATCCCTGCAATCGGTTGCAAAGTAGGAATGAACGAAATACACACAATCGTTTTCCTTGATATATTTCATCAATTTGTGTTTTTTCTGAAAATGCAGGGCGTTCCAGCCGATGTGGGGGATCTTGAGGTTCGATGGAATCACGCCCTCCATGGGAACAACGCTGCCACGGAGAAGCCCAAGCCCCTCATGCTCGCCGTATTCCATGCTTCTTTCAAAAAGAAGCTGCATACCAAGGCAAATGCCCATGATTTCTTTTCCCTTTGCCGCTTCCTCTCGAAGAATTGCATCCAGTCCGCTCTCGCGAAGCTTTGCAGCGGCGTCTGCGAAGGCGCCGACACCGGGCAGGATCAGTTTATCCGCACGGCGAATGACTTCGGCATCCCCCGTGACGACGGCATCTGCGCCGATCATTTGAAGAGAGGAGACGAGGGAAAAGAGATTTCCAACTCCATAGTCAATAATCGCGATCATCCAAGCATCCCCTTTGTGGAAGGAATTTCGGATGCAAACCGTTCGTCGATCATAACCGCCTTGGCGAGGGCGCGAGCGGTCGCCTTGAAGGTTCCCTCAATGATGTGGTGAGAATTGTCTCCTGCGAGCTGCCGAATGTGAAGGGTGATGCCCGCCTCTCTTGCGAATGCGATCCAAAATTCACGGCAGAGCTCGGTGTCAAAGCTTCCTACCTTTTGGGTGGGGAGGAACAGCTCGCCATAGAAGCCCCCTCTGCCCGATACGTCAACGGCAGAGAGAATGAGGGTTTCGTCCATGGGAAGCGTGATGTCGCCGTAGCGGCAGATGCCGCGTCGCTCTCCAAGTGCATCGGAGAGGGCACGTCCGAGCGCGATTCCGATGTCTTCAACGGTGTGGTGGTCGTCCACCTGCGTGTCTCCCTTGCACACAACCGTCAGATCCATTCTGCCATGACGTGCAAAAAGGGTGAGCATATGGTCGAGAAAGCCACATCCCGTGCGGCAATCAGACGTACCCGTTCCGTCCAAATTCAAGGAGATCTGAATATCTGTTTCCGCAGTCTTGCGGTTGATCTTGGCGGTTCTCATTTGTTGTTTTCCTCCAGTATTTCTTTCACGGCTTTGATCAATGCCTGCATTTGTTCAGCCGTTCCGATGGTGATGCGGTTAAAGTCCTTGATGCGCTCTTTTTTGAAATGACGCACCAGAATACCGCGTTTTTTCAATGCGAGATAGAGCTCCTCTCCTCCGATATCAGCGCTACTTGCAAACACGAAGTTTGCCGAGGAGTCCAGCACCTCAAATCCGAGCTCGCGAAGGGCGGCTGTGGTGTAGGTGCGGTTTTGGATGATGGTTTGGCAGTTGGAGAGGTAGTAATTGTTTTCTTCCAGCGCCGCCGCGCCTGCCGCCTCGGTCATGCGATTGACATTATAGGGATTGGTGGAGTAACGAATGGTGTGCAGATCTGCGATCAGCTTCTCGTTTCCGATTCCAAATCCCAGGCGCGAGCCCGCCATGGAGCGCGATTTTGAAAAGGTCTGTGTGACCAAGAGATTGTCGTACTTGTGTACCAATCCAACGGCACTCTCTCCGCCGAAATCAATATACGCCTCATCCACGATCACCATGCGATCGGGATTGGATGCGACGATGCGCTCAATTTCTGAGAGGGGGAGAAACTTGCCCGTAGGGGCGTTTGGATTGGCAATCACGACCGTTTCGTTCGTTCCGATATAGTCGTCGGCACAAATAGAGAAGTCCTCGCACAGGGGGATTTCTCTGTAAGGGATGCGGTGCAGCTCCGCAAAGACGGGATAAAAGCCGTAGGTGATGTCCGCAAACGCAAGAGGATGCTCCTCATCTGCAAATGCCATGAATGCGAAGTTCAGAACCTCGTCCGAGCCATTGACCAAGATGACCTCGGAGGGCTTCACGCCATAGAGGGATGCGAGAGCGGTCGTTAGCCGCTTGCATTCGGGATCGGAATAGAGCTGCAGATTTTTGCTCTCCGCCAAAACCGCCTCCGAAACCTTTGGAGAAGGGGGGAAGGGGGATTCGTTGGTGTTGAGCTTGATATATTTCATATCTCTGGGCTGCTCGCCGGGGGTGTAGGGGACGAGACGGCTGAATTTCTTGCTGAAAAATTTGCTCATGCCTCAGTCCTCAAACCGAACGGTTGCGCTCTTTGCGTGCGCGTCCAGTCCTTCCTTGCTTGCAAAATATGCAACCTTTTCAGCAACCTCGCGCAGTGCCTCCTTGGTGTAATAGGTAAACTGGGATTTCTTCACGAAATCATCCACCGACAGGGGAGAGGAGAACTTTGCCGTGCCACTGGTGGGCAGAGTGTGGTTTGGACCTGCAAAATAGTCTCCCAGTGCCTCGGGGCAGTACTTGCCCATGAAGATGGAGCCTGCGTGACGGATCTGATCGAGATAGTCGAAGGGGGCATCTACGCAAAGCTCGAGATGCTCGGGGGCAATCTCGTTTGCAATTTCAATCGCCAGCGAGAGGTTATCCTCTGCAACGATGATCTTTCCGTTTTTGTCAATGCTCTCTCGCGCGATTTCTGCTCTGGGGAGCAGGGGGATCTGGCGCTCAAGCTCCTTGCTGACTGCCTCTGCAAATGCGCGGGTGTCGGTGACGAGTACGGCGCTTGCCATGCGGTCATGCTCCGCCTGGGATAGAAGATCTGCTGCAACGAACTTGGGATTTGCCGTGCGATCTGCAACGACAAGAATTTCACTCGGACCTGCAATCATATCAATGGATACCTTGCCGAAGACCTGCTTCTTTGCCTCTGCAACAAAGGCGTTTCCGGGGCCGACAATTTTGTCTACGGCGCCCACCGTCTCGGTGCCGTATGCCAATGCGGCAATCGCCTGCGCGCCGCCCACCTTGTAGATGCGATCCACGCCCGCGATCTTTGCAGCCGCGAGAATGACGGGATTCACCTTTCCGTCCTTCGTGGGAGGCGTGACCATCTCGATGACCTTGCATCCTGCGATCTTTGCGGGAATGCTGTCCATAAGAACGGTGGAAGGGTAGGCTGCCGTGCCGCCCGGAACGTAAAGTCCCACGCGGTCGATGGGGGTGATCTTTTGACCCGTTACGACGCCTTTATTTTCGTTGATGATAAAGCTCTGGCGAACCTGCTTTTCGTGAAAGGCGCGAATATTCTTTGCTGCCTCGCGCAGGATTTCGAGAAACTTCGGATCAACCTCGCAAAAAGCCTCGTCAATCTCCTCAGCGCTTATCTCCAGGGAGGTCAGGTCGGCCTTATCAAACTTTTTTGCATAAGCGAGGAGGGCTTTGTCTCCGTTTGCTCTGACGTCCGCGATGATCTCGCTCACGATCCCCTCGACGTTGGAGGCGATGTTGTCACGTGCAAAGATCTCGCTGTTTGAAACCTCGCCGTAGTTGTAAATTTTAATCATTTGCCGATACCTGTGCTTTCATTTGTTCTGTAATGGTTTCGATCTCTTTTGTCTTGAATCGGAAGGCGGATTTGTTCACGATCAAACGTGCGCTGATGGGCACCACTGTTTCCTTGACCTCCAGATCGTTTTCCTTGAGCGTGGTTCCCGTTTCCACGATATCCACGATTACATCCGAGAGTCCTAAAATGGGGGCAAGCTCGATGGAACCATTCAATTTAATAATATCAATGTCTCTGCAGAGAGAATTGTAATACTGCTTTGCGATGTTTTGGAACTTGGTTGCAACCTTAAGGGTGCGCTCGCCGCTGTCGTAGAAGTCCTTCTTTGCGGCAACTGCCATACGGCATTTGCCCAGGTTCAGATCCAAAAGCTCATAGACGTCCGGCTCGTATTCCAGCAGAATATCCTTGCCTGCGACGCCGATGTCAGCAGCTCCTCTCTCGACGTAGATGGATACGTCCGAGGGCTTTACCCAAAAATATCGGATGCCTTTCTCGGGATTCTCAAAAATCAACTTTCGGTTGTTTTCCTTGATAGAGGGGCACTCGTAGCCTGCCGCCTCAAACATGGCGTATACCTTTTCACCAAGTCTTCCCTTTGGAAGTGCGATGTTAATCATGCCCTCTCTCCTTTCCGCAGATCTACCAATCGGCGGTATCTCAGCTTTTCGGGGATAGATTTCTGCGCACTGATGCACTCTCCCTGTTCGGTCAAGGCCCGGACGGTTTCAGCAATTTCGCAGGGCGCGGTGTCCTTGTCGTACAGGACCAACGCATCCACGTCGTAAAGGCTTTCTGACTTTTGGAGATCCTCCAAAAGATCCAGATAGAGTGCAAATCCAACGGCGCCCGATTTTCTTCCCATCCGACGCAGGAGCTTGTCGTATTGACCTCCCGCCAGCACGCCCTCGCAGATGCCCGAAAGGAATCCGCGGAAGACGATTCCGTTGTAATAGTTCATATTGTTGACGATCGAAAAATCAAAGCGAATGCAATCGGCATAAGGGGAGCCCGAGAGCAGATCCGCCAGCGTTTTCAGCTCGCTCAAGGCTTTTCTGGATGCTTCACTTTGACAAAGCGCATCCAAACGAACGAGAACGCTCTTCATTTCTCCGTAAATATCGATGAACTGAAGCAGCTTTTGCGTGTTATCCTCGCGGATGTCACAGGCAAGGCAAAGCTTTTGCAGATCGTGCTTGTTTTTGCTCGAAATACAAGCTGCCGCGCTCTGACGGAAGGCGTCGTCTCCGCCCGTTTCATCCAAAACAGCGGTCAGAATTCCAAGATGCGAAACGTCCAGTACGAAATCTGGTGAGATCTGCTCCAAGCTCTTTGCTGCCAGCAGGACTGCCTCGTAAAGATCGTAGGAGTCAATGTCTCCCACGCACTCAAGGCCCGTTTGCAGGATTTCCTTGTATTGATGGGTGCTGTCGGAAACGCGATAGACATTCTCGTTATAGAATACCTTCTGCTTAACACCCGGTACATCGGTTGTGTTCTTGATGATGGAAAGGGTAACGTCAGGCTTGAGCGCCATCAGCTTTCCGTTGGTATCGTTGAAGGTAATAATGCGGTCGCTTACCAAAAAGTCCTTGTTGCGGACGTAGAGCTCGTATTCCTCAAACTTGCTCATTTTGAAGGGAAGATAGCCGTATGCCCGATAAAGAGATCTCAGTGCAAATACCGCCTTTTCTTCATTCTTTAATAACTTTTCTTCCATGATTACGTGTCATTCTCCTTTTTGGAAACTCTCGCAAGAACCGTTCGGTATCCGCCGGGCCCGTATTCCAGACAGCGTCTGACACGGCTGATGGTGGCGGTGCTGCAGCCTGTTTCCTTGTTGATCTCCAGGTAGTTTGCTCCCTCTGACAGCATTCTTGCTGTTTTCAGTCTCTGCGCAATATCCTGTATCTCCTTGACGGTGCAGACGTCCTCAAAGAAGTGATAGCATTCTTCCGTGTCTCGGAGGGAGAGAATCGCCTCAAACAACTCATCCACTTGGGGAGTGTGCAGAATGTCCATGTTGTACCTCTCTTTTCTTGCATTGGCATTTTGCCGCTTTAATACTTTAGTGTGCTAAATTATAGCACAAAACAAATGCTTTGTCAACCTTTCATTTTTCCTTTATATAAAAGATCTTCTCAAATTCTGTATAATTTATCACAATATTGCCGTCGAAATGAATAAATAATGAATATTTCGGATGGCTTCCAAAAATATCGCACAATTTTTTTATAAAATATCCGCTTTTTTGGTTGAAAGGGACGAAATTGAAAATAAAATCAAAAAATCTATTGCATAAATATTCATGATGTGATATAATGGGAGACAATAAAAATGGGGTGGTGTTTCCCATCACTCAAAAACGGAGAAATGTGCGATGAAAAAGATTTTTATTGACGGAAAAGCGGGAACCACGGGGCTGCGGATTTACGATCGTCTGTCAAACAGACCGGATGTTGAACTGATCACCCTTTCCGAGGCAGAACGAAAGGATACCGAAGCGAGACGCGCGGCATTAAATGCTGCTGACGTAGCATTCCTGTGTCTACCTGACGCGGCAGCTGTGGAGGCGGTTTCCCTGGTCGAAAATCCCGACACGGTCATCATTGATACCTCTACCGCGCATCGCACCTTGAGCGGCTGGACTTACGGGTTTCCCGAGCTTTCCGAAGAGAGAGAGAAGGATGTGCAAAAGGCGAAGCGCATTGCCGTTCCCGGTTGCCACGCAGGCGGATTTATCGCATTGGTGTATCCTCTGATTGAGGCGGGAATTCTTTCCCCCGATGCAAGCCTGTCCTGCCACTCCATTACGGGATACAGCGGAGGCGGCAAAAAGATGATTGCCGATTATGACGCAGAGGATCGTCCTGCGACCTATGATGCGCCCCGTCAGTATGGGATTTCGCAGCAGCATAAGCATCTCAAGGAGATGAAGGCGATCACGGGACTTTCGAGCGAACCTATCTTCTGTCCCATCGTTTCGGATTTTTACAGCGGCATGGAGGTCACCGTTCCCCTGTTTGCATCTCAGCTTGCAGAGGGGAAGTCTGCGGAAGACATCAAGGCGGTTTATCGAGCAAAATACAATGGTCCCGTTGTCAGCTACGTTGAGAATGCGGACGAGGGCGGATTTTTGGAGGCAGGTAAGCTTTCGGGGAAGGACAGTATGCAAGTGACCGTTTGCGGAAACGAGGACCGAATTCTGTTGGTTGCCATGTATGATAATCTTGGCAAGGGCGCATCGGGCGCGGCATTGGAATGCCTGAATTTGGTTCTTGGACAGGAAAAAGACTTTGGATTGGAGTGTTAAGAGAATGGAAAAGGATATCAAGATTATAGAAGGCGGCGTATGCGCGGCAAAGGGCTTTACTGCGTCGGGAATTCATTGCGGAATTCGAAAAAACAGAAGCAAGCGCGATCTGGCACTCATCTACAGTGAAACCGAAGCGAATGCGGCGGCAGTCTACACCACCAATTTGGTAAAAGGAGCTCCCCTTGCCGTTACCAAGGCGCATATTGCGGACGGACACGCGCGTGCTGTGATCTGCAACAGCGGAAACGCTAACACCTGTAATGCAAACGGTGTGGAGATTGCCGAGAAGACCTGCGAGCTTTTGGCAGATGCACTCAAAATTTCTGCCGATGACGTTGTAGTGGCTTCTACGGGTGTCATTGGACAGCCCTTGGATATTACCCCCATCCAAAATGGGATTCCTGCGCTGGTGGCGGCTCTCGGAGATCACTCCGAGGAGGCGGCAGAGGGAATCATGACCACCGACACGCGACTCAAGGAGATTGCTGTCAGCTTTACTGCTGGCGGAAAGGAGTGCAGAATCGGCGGTATTGCCAAGGGATCTGGTATGATCCATCCCAACATGGCGACGATGCTCGTTTTCATCACCACTGAC
>JAZQVI010000090.1:0-19110 GCA_045631745.1 Eubacteriales bacterium
CGGTGAATGACAAGCTGAAGGCGGATGATGTCATTGAAATGATTGTAAAAGGAACTAAGAAGGGCCGCTGATGAAAAAGATGGTAATCGATGAGGCATTTTTGGGAGAGCTGGAATCTCTTCAAACAATCCTCAAAAACAATATTGCAGGTTCTCTTGGCGGTAACCGCCGAAGCAAAAATTTGGGATCCTCCTGCGAATTTGCCGATTATCGTGATTACGTGCCGGGCGACGACGTGACGAAAATAGATTGGAATGCGTATGCGCGCTTTGATAAGCTTTACGAAAAGCTGTATTACGACGAGCGCCAGATGCACACGAAAATCTACATAGACGCGAGCCGTTCTATGGGGCATGGGACCGATGATGAAAAGGCCGAGCAGGCAATCAAGCTTGCGGCGGCATTTGCCTATCTCTCGGTTTGCGAGATGGACAGAGTTTCCATATACGCCATGCACGGAGACCGCATCGATGAAGTGGTTTCGGGAATGGTGGGGAAGGATGCCTACCTCAACTGCGTCAATCGTCTCAATGAGATTGTGTTTGAGGGGGAGGCGTGCATTAGTCGCGCAATCGTTCCCTCCAATGTAGGTCGGGGCGACGGTTTTTCCATCATCATATCGGATTTTCTCACGGACGAGAACTACGAGGATGCCATAAACAGACTTTGTGAGCAAAAGAGAGACGTTATTTGCATACAGGTGCTCTCGCGTGAGGAGCTCAATCCTCAGATCAGAGGAAAGATGCACCTGTTTGACTCCGAGAACGGGAACAAATTTTTCCGCAAGAAGATCGACCACGATGTGGTAAGGGCTTACAAGGAAGCGCTGAAGTTCATCACAGACAGAATCAGGCTGTTCTGCGAATCCCGCGGGGCGGTCTATATGCTCGTGGCAGCATACGAATCGCCTGCTGATGTTTTCTTCGGCAAGCTCTCGGATATGGAGGTGACCAAATGAGATTTTTGTATCCATTGGGCCTGTGCGGACTGATCGGCGTGCCGATCATCATCCTCATCTACATTCTGAAAAATAAATACAACGAGCAGACGGTTCCGTCCACCTATATCTGGACGATGAGTGAAAAGTTTTTCAAGAGAAGAAATCCTCTCAGCGGCCTGACGGGACTGATCAGTCTGATTCTGCAGATCCTTGCGGTGGTTGCCATCTCCTTGGCGATTGCAAGACCGATCATTACCGTCCCGGAATCGGCAGGAGAATACTGCTTTGTGATCGACGGCTCGGCGAGTATGAACATGGAGAGCGACGGCGAGACCCGGTACGATCGCGCGAAGGACGGAATTGCAGAGATTATCAAGGATGCAAGGCTGGGAAGCACGTTCACGCTGATCTCCTCCACGAGTGATACGATGGTGGTGTACGAGCGTATCCGCGACAAGGATATTGCCATCGATATGCTCCAAAAGCTTGAGGTGACCGACGAAGGCTCGGATCATGCGGATGCACTTGCCTCCGCGCAGGATTTCTTTGATCAGAATCCTTCTTTTTCCGTTTATCTGTTTACCGATAAAGCGGTTGAGGCGCATGAAAATGTTGAGGTTGTGAACGTCTCCTCGGAAAAGGATCGGAACAGTGGTATTTTCAATGTATCCAGCTCCTTCTTGGGCGGGGTTCTGACGGTGAATGCAGAGCTGCTTTCCTTTGATGCCGACGTGCGTCTGGAGGTAGAGCTTTACGTCAACGGCGCATCAACGCCTGCCAAGACAGAGGCATTTGACGTCAAGGCGGGAGAGCGATATCCGATCTCGGTTAGCTGCAACACAGAGAATTATGATTCCTTCCGCATTGTAATCGCCAATGACGATTCTTATGCGGCGGATAATCAATACGTGTCGTACAATTTGAAGAACGAGACCTCGTATAACGTGCTGATCGTCAGTGAGACTCCCTTCTTCTTACAGGCAGCGATCGATGTTTTGACCGATGCGAAGGTTGATACGGTTCGCCCCAAGGATTACACGGGGGAAGGGAATTACGGCCTTTGTATTTTCCATTCCTACACGCCCGAGGTGCTGCCGGACAGCGCGGTCTGGTTAATCAACTCCAGCACTAATGTAAACGATTCGGGCTTTGGCGCAAGAGGTGTTGTATCGTTGGATATGCCCGATAAAATTGTGAAATCCAATTCCACGGCATCTGCGGCTCAGAAGCTTTTGACGGGCGTTTCGGGAAATGACATCTATATTTCCGAATACGTCAAATACAGCGGAATGTATACGAGATTCACAACGTTGTTCTCCTATGACTCTAACCCCCTCATTTTTGCAGGCGTGAATGCGCTTGGAAACCGCGAGGTGGTGATCGGATTTGATCTTCATAAGACGGACTTCTCCCTTTCGACCGATTTCATTGCGCTCTTGGGCAATCTTCTCGAGTATTCCTGCCCTGACGTGATCGAAAGAGCGGATTACGTTTGCGGTGAGGATGCTGCGATCAATCTGACGGGAAACATCAAAAATGTCAAGGCGATTGCGCCCGATGGAGAGGAAATCTATATCGATTGCTCCACCGATCCTGCGATTTTACCCCTTGACCGTGTGGGAAGCTATACCGTGAAGCTTTTGGCTTCGGGGGAGGAGCGCTCCTACAACCTATATTCGAACGCGCCTGAGGGGGAGAGCAATCCTGTTCAGACGGAAGCAAGCTTTGCGCTTGCGGGCGAAAGACAATACGAGAGAAGTGACGGAGAGTATGATCCCTTGATCGTTATACTCATTTGTTTGGCGCTCATATTTACTGCGGATTGGATGGTGTACTGTTATGAAAAATATCAGCTTCGATAATCCGTATTGGCTTTTGGCGGCAATCCCGCTCGTCCTTGCCTTGGTGATCCCATTTTTTATCTCAATCAACAAGGATAACCGAAGCCGTGGCTGGATCGCATCGCTTGTGATCCATCTTGTAATCATTGTGTGCGCGGTGCTGGGAGCAGCTGACCCCACACACACCACTGTTATGACGAGAACCAAGATCTACGTCGTTGTGGACGTGTCTGACTCCATGAGCCGCAATTTTGACGAGATTGACGGCTACATTCAGCAGATTGCGGAGGCAGCACCTCAAAACTCAAAGCTTGGTATTGTGTGCTTTGGCAGAGACAACGTGATTCTCACTCCGTCGGGTGGAGAGATCAAGAGCGTCAAAGAGGCACAGGTTGACACGAGCGGCACTAATATTGCTGCTGCCCTCGATTTCACTTCAACCATCTTTAGTGAGGGTGAGTTGAAACGAATCGTGTTGATTACAGACGGCTGCGACAATGTTTCGGGGGGAGATACGATCTCCGCTGTGGAACGGATGCAGTCACAAGATATCAAGATTGATACCATTTACGTCAACAGCAACCTCTCTTCGGCTGACAAGGAGGTTCAAATCTCCGACGCCGAGTACACGAGCTCGACCTATCTCGGACATGAGACCGAGCTCAAGCTTTTGCTTGAAGCGAGCTCGGAGAGCGATGTCATCATTGATCTTTATTCTAAGCCCAGCAATGAGACCGCGTACAAAAAGCTTGATACCGCGGTTGCTGTGGCAGAGCAGGGAATCAACGTCGTGAAGTTCAATCTTCCGACCGACGTGTCGGGTATCTTTGATTATAAGGTAGAAATTAGCGCGTCCGAGGATTTTTCCGACAAGAATAACACCTACACCTTTACACAGACGGTTTCGGGCATGAGACGGGTGCTGCTGGTTACGGGAAAGCAGTCCGACATCGACATGATGAAGGAACTGTACCAAGACAGCGCGGAAATAGATGCCTACCGGATCCGTGAAGGAAAGAACGACATTCCCTATACGGTTGAGAGCCTTTCTCAATATGACGAGATCATTCTTTCCGATGTGGATGTGCGAAATATCAATAACATCAGCGCGTTCGTGGATTCTGTTGACATCGTTGTATCGAGATTTGGCAAGAGTCTGATTACCTTAGGAGACCTCTCGATGCAGAACAAGGATCACGAGGTCTTCAAAAAGCTTGAGGAGCTGTTGCCGGTTAGCTTTGGCAACGTAAATAAGGACGAAAAGCTTTATACCATCGTTCTGGACGTCTCCCGAAGCATGAACGATACCTCTCAGCTGATCATTGCAAAGGATGCGGCAATCAAGCTTCTGTCGCTGCTTTCTGACACCGACAGCGTGGTCTATGTGCCCTTTGCGGGAACGGTCTTGGTGAAAGAGGGCTGGAAGCCCATGAAGCTTGGCGACATCGTTAATTTCGACGGTGTTGAAGAGGGAACGACCTACCGTCAGTGGCTTTACAAGGAAATTCAGCGCGCGACGCCTTATCAAGGAACGCTGATCGGTGCGGCGCTGGAGCAGGCGTATGCCAACATCAAGGATCTGTCCTTTGGCGAGAGTCAGCTCATGCTGATCAGTGACGGTATTTCCTATAGCCACGAAAACGAGGATGCGGTAGAGATCGCACGCAAAATGCGCGCAGAGGGCATCACGGTTTCTGCCATCAGCGTGGTCAGTCCGTCGTCGGGGCTTTCCGCGATAGCGCAGGCGGGCGGCGGTATTCACTATTCTCTTAATCGCCCGGAGGAGGTTTCGGAGCTGGTGTTTGCCACCATTGCAGACGACATCACCGAGTCGGTTGTAGAGAAGCAGTCCCCTGTCAATATTGTCACCTTCCGCGATGACGTGCTGGCGGGAATCATCTCGCTGTCGGATGTCGGTGGATATCTGAACAGCAAGGCAAAGGCAGACGCCACAACGGTTTTGTCTGTCGAGTATCAGAAAAACAGCGACACGGTGGTTCAAGTTCCGCTTTATGCTTACCGGGATCACGGAAACGGCCGCATTGCGACCTTCACCAGTAAGCTCAGCGGAGAATGGCTTGATGAATGGAGCGAAGGGGAGGTCCGCAGCTTCTTTGGAAACGTGCTTGTCACGAACACCCCAAAAGAGAGAATCGACTATCCCTATGACGTTGTTATCGACTATCAGGGGGACACCTCAACGGTGGAAATTCTCCCCTCGCATCTGAATCCGCGTGCCGTTGCCGCAATCAAGATCACCACTCCCGGCGGAAAGGTCACCGAGAAAAAGTTGACCTTTGATCTGAATCGCTATTTCACGACCTTCAAAACCTCTGAAATCGGCAAGTATCAGGTCGAGATCACCTATTCCTACGGTACACACTCCTTTACGTCAAAGACTTACTTTAACGTGTCGTATGATCCCGAATATAATGCGTTTGCTGTTTTTGATATTGCAACCATCCATGATTTCATGCGCAACCGCGGAGGTGTTTATACCGATGGAAATGTTGATCTGAAGCTCGACATGAACACCGTGGCTACGTATGAGTACAGCTTGCGCATCCCGCTTCTGATTGCAGCGGTGGCGCTGTTCGTGATCGACGTGTTTGTCAGAAAAACAAGGTGGAAGGATCTTAAGAATTTCTTCCTCAAAAAGAGGGTAAAGGAGGTTGAACAAGAATGAATTCGCTCAAAAAAATCGCGTCCATGCTACTGATTTTGTCTCTTTGTTTGACCCTCTTTGCCTGCGGCAGCTACAAGGATGCGGTGGATCTCGGCGGAGGACGCACCGATAACAAGACGCAGAGCGGACAAACCGATAACGATCCCACCAATGACTTCACTGTAACGTTGCGTCTCAACGAGGAGATTTATAAGCCTACCATTGCGATCAACGTCTATTGGAGCGACGGATATGATATTTTTGTCGCACCGGTTGGTGAAGACGGGGTTGCAAGGATCGATGGACTGGACGGAGATTATAACGTCACCCTCTCAACCGTTCCCTCGGGCTACGCCTACGATACCAACGGTTACAAGGCGACCAATCTGGAAAGGAACATCTACCTCGACCTTTATGATCTGAACATCGTGAAGGGAAGGGGGACGGATCTTTACGGCTGCTACGAGATCGGCTCTACGGGACTTTATTCCGTGACGATCAGCGAACCGGGAGAGATGGCGTACTTCGAGTTTGCGCCCAAGACCAACGGCGTTTATACCGTTGAGAGCTGGGCAAGCGTTTCCGAGGACGAGGTCAATCCCATCGCGGTCGCTTACTACGGCAGCTCCAGCTACAAGCATTCCCCCTACACGGTGGAGGGCTTGGGCGCGATCGGTAGCTTTACGAGAAATTTCGTACACACCGTGGAGATCGCAGATCAAATGATCAGCGGCGGAGGATCGCAGACCTTTACCTTTGCGGTGACGGCAGAGACGAAAAGCGGTGTTTATCCCGTCACGCTGACCTTCGCGATCAAGCGAAACGGCGGCTTTGACCTAAACGGAATCCAACACACGATGATTCCCGTGAAGGCGGATCTGTCGAGCTTTGATTTTGCTGCTTTTGAGGCTCTTGCAGGAAAAACCATTCTCGGCGCAGAAACCTTGTTCAAGGATAAGGACGGCAACGAAAAACCGGGTGCGTACGTCTTTGACGAGGATCACTACAAGCTTTGGGAGGTCTCTCAAGGCGGAGATGGTGTTTATCATGTTTACGATGAGGAAAAATACGCCTCCACAGGTGGCTACGGCCCCATCCTGGTTGCGTATATTTCAGAGCCATGCCGTTTTGTGGACACCTCGTTCACACAAATGGAGTCCCGTGGTAACAAGGCGCTGACGGTCAGCGACGGTACGGAAAACTACAAGCAGTTCATCGAAGGATATGCAGCACTTGTTGAGGGCGATTATTATTGTGTTCCCGAATGTGAGTGCAACAATAAGGACGGACACCCGGGCGCATGCGCACCGGAATGTCCCGATTGTCACATCAACTGCAGAGCCTGTCCCGAGGATATGATCGGCAAGGAAGGGTATAACGCATGGTGCAACCGCGACGGCGTTGCCCCTGTGACGGACGAACTTGCGAAGTTTTTGCAGAAATTTGCGATTCAACATAGATATTTTGCAGATGGCGACGGTTGGGCAGAGCAGAGAGGAATCTATGCTTACGAGGATTCTCAATGGCTGTTTGCCTGCGGATATTACAGTTGAATTTAATTGAAAAAACAGTCTTCCCGCTGCCCGGGAAGACTGTTTTTTTATGCTTTTTTATTGAATAAAAATAAAAATATACAAACGAATTGGGCAAAAAACTTTCAAATAAGTGCCTTTTTTGTTCAAAGTTACGAAAAAATATGAAAAAAAGAAAAACACTTGCAAAAAACGGAATGTGTGCTATAATAAAATATATAGTTGTTTTTTAAATAACTGTATCAAAAAATTGTTCCTGTTTTGGGCGTAATGCTTAAGATATGTGACAAAATTTTTTCAAGGAGGTCTTCTTACTATGAAGAAGAGAATCTTAGTCCTTTGCTTGCTTCTCTCCATGGCTCTTCTGTTCTCCGCTTGTGAAAACGGAAAGAAGAAAGATGATAGTTGCGAGCACACCTTTAGTGAAGCTTGGTCCAGCGATGCAACCAATCACTGGCATCGAGCAACCTGCGAACACGGCGAAGTCAAGGATGGCCTTGCAGCGCACGTTGATGCAGGACAAGACGGCTTGTGCGATGTTTGTGGATACGAAATCGGACACGAGCACACCTATGCTGAAGCATGGTCTTCTGACGAGACCAAGCACTGGAAGGCAGCAACCTGTGCACACGCTGACCAGAAGGGCAGCGAGGGCATTCACGCAGACGACGACAAGAACTACAAGTGCGACGTTTGCACGGCACACTGCCACATCGTGAACCCTGCTACAGGCTACTGTGACGATTGTAACAAGAAGATCACTGAGGTCGACACCTCTAAGATGGCGACGATCCTCAATGCAATCGTTGTAAACGCAAACAAGATTGTCAGCGGAACCGTTGATTACGACGCGATCTTCCGCGGAGTGACCAGCGACCTTACCCAGGCTCATGACGTAGAGTATTCTGTCCACACCGACGGTCTCTACACCAAGAGAACTGAGGGCGCATGGGCAATCGAGGTTTGGAAGCAGATGAAGGGCGAGGACGTAACCGCGATCAGCGTTGAAAAGACCAACGGCTTGATCACCAAGGCAGAGCCCACCACTGCAGACGTAGAGAGCCTTGCAGGCTACTACTACGCAGTTTCCACGCTGGCAAGCGGCCACGGTGCAGAGGATATCCTCAACGCGCTGTATGAGCTTGCAACCCCTGCAGAAGGTTCTTTGAACAAGGTTTCCAACTATGCTGAAGAGATCAACCAGGACACCAGAACTGCGAAGTTCTCTTACAACATTCTCGTAATCAACACCGATACCGCTGCAGGCGAGGATGACGGTGTAGATTACTACGAGGTTAAGGTTGAGTTCGGTTATTCCGAGGCAAACGTTCTGACCTCCATGACCATCATCTGCGATTGCTATACCAACTCTCTCGAAAATGAGGCAGAGCAGGACTACACCTACGATCAGGCTACTAAGACCATTACCATGAAGGATACTGCAAAGGCAGATACATACACCTTCGTTGTAGCACAGACCGCAGGCACGCAGGCAGCGATCGACATGGCTACCCCCAATGCGTTCATCCCCACCGATTTGTTCATCTATGCGGACGAAGCGCACACCACCGTGGCTACCACTCTGACGGTTAGCCTGACCACTCCTACCGACGAGCTGCCCGTGTTCTATGTTGGCTGTCCTGAAGGTACCTTCATTTACTTCCTGGATGACATCACCGTTACGGTTGACAAGGAAGGAATGACTGCCTCTCTCGTAGACGATACCATTCAGTTCTATCCCGGAATCGCAGGCACCTATGTGATCACTCTGACCAGCGGCAGCATCTCCAAGAGCGTGACCGTTGTTGTTGAGGGTGAGGAGATTCAGGGAAGCAATACCTTTGACGTTGTTGTAACCGATACCTATGGTTGGGAGGACTTCTATGAGTTCACCGCAACCGAGTCCGGTACCTACACCTTCTTCATTCCCCAGGGTCTGGGCATTTGGGAGAAGTCCGCTCGAGGACCCGCGATTGATTATCAGGCGCCCCCCAGCGATCTCACCATTACTGTAGAGCTTGCTGCAGGATCATCCTACAGCTTCTACGTCGGCGCAATGACCAAGGGCACTTACACCATCGGCTATAACTTCGTAGCACACGAGGTTGAGGTTGGCGGTGGAGAAGAGGGCGGCGATGACACTACGACCATTCAGGGTACTTATACCGGTACGGATGATTGGGGCAACTCTCCTCTTACCGTAGTCATCGATGCTACGACTGTTACGTTCAACTACAGCCATCCTATGATGGGTGATCAGACCGCAACGTACACGTACGCGATTGTTGACGGCGCAATGGTTCTCTACGACGAGAATGACAACGTTCTCAATCCCTTGGCAGGCAAGGTAACCCTGACTAATGGTGTTCCCACTGCTGCGGCTTATAACGGAACCGATTACACCCTCGCGTTGGGTGAATCCGACGATGAGGCATCCATTGAGGGAACCTACACCGGTACGGATATGTGGGGCAACTCTCCTCTTACCGTAGTGATCGATGCTACCACTGTTACCTTCAACTTCAGCCATCCTATGCAAGGCGACCAGAGCGCAACATACACCTACGAGATCGTTGATGGCGAAATGGTCATCTACAACGAAGATGGTAGCGTTCTCAATCCTCTGGCAGGTGCGGTAATCCTGACTGACGGTGTTCCCACCGGTGCAGCTTACAATGGAACTGATTACACCTTCGGCGAGGGTGGATCCGATGACGACGATAACAACGATAACGATGATGTAGTCGTTGAGCCTTCCGGTACACTTTACGATGAAGAAGAGAATACGATTTCCGTAACGGCTGACGATATTACTGCCGGCAAGGTAGTATATACTTTCATGCCTAACAACAGCGGCGAATATAGTTTCCAGAGCAACGATCTTGGCATAAAAGCGATTTATGACGCTGACGGCAACGAGATCGAGATGAATGACAACTGGTGCTATGAGCTTGAGGCTTATGCTACTTACACTGTGGAAATCAACACCTCTCACCTCTATAGCGCAGGCGACTTTACCATGACTCCCGAGTATCAGTATCCCGAGGGTCATCAGGAGAATCCCTTCTACTTTGATTGGGACTATGAGTTTGGCAATTCCGTAACTGCTACTTACAAGGGCGACTACCAGACCGTTTGGTATTCCTTCTATGCAGAGCAGACCGGCACTGTACAGGTTACTACGACCAATGCGAATGCTACCATCCTTCTCACCGCAGTATTTGGCTCTGAGGTAGAGAGTGTTGACGGAGTGGTATCCCTCTCTGTTATCAAGGGTAGACAGTACTACATTGGTGTAGTGGATTCCAACTTCTCCGAAGAGACCTTCGACATCGAATTCACTCCCAGCTACACTGGGGATGCATACGTAGCAAACGGCACTCAGAATGCCCCCCACTTCATCGAGATCGGTAAAAACACCGCAAGTGTTCCTGAGTATGAGAGCGTATGGTTTGCATACAAGGCAGAGGCAACCGGAACTCTGACCGTTACTACCGCGAGCGAGATTTGCGCATGGTATTTTGACGGACAGGAAGAGTGGGCTACTGCAGGCGACAAGTCTATCTGGGTTGAAGAGGGTGGAATCGTTTACCTCTACGTAGAGACCAGCGACTGGTCCGCTGCTGACATCGTATTCACCGCATCCTTCGTGGCAGATCCCACCGAGGTTTGGGGCGGCGATGCGATCGCTGACGGCTCTGCTGCGAACACAATTATCGTAGAAGAGAACACTTATGTTTCCCTTACCTTCGGCGGTGCAGGTGAATTTACCATCACCTGGGACAATGCAGATGCGATCGTTGAGGTCGTTGCTTGGGGCACGCCCAATACTCCCGTAGAAAATGGCGGAACCATCATCGGCAGTAACTGGGGCAACAACCTGATCGTTTACTTCCCCGGTTATGCAGAAGGAACGGTTAACGTTACCATTACGCCTTGCTGATTCTGCTTGTGTGGTTGCAATGTAACCATTGATTTTGCAGATGATATATGCTTTCGATCCCCAAAGCCAAAATGGCTTTGGGGATCTCTTTCTTTTTGAAAAATCGGACAAATATCTTGAAATTCCGATCGGGATATGGTATAATAGATTTATATTATACATCAAGGAGAACTCACATGAAAAAATTATTGATTTTTCTTATGGCGCTCATGCTTGTCCTGTCGGTGAGCTTGGTTTCCTGCAAAAAGAAAAACAACGAGGGAAATGCGCCCGATACATCGGAGAGCGATTCGGTTAAGGGAACCGAATCAAACACCCCTGCGGAAACGCCCAAGGTCGAGAAGCAGTGTACGATTTCGGTCAAGCTCGACAACGGCGACAGCTTGTCCGGCGTGAAGATCACGCTCAAGTGCGGTGCAAATACCTATAACCTTGTAAGCGGAGCAGACGGCACGGTTGCGGCAAAGCTCGTTTTGGGAAAGTATTCGGTTAGCTATGACTATGACACGCTGCCCTCGGGCTGCGCTCCCGACACGATCTCTCTTGAGGTCAAGGCGGATACGTCTGAGATCCTTCTGACGGTTGTGGACAACAACCCGAACGGTACTCATGAAAAGCCCTTCCACATCATTGAAAACGTCACCTCCCTCACGCTTGACGCAGGATGTGAGGTTTATTACACCTGCCGCGGCGCGGCGAGAGACCTCACCATTGAGAACAGCGGTGTTGTGGTTACCTATGAAGGCATCGAATATCGCGCAGAGAACGGAAAGATCGTGCTTACGATTGCGCCTGAGTTGGGAGAAATGGCGATCTTCTCGATCAAGAACATCACCGATGGAAGTCTTGAACTTTCTGTTTGCATGGTGTTCCCGGAGGGATCTATGGAGAATCCCATTGTTCTGGAGGAGAACGATTCTGTGCAGGCAGCTGTTCCCGCAGGTGCGGCGGTTTATTACAAGTACGTTGCCGAGAAGAACGGCGTTCTTGTGGTTTCTTCTGAAAACGAACTGAATAATATATCGCTTAACAACTTGAATACCTATGTTGTGACCTCCCTCACCGATGGTGCGCCCGGCACGTATATGTACGTCTCCGAGGGCGACGAGGTTGTGATCGCGGTTTCTTCTACGGATAGCGAGAATCCGGCTGAAATTCTCTTTGCAGTCAACTGTTATGCGGGTACCGAGGCGAATCCCGTGCCTGTGATTGATGATTCGATTGATCTGTCCATTCCGGCAGGTGCTTCGATCGTATTCTCCGCCGAGGCTGGGACAAAGGTGATCTTCTCGGGCCGTTCGGTGACCTTGACGGTTGGGGGAGCGGAGCACACCTCCACAGGCGAAAAGGTTACGGTTGACCTTACAGGAAATGCGGGTGCTGTTTTGCTGATGTTTACAAATCATGGAGACAGCATAACCAACCTGGTGTTTGACGTAAAATAAGCGAATCTGAAAAATAGAAACAGAAAAAGCATTGGAAGCATTGTGTTTTCGATGCTTTTTTTGTTTGGAGTAACAAAATCGGAAGTTGTGATCTTTGAGGGGCTCATATGTAAGTTTCTATTGAAAAATACAGTTGTATGTGATATAATATTATTGAATATTGTTATTTTTGTTGTGACGCAAGGGGGAATTTTGTTATGAGTTACCAAAAAAACACCATTGTGTATCAGATTTATCCGCGTTCCTTTAAGGACACCACAGGAAACGGGGTGGGGGATATTCGCGGCATTATTGAGGGGTTGGATCATCTTGCCGATCTCGGCATCAATATGATTTGGCTCTCGCCCGTCTATCCCAGTCCAAACGATGACAATGGCTACGATATTGCTGACTATACGGCCATTCAACCCGAATTTGGCACGATGGACGATTTTGATGAGCTGGTAGCCAAGGCAAAGGCGCGTGGAATTGGGATTTTGATGGATCTTGTCATCAATCATACCTCCGACGAGCACGAGTGGTTCCGCCGAGCGCTGGCAGGAGAGGAAAAATATAAGAATTATTACATCATTCAAAAAGGGAAGAACGGGAAATTGCCCAACAACTGGGGGAACTTTTTTGCCGAATGTCCATGGGCTAAATTCGGAGACAGTGAGGATGAGTACTATCTGCACCTCTTCTCCAAAAAGCAACCCGACCTCAACTGGGACAACCCCGAGGTGCTCGAGGAAATCAAGCAGATTATGCGGTTCTGGCTGGAGAAGGGAGTTGCCGGGTTCCGTTGCGACGTGATCAACGTTATTCACAAGCAGTCTCTTTCAAACGGTCGTCCCAGAGCCATTCTGACCGGGCAAGAGCATTATCTTTCGACACCCGGTTGTCATGAAATTCTCCAAACCCTGCGGCGCGAGGTGCTGGATCCTTACGGTGCATTCACGGTGGGAGAGACGGTTTTTGTAGATCTTTCTGCGGCGCGTGATCTTTGCTCCCCCGAACGCGGAGAGCTTGATATGGTATTTGCCTTTGAGCACATGGAGTGCGATCAGGTCATTGTGAAATGGTTCAAAACCAAGCTGCGTCCGCGCCGCCTGATGAAGCGTCTGACCAAGTGGCAGAATGGCATTGATTGGAATGCCTGCTACTTTGAAAATCACGATCAGCCGCGCTTTATCTCGCGGTTTGCAGATCTCGGCGCGCATCGTCGGGAGGCATCCAAAATGATGGCGGGGCTGATGATGACCCTGCGCGGCACGCCCTATATACACGAGGGGCAGGAGATTGGAATGGTCAACGGCGACTTCAAGGATCTTTCCGAGGTGGAGGATATTGAAAGCCATAACATCTACGCAATGGCAAAAAAACTGGGGATTCCCAAGCGGATTCGTTGGAAGATGATTCAGCGCACCTCCCGCGACAACGGTCGCACGCCCATGCAGTGGACGGCCGGGGAGAATGCAGGATTTTCTTCAGGAAAGCCTTGGCTTAAGGTCAACGGCAATCATACTGAGGTCAACGTTGCATCCGAAGCGGCAGATCCTCACGGCGTTCTTGCTTTTTGGAAGCAGATGATCTCCTTGCGAAAAACGAATTCCGTTCTTGTGGATGGAAGCTTCCGCTCGATCTATGAGGGGCGTGCGGTATATGCTTTTGCGCGTGAGCTTGATGGCAGGACGCTGATTTCTGTTTGCAATATGACAGGCAAGTGTGCAAAATTGCCCTCGGTTGTCGATCAAGGCGCAAAACGGATTGCGTGTAACTATGAGACGGGCAAGACGGACGTCTTGAATCCCTTTGAATTCCGACTTCTGGAGATTGAAAGATGATTAAAATAGAAAACAACGTCTTCTTATTGGAGACCCAAAACACGAGTTATTTGTTCCGTGTGACGACGTGCGGACATCTTGAGCACATCCATTACGGTGCGCGAGTATCCTTGGCAGATGCCGATGCGCTTTGCATCAAAAACAATATCATGCTCGGCTCCACGGTTGCGTATGATGCAAAGGATTCGGCGTATTCTCTCGAGACGCTTCCCCAGGAGTATTCGGGCATTGGAAAGGGCGATTACCGACATACGCCCATGGAATTGATTCTTCCCGACGGTTCGTTTGTTACCGATTTTGTTTATAAAAGTCACAGCGTATCGGATACTCCGGTGTCGGACGAGATGCTTCCGATGGCATCCGGCAAGGGAGAGACGCTCACGGTTGTGCTTTGCGACAAGAAGTATCCGGATATCCGATTGGAGCTTTCCTACACGATGTTTGAAGAATGTAACGTGATCGCGCGTCATGCCAAGCTTTACAATGGCGGCGAGGGAGACGTGATCATTCGCAAGTTGATGAGTTTTATGTTTGATCTGCCGCGTGCCGACTACTCCATGCTTACGCTGGATGGCGGCTGGGCAAAGGAGGCGCATATTCACGAGCGCCCTGTTTCCTACGGCATTTTGGTCAACGATTCCACCACGGGTGCCTCGTCCAACCGCCACAACCCTGCATTTATGCTCAAGGCAAAGGATGCAAACGAGCAATGGGGCGAGGTGCTGGGCTTTAATCTGATTTACAGTGGCAATCATTATTCCGCTGTGGAAATGGGCAATCACGGAACCCTGCGCGTGATGAGCGGCATCAACCCGCATTGCTTTCTTTGGAAGCTGAAATCGGGGGAAGCATTCGTAACGCCGCAGGCTGTTATGACCTATACAACGGGCGGCACCAATGCACTGATGTCCAATATGCACGATTTTGTCAACAACCATATTATCCGCGAGAATTTCCGTGGAAGCGAGCGCCCCGTTGTCATCAACAACTGGGAAGCCACCTTCTTCCATTTTAACCGTCGCAAGCTCCTGGCCCTTGCGCGGCGAGCAAAAAGGCTGGGCGTTGAGATGTTTGTTCTCGATGACGGATGGTTTGGCGCCCGTCGGGATGACACCGCAGGGCTTGGTGACTGGACCGTAAACACCAAAAAGCTGCCCGGGGGTATCACCGCTCTGGCAAAGCGCATCAATCGAATGGGAATGCAGTTCGGACTTTGGTTTGAGCCGGAATGTGTCAATGAGGATAGCGATCTTTTTCGCGCGCATCCCGAATGGGCGATTCGAGTGCCTGGGAGGGAGGCAAGCTATGGGCGCAATCAGTTGGTTCTCGACTTGACGAGGTCTGACGTGCGCGACTATATCGTAAATGCCTTGGACGCGGTGCTTTCGTCTGCTCCCATCGATTACGTTAAGTGGGATTATAACCGACATATCAGCGATATGTATTCGTTGACTCTGAAAAATCAAGGGGAGTTCTTCCATCGGTATATTCTTGGCTTGTACGAGGTGCTTGACCGCATCTTTTGTCAAAAGCATCCGCGTATTTTGCTTGAGGGCTGTTCGTCGGGAGGCAATCGGTTCGATCTGGGGATGCTGTGCTACTCGCCTCAGATCTGGACGTCGGACGATACCGATGCGCGGGAGCGGATCGACATTCAGAGAGGAATTCTTTGCTTCTATCCTCCTTCCACCATTTCCAACCATGTTTCCATGACACCCAATCAGCAAACGCTGAGAGACGCGCCCCTTTCAACGCGCTTTAACGTGGCAACCTTCGGCGTGCTTGGGTATGAACTGGATTTTGGTGAGCTGACTCCCGAGGAGCGTCGACAGATTAAGCGGCAAATTGCGTTTTATAAGGCACACCGCAAAACCCTGCAATACGGTCGGTTCTCGCGCTATGATCCGGCACAGGACAGGGAAAGCTGGCAAATTGAGCGCGGCGACGAGTGTGTGGCGGCAATCTACAATTTGGAATATCATACAAGCCCTGCGCGCGATACGCTTCGTGTTTTGTCTGCCAAGACAGACAAAACCTACACCGTAAAAACGGTGGAGCAACGTCTCAGGATTTCCCGCTTCGGCGCTTTGATTAAGCACGTTTCCCCCGTTTCTGTCAAGGCAGATGGGGCATTGATGCGCTTTGTTAACAAACATTTTTCCATGAAAGATGGGGAAGAATCCTATATCTGCTCGGGGCAGGGGCTGATGAGCGGGATTCCGCTTTCGATGCAATATAGCGGAACGGGATATCATTCCTCCCTGCGGATCCTCGGCGATTTTGGAAGTACCTTGTATTTGATTCAACCAACAAAAGAACAGAAAGGAACAGACAACAATGGATAAACAAATGAGGCGAAATAAAATATGCTTTGGCTTGGGAACCGTCGGCAGAGACGCGCTCTATTCCTTGGTCAGTATGTATCTTTTGGTGCATCTGACCGACGTGGTTGGCTTTTCTGATGGCGGACTTGCCGCCATTGGAATTATGCTGACGGCATTCGGAATTTTTGACGCGGTAATCGACCCCTTTGTGGGAGCGATTGTTGACAGCACCAAAACAAAATGGGGAAAATTCAAGCCGTGGATCCTGATCGGAATGATCGGCACGGGCTTTTTGACCGTTCTGATGTTCCACAATTTCCGCATGGCTGAGACACCGCACATTGTTCTCCTCGGCGTTACCTATCTGTTATTCAGCATCTTTTTCTCGCTCAACGATATTGCTTACTGGTCGCTGATGCCTGCGATCTCCAAGGAGCAGAGTGTGCGCGAGGGAGTAGGCGCTTTCGCCAGAATTTGTGCAAACGTGGGGATGTTTGCGATGGTTCTGATCTATCTCAACGTGCCCGATATGTTCGCGTTTTTGAATCTGGACAAGAGAGATGTTTACTTCATTTTTGCCATTATCGTCGCAGTCATCATGTGGGTGTTCCAGAGTATTACGCTCTTTGGTGTCAAGGAGGACAGAACCAGGCTTGAGAAGGAGGAAAGAACCTCTCTCAAGGACCTTTGGCGTGCTCTGATCGGAAACGATCAGCTTATGGTGACGGCGGTTTCGATGGCGCTGTTTATGATTGGTTATTGCACCACCACGGCATTTGGCACCTATTACTTTAAGTATGCCGTTGGTGACGAGGGCTTGTATATGGTCTTTGCAGCAGTCCTTGCCGTAGCGCAGCTCACCGCACTTTCGGTATTCCCTTTGTTCAGAAAAAAATTTACGCGCAAACAGCTCTACACGGGATCCATGATCGCAGTTACGGTGTCCTACATCATTTTCTTCCTCTCCTTTGAGTGGCTGCCTCTCATCGTGATCGCAGGTCTTGGATTGTTCTTTGCACAGGCGTTTATTCAGCTTTTGATGCTGCTCTTTCTTGCCGATGCCGTTGAGTACGGTGAATGGAAGCTTGGCAAGCGGAATGAGGCGGCAAGCTTTGCCGTTCAGCCCTTTATCAATCAGTTTGGGGGAGCGGCAAGCAAAGGTGTTGTTTCCTTTACGCTGATCGTCTCGGGCATCAATATGATTGCGAATGATATTGCGGCAAATCCTGCCAACGAGGCACAAATCATTTCTGCAATCTCGCCGTCTGCAATTTGGATCATGAAGCTTTCGATGATGATCCTGCCCTTGATCTGTATTCTAGTTGGCTTTGTGCTTTATAGTAAGAAATTTAAGATCGACGAAGAAACCTATGCGCAGATCCTTTCCGATCTGAAGCAGAGAGAAGAAGCCGCATCCGTCCATGCGATTGCGGCGTCGGCAGATCTGCAGGGAGCGTGTGATGATGAGGTTTAAACTCAAGGAAGGCTTGCTGCTGGGAACGGCTACGGCTGCCACCCAAATTGAAGGTGGCGACGAAAACAATAACTGGGCGAGGTTTGCTGCCCAAGGGAAGGTCAAGGACGGCTCGACGCCCGTTCGCGCTGCCGATCATTACGCGCGGTTTCAAGAGGATATTGACCTCATGGCGGACATGGGGATGCAGATCTATCGCTTTGGTATCGAATGGAGCCGCTTGGAGCCCTCGCGAGGGGCGTGGGATGAGGAGGCGATCGCGCATTACCGTGCGGAGATCGAATATATGGTCTCGCGCGGGATTCGCCCAATGCTTACCGTCCATCATTTTACAAATCCCTTGTGGTTCGAGGATATGGGCGGATTTACCCATCCGGACTCCCCTGAAATTTTTTTGTCGCTTGTCAAAAAGGTGGTATCCTCCTATGGCGACCTCGTTGCCGATTATATTACCATCAACGAGCCAAACGTTTATGCTACCAACAGCTTTTTCTATGGAGAATGGCCGCCCGAGCATCGCTCCATGCGTGATCTTGTCAAGTGCTTTTCCAATATGACCAAGGCGCATATTCTTGCTTACGAATATATCCACGCGGCTCGAAGCGAACGAGGATATCATGATACAGAGGTCAGCTTTGCAAACCATCTGCGCGTTTTTGAGGCTGCAAATCCCAAAAATCCTTGGCACAGGCTGTGTGCTCGGATTTGCGCGTATCTCTTTCAGGATGCCATTACCGAAGCCATGATGACCGGAAAATGCAGGTTCCCCGTGTTGCGCCTCCGGGGAGTGAAGCAGGGCAGATACTATGATTTCATCGGTATCAATTACTATTCCCGCAGCACTGTGAGCGGAATTGGCGATGGCGTGCGCGAGGATGCGTTTCACAATGACCTCGGTTGGGAGATCTACCATGAGGGGCTTTTGCAGCTTACCAATTCACTTTCCAAAAAATACGATGCAGATGTCTATGTAACCGAAAACGGAACGGCGGATAACACCGATGCCTTCCGTCCGAGATTCATTTACGATCAGCTCAAAATGATCAGCGAGTGTGACAATCGCATCACACGGTACTACCATTGGAGCTTCATTGACAACTTTGAGTGGAAGGAAGGCGAGAGC
>JAZQVI010000091.1:0-22617 GCA_045631745.1 Eubacteriales bacterium
TTTGTACTCTATATCGTATACAGCTGTGAAGGTGATACCTGTATATACTTGTTCACCAAGTTCACTCTCATAAGACAAGAATGCGCCCATATTGAGTGCGTTGAGCTGTTCTGTCGTATAATAGTTGCCGTCGATATTACACTTCCAGTACTTAAACCTATAAGTATAATACTCGCTCGTATTATCGGGAATGGTCGGTGTAGATATCATAGTGACAAACTGACCGTCCTGTTCTCCGATAACATCACCGTCAAAATCCTTGAACGTTACCTTAAAATAATCCTTCTGCCACACCTCTTCAATCGTGAGGTTTGCACCGTCGTCCGCAGTAAGATTATATAACGTTACACTGCTACCGATCTTCTCATCGCCTGCCGTCAAGAAGGATGATCCATCTCGAACAAAGCTCTGACCGGAACTCTGGGAAGAGCTACGCATCATCATTCTCATCACAGGTGCTGCTGTCGAATACGTATAGTATGCATCCTGGTTCAAAGTTCCGTTTGACGCAGTGATCTTCCAACCGCGGAACAAATATCCGTGACGGGTAGGTGTCGACAGGGTGATCGGTGCGTTGTACGCTGCCTCTACAGATTCGCCCTCTGTATCAGGATGCGGAGCACCGTTGATATCCAGACTTTCCTCGTCTCGATCTATTGTGTAGTCAAACTTGTTGACATCAAGCGTTGCAGTAATCACCACATCGCTTGTGATCGGCGCATCGGTTCTCTGACCGTTCTCATCGTAATACTGTGTATCACCGCTCTCGCCATAATACCCCTTAAAGGTATAACCGGTCTGATTTTGAACGACGAGATCTTCGGGAAGAAACTCAGTTGCGCTCGCATAGTAAACAGTGGTTGTCTCACCGTTATCAATGCTTACCGTGTAAAGAGTCTGAGCATCCTTCTCTGTACAGTCGCTACCGGCATCGCCGCCTTTACCGCCACTGCCGGCATAAGGCCATTCCCATTTATTATCGTCCCAGTCTCTGATTTTGACCTTGGCACCGGATCCGCCGGGGCCGCCTGTATCCTTTGTACCGGCACTACCCGAATAGGAATTTCTTTCAATGCCACCGAAATACTTCCACTTTTTGCATCCGGAAATTTCTCCGTCAGAGGACCATAAGCCACCATTGCCGGCAGTAGCTCCGGCACCGCCGCCGCCTCCGCCTGCGCCGAGGAAACGATAAGACCATATGTAACCAATGCCGCCTCCGGCACCGCCACCGCCGCCGCCTCCGCCGCCGGTACCGATGTCAGCGCCCTCTTTACCTGCGCCGCCACCGCCGCCGCCCGAGCCGCCTGCCAAGCCGCGCATCCAGCTGTCGTCACTTTCATAATCCTTGGAACCGGCAGCGCCGCCGAGACCACCCGTTGTACCTGCTGCACCGCCATTGGCATTCACCGTTACGCCGGGCTGAACATAGACACCGCCGCAAGCAGCTGCGGTATAACCCTTATTGCCGTCGACACCCTTCGAGCCCGACACGTTTATTTCCAGAAACTTGTCGGTCTCGCAGCGACGATAGTACTTCCCGTTCATGGCAAGAGTCCAATCCGTCTGCGCGCCGCCGTTTCCGCCCTTGGTTCCGATACCTGCGCCGGCGCCGCCGCCTCCGGCACCGCCATATCCACTATCGGGGACATACGAATTTCCGTCATCGACCCAGTCGGCATTGTCGCCATTGGCGCCGTTGCTGCCGTTTGCCGCTTTGCCTCCGTTAGCATTCAGAGTTCCCGCACCGATAATCTTGAGATTACTGGTGGAGCCGACCTCAATACCTGCACCTGCGCCCGTTGTGCCGCTTGCAGCACCTCCGTTCACAGTCAGGGTTGAGCCCGCGGGAATATGTATGGTCACGGTTTTTCCTTCCTCAACCGTAAGCCCGCTTTTCCCTGTTCCGGCCTTCAACGTAAGCTTTGTGCCGGGCTCCACGTAATACACGCCCTCCGTCAGAGTTTGACCTGCGTGCGCAGTTGTCAGCTTTGTTCCCGTCAAAGCGGGCTCTGCTGCATCAGCAGCCAAGACACTCGTCGGCATAACGCTGAGTATCATAGCAACCACTACGCTCATGATCAAAAGAGCCGACACGGCAATTCTTCTTTTTCTCACAACAAAATCCTCCTTAAATCTTTTTTTGATGGGCAAACCGCCTATCGCAGAGACACTGCAAAAGCAACAAGTACCCATGATAGATTTTTGTGAATCATTATAACACACGATGTTCCACACAAGTTCCACACTATTGAAAAAATCATTGTCTTTTTGTTGGACAAAATTCGAATTTGTTTTTTCCAGCATAAAGGCTTGAAAAAGAGCAATTTTTGTGTTATAATCAATTCCAATCACCAAAAATTTTAAATATTTTTAAGGACGAATTGCGTATGAAAAAGAGGAATTTATCGCTAAAATCCATATTGCTCCCGCTCTCAATCACAGCCCTTCTTCTGTTTTCCGCACTTTTTTTATTGGTAGGAAACCTCAACTCCTCTCAAGCAACCTCCCCCATGATCGCGGGCGTTTCCTTTCAAGGAGAATATAAGATTGGTGAGGGAGAATGGCACACCGTCACACAGGGAGAACATATTCCTGCAAACCAAGGCGATGTAACGCTCCGCGGCATTTTTTTGATGCACAATCCCGAAACCGGTGAGGCGATTGGTCCGTTGTCAAAGAATAACACGGTCAGCTTATACTTTAACCATATTGGCGGTACTGCCACTTTGCCGGGTGGCGGAAAGATCGTTTTCGATGCGGAAAATGATATGCTGGGCGAGGACGCCTGCGCGAGTATGTGGGGATCTGTTCCCTCCACGGGGGACCAGCCTCTGACGATTGTTCTCCACAACCCTCATGGATATGGAAATTCCAATGCGATGGACGAGTTTTTTGAACACATGTCCATTGCTCCGGGTGTCTACCACGAAAGTATGATGCTCGAAAAAGGAGAGGCCGAACGAACTGTTGGAAGCTTGATCCTCATTATTTCCATTGTCATTCTCGGCATCGCGGCATTCGCTACGATTATTCACATCAAGTACAGCAAGGAACTATGGCTTATCGGCCTGATGTCCTTCTTTGCCGGCGGATACTTTATGTTTGATGCGTTTGCCGTAGGCATATGGAATGAACCCAACATCTTCAATACCAGAGCATTGGGCCTTTGTATGATGTTTTATATGTTGTTCGGAACGACACTGATTACGATGCAGCTAAGAAACCGGGCACGGAAAGTCGGCACGGTAGCCGTCATACTCTCCGCAGTTGCCTCGTTGACTTGTATAGCAGTCGCCTTTTCCGGTGCTATCAAATTCTATGACACTTGGATTTGGTGGTCTATAATTGAAACGGCCGTTGCCCTGACACTCATTATATGCCAAGTCATCAGCTTTCGCGAATCCACATATGCAAAGAAATTCCTCTATTTGGTTGGAATCTCCGCGCTGTTCACCTTCATTTTAGACGTTCTGTCAACCGGGCTTGGTTGGTGGGAGGGCGGTTATGCCTCTAAATTCGTATTCCTTGTGGTGTTTATCATCGCACTGGTTGTCGTCCTGCGCATTGTTCCCTCTCATATCAATGCTGCCGAAAAAGCCCGCGAGCTTGAGGCGGAAAAACAAGCGCTCAACCTTGAGCTGCAGGAAAGTCGCATCTCTATCATGCTTTCTCAAATGCAGCCGCACTTCATTTTCAACACCCTCAACACCATCTATCACCTGTGTGAGGCCAATCCCGAACTTGCAAGAAGCACAATCAATTCCTTCTCTAAATATCTGCGTAACAACATTGACAATTTAGATTGCAGAGATCTGATACATTTTGACAAAGAAATGTCATTCGTGAAATCCTACCTGGATATTGAAAAGGTTCGCTTTGACGATGAGCTCCAGATCACGTTTGATCTGCCCGTGACCAACTTTAAGCTCCCTGTTCTTACCGTTCAGCCAATCGTTGAAAATGCAGTAAAGCACGGAACCTCAAAAAAAGAGGGAATTTCCACCCTTTGTATTTCAACAAGAGAGACCGACCGCTATTATGAGATCGAAATTCGTGACACGGGAGCAGGATTTGATACAACGCTCCCCATAGACGAGCGTGTACATGTCGGGATCAGCAATATAAGACAACGCCTGAGGCATCTGTGCAATGGAACTCTCAATATCGAAAGCAGACTCGGAGAAGGTACCACGGCAATCATTCAAATCCCCAAAGCAGAGGAGGAAGGCATATGAAAATCATTGCAGTAGACGATGAAAAAATCGCCTTGCAGGGTTTGATCTCATCGATACAAAAAGCGGCTCCCGATGCTCAGGTGTATGGCTTTCGCTATGTCTCCGAAGCGGTCGAACACATGAAAAATAAGCCTTGCGATATTGCATTTTTGGATATTGAAATGAAAGGGACAAACGGCGTTACCGCCGCAAAAATGCTGAAAGAAATCAATCCCGATATCAATATTATTTTTGCAACAGGGTTTGGCTCCTATCGCGATGAGGCATTCGACCTTCATGCGAGCGGATACCTGATCAAGCCCATCACTGCAGAAGCCGTGAAGCGTGAGCTTGATAATCTTCGTCGCCCCATACGCAAACAAAAAAAGCTAACAGCGATTGCCTTTGGAAATTTTCAGATCCTGTATGGCGAAGAACACGTGAAGTTTAAATATCAGAAAACGATGGAAATGCTTGCTTATTTGATAGACAGAAGAGGTTCTATGTGTAGTGGCAGTGAGCTTATGACCGTTCTGTTTGAAGATGATACCCACCAGAAATATTATAACCAGCTGCGCTTGGATCTGATCAATACCCTAAAAGCCTTAGGATGTGAATCGGCAATCGTGCAGGCTCGCGGTATGCTGGGCATATCGATCCCGGAGATAGAATGCGACTACTACGATTATCTAAACGGAAAAGAAGAGCTGGCCAAACGATATCATGGCGAATATATGGCGCAGTATAGTTTCGCGGAATTTACCAATGCCAGTCTGTATGCAAAGCTGGCATCCCATCAATAATTTTGCTTTATGTTTATTTCAAAAGGAGCAACACCCGAGTGATTGGTTGTTGCTCCTTTATATTTGATGTCAAGGTTGCGGCCAGATCACGCAAAGGCCAGACTGCAATAAAAGCCGTGGGTGAGCCGCCAATGCCTCTGTGCATAAAAAGTATTTTTACTTTGATACAGCTCTGCATAGGTTTATGGTTAGAGGAGGTTCTATGCTTTCAGCCATTCATTCAGATTGTGTAAGGAAAAAAGAAGCCTGTGAAACTCGAATAGATGATAGCGATGAATATCAAGTTGTAAAAAGATTATTCAACCATTGATTTAGTATGCAAAGACATCTTAGAAGCATGGACGGTGCGAGAAATCTCCTATGATATAATAAGTGTGGACAGATTCTCGCCCACATTTCGTCCACGAGAGTGAAAGCGAAACAATAAGCGCACATAAATCCGTGTGTTTAGGAGTACAAAAAGCCATATTTTAGTGGTTATTTCTTGCGCCACAGATATAGATAACAACCCCATGGTTGGTATGACCGTTGCGGTTGCAGTTGCGATCGAAGAGGCTTGCAAGGCTTAATTTATAAGGATTTTTCAATATTCCTCAACCGCTGCATGGCGGTTGAGGAATATTTTTTATCTCTTCGCCGACTTTTTGCCGACATTTCTTTTGAATTCGCCCAAAACGATTGCATTCGCGCCTATTGTGTGATATAATTTTCTTACAACGATCTTTTCGAAGGAAGGTATGTCATGAGCACGATTTTGATTGATTTTGACAAGACGCTTGGGCGAGTGAAACCGATGCACGCGGTCAACAACACGCAGAGCGCCCCCTACGATCCCCACGGCGGGCTTGACAAACTTGCGGCAGCACACGTTCCCTACTCCCGTTTGCACGACACAGGGGGCGCGTTTGGCGGTGCACACTTCGTGGATATTGCGAACGTGTTCCCGCGTTTCGACGCCGACGAAACCGATCCCGCGTCCTACGATTTTGCCTTCACCGACGTCCTGCTCACCTCCATGAGCGCCAAGGGCATCCGTCCCTTTTACCGCCTGGGCACCACCATCGAAAACCATCATAAAATCAAAGCCTACCACATCTTCCCGCCCAAGGACTATGCAAAATGGGCGCGCATCTGCGAGCACATCATCCTGCACTACAACGAGGGCTGGGCGAACGGCTTTCACATGAACATTGAGCACTGGGAGATCTGGAACGAGCCCGACAACGAGCGCGATCCCTCGGACAACGCCTGCTGGAAAGGCACCAAGGAGGAGTACTACGAGCTTTACCGCGTTGCCTCCACCCACCTCAAATCCAAGTTCCCTCATCTGAAAATCGGCGGCTACGCCTCCTGCGGCTTCTACGAGCTGACGCACACCGTCATCCAAGCCGCAAATTCCTCTCAGCGAACCGAATATTTCCTCGAATTTTTCGAGGGATTCCTTTCTCACTGCCGCGACAACGGCTGCCCCCTCGACTTCTTCTCCTGGCATAGCTACGCGCCGGTCAAGGATAACATTCTCTACGCCGCCTACGCAAGAGACCGTCTCGATGCCTACGGATTTACCTCCTGCGAGGTCTATCTCAACGAATGGAACCCCGGCACGCATAACCGCGGCAAAACGCGAGACGCGGCGGATATCCTCGCCATGATGATCGGGATGCAGAGCACCTCCACCGATATGTGTATGTACTACGATGCGGCGGAGCGCACCGGCTATTGCGGCATCTTCAATCCCCTCACGCATGACATTTTCAAGGCATATTACGCCTTCTTCGTCTTCGGACAGATGTACGACATGGGCGAGCAATGCCTCAGCCAAACCGACGATGAAAAGATCTACGTCATGGCGGCAAGGGGCAACGGAAAGAAGGGCTTTGCCATCGTCAATCACTCCAAGCTCGAAAAAACGCTGGAGCTCTCCCTCCTCGGCGCCGATCTCGCCCGGGGCAAGGTCATGGCGACCGACGACGAGCACACCTTTGACGAAATCGCCCCCCTGGGCGACACCGTCACCCTCCCCCCCTACTCCATCCGCTACGTGGAGTTTGCATGATTTGAGACAAAGACCTTGGAGGAGAAAGACCTTGGAGAGGGGGGACTTCTTGAAAGAAGTCCCCCCTCTCCAAGCCTCTCCCCCGCAAGAACTTTCACCCCCAAGCACGTCCAAAATCGGACGCACTTGGGGGTGAATTGTTTTACGGATTATCGGCGGCTTTGGGAAGCTCAATCTCCCCTTCTTGCTTCTCAAAATTCTTGATCTCCTGACGAATCAGATAAAGAATCTCGCCGTTGGCAGACCGTCCGTAGTATTTGGAAATATAGTGCAATTTGTAATGTAATTCCGGATCAATTTCAATTCCAAGATGCTTGTTATTTTTGTTTCTCATAAAATTCTCCAAAAATATCTTATTTTAAGTATATTTTAAGATAATTATATGGTATAATGTTGTTAGTATACTTATTTTGAGTAGACATTTTTTGGAGGGCATATGAAAATTGCGGTTGTTGGATCAAGAAATATCAAAATAAATAATCTGGATCAATACCTTGGACAGGCTGATGAAATTGTGTCGGGAGGTGCCAAGGGGGTGGACACCTGTGCTGCCGACTATGCCAAAGAACACGGAATCAAGCTAACCGAGATTCTTCCCGACTATGAACGGTACGGACGCGCAGCCCCGATTGTGAGAAACCGCGAGATCGTGGAGTATGCCGATGAGGTCATTGCATTTTGGGACAGAAAATCCAAGGGCACACGTTCTACGATCGACTATGCCAAAAAGATAAACAAAAAATGCTTGGTTATTCTTTGTGACCAACCCTCTCCATAAATAACTTTCCCCCACGCACTCATATCCAATGGGTGCGTGGGGGAAAGTTTTTGCGGGGGAGAGGCTTGGAGAGGGGGCGCTTTTTTCAAAAAGCGTCCCCTCTCCAAGGTCTTTTCCTATAAAAATCTTATGCCTCAACAGCAACGATCGGAACAGCGGCGGTGAACTGCTTCACCAAGCCCTCTCCGACGAGCGTCGCGGTGTCGCGGTAGGCTTCGATATAATCCTCTGCCACAAAATCCTTCACGGGAGGCAGCTGCAGCTGCTCGCCGCAGACCTTCTCAATCAGCTCCAGCGCGTGCTTGAGCTTGCGCTCGCCGCGGATCTTGAGCAGCACAGGCACCTCGGCGTACTTCTTCTTGTCGGACATATCCTCAAAGAAATACTTGGTGTCCTGCAAGGTCGCAGGGTCAATCGCAAGGTAGAGATAGAGCGTTCTCGTCTTTGCCGTGATCTTTGCAACCTTCGCGCGTCCCTTGTTGAAGGAATCATAGTCCCAACTGAGGCGGGACTTGACGCCCTTGTAGGACAGGAGCGCGTTTTTGAGAATAGAATAGTATTCCTGAACAGGCTCTCTGGACTGAATCATGCGGGAACGGCTGCTGCGGCGGTAGCGGCTCACCAAACGAACCTCACCTCTCGCCTCCATCTCCAGCATCTCGCGGTAACGGTCGGGCTCTGCCGCAACATCAATGAACTCCAGTCCCGCGGTGTCGATGCCGTCAAAGGACTCATCCTCGTCCTCATCCTCTGCTTCAACAACAGCCTCGGGAGCAACCTCTGCAAAGGTCTCCACAACAGGCTCCTCCACGATCTCGGGCTCGGCGATGGGCTCTTCGTCAAGGACGAGCTCCTCAACGAGTTCCTCTACAGGCTCCTCAACAAGCTCCTCAACAACTTCCTCTGCCACAGGCTCCTCGACCGTCGGTGCATCAGACGCCTCCATCAAAGAGGTAATCGCACCGGCAAGACCGGTCATGAGGTTCCAACGAACCGCGATTCCACCCACGTGCAACGGTTTACCCGCAACACGGCGCACAATGGCATTGGGAGATTTCTTTCCCTTGACAACCAGCAAATTGTGCGCAACGGTATGACACAAAAGGCGCTCTGCTGCTGTAAAAAGATCGGAGATCTCCGTTTCCTTTCCTGCAGCCTTTGCCCTGACCTGCTGAGCGGCTCCCTTTATTTTTTTGTAGGTTGTGTCCGTGATTCCCATGACATCTCCATTTCTTGCTTTCTAAAAAGCGTTACTACTATTATATTACTATTTTTTTAGGGGTTTGTCAATACAATAATCAAAAAACGCCAAAAATCGCGTACCGCACAGCGCAAAAAGAACGCGTTCGGCTGCCGCAACAGTGTTGCGGCAGCCATTGTGCGAATCACATCTCAAAGAATTCGTCCTCGGGCAAATCCTCTTCCATGCCATCCTCGGGAAGGTAATCTTCATCGCGAACGACGTCCTCTGCGCTCACGTAGTCGTAAACCACCTGGGTGTCGTCCTCGCCATAGGTCTGATCGTAGCCGTAGTCGAGCTGCTCCTCGTACGCCTCGTCGTATGCTTCCTCGTACCCTTCTGCATCGTCCTCGGTCGCCTCAAAATCCTCTGCGTATTCGTAGGTCGTGGCATCCTCGTACTCGACAAAGCCTTCACCCACGCCATCAAATTCCGCATCGGTGTACGCAACCTCCTCGTTGTCATACTCCAGACTGTATCCGTTGGTGTCCTCGTCATACTGCATACTGTAGCCGCTGATCTCCTCATCCGCCACAGTCTCGTCCTCATCCTCAAACCAATCCGTTGGCAAGGAGTAGTTGGGCAGATCCGATTCCTCTGCAAAATCCGCGCCGTCCACCGCAGCCTCTACCGTCTCCTCCTCGGAGGGCGCGGGCACTTCGGTTTCGGTTTCGATCTCGTAAGAATCGTCTGCAAATTCTTCTGTATCCGCAAAAGGAGCCTCGTCCTCAACGTCCGCAGCCACAGCCGCCTCCGTCTCGGGCACATCAACGCGGTCGGTGTTCTCCACGTAGCGAATCCGTCTTCCGCGGGGGATCAGATCAAGCTTGATAATCAAAACCGTCAGAATGATCTGCATCAAGATCACAAGACCTGCCAAAATCACAGTTGCCTGTGCCAGCGGTGCGGGGAAGAATCGAATGGTCATTACAACGGCAGGCAGCGCAAATCCGTTCAGACGCGCATTTCTTCTGACGCGGCGTCTGGATTTCGAGATCACGGCAAGTGCCACGATCTGCGCCAGGAAGACAACCGCAAGTGCGGCAAACACGGGAATGATATTGACTGCGTGATCGCCCAGGATCACAAAGTCCTCAACCGACTGCGGAGCCGTAAAGATCAGGTAGTTTCCTTCTCTGACCGTTTCAAGAACAGTCATTTCCTCGGTAACGGAGTTATAATACGCCACCATAAATCCGCTGTCATCGCGCAGATCCTCGGGGAGCAGCAGGCGCATCTGATAGGGCCCCTCTGCCGGAGTGCGGATCGCGGCGTCCGACTTGTAGGACAGACGCAACTGATAGTATCCCAGAACGTCCATCGTCTTGAGCGCATTTTGAAGCTCGGAATAAGTCATCGACAAGCCGACAGGCACGATGGTACCGCGATTGACCGCACGCTGGATCTTTGCGCTGATCGACGCGAGATCAACGATACGGGACATCGCCAGTCTGTACTCCTTGTCCATTCCCTTCTCGGCGTAGAGCCTCATATCCTCGTTTACGAAGAGATAGGAAATGGGAACCATATCAAAGCCTTTGAGGGTGTCGTTTCGGATCGTCTCAACCTGCGAAGCGGTGGTCGCCTCACGGATAGACACTCTTGCGCCGTCATACAGCGTCGTCAGCGCAGGAATTCCCAAGCTCTCGGAATATTTTCCGGAAGCGATCAGCTCGTCGTATCTCGCCTTCAGGTCGGCAACTGCCTGATCCTGCACACGCGCATGATCAAGACCGTCCAGAACCTGTCGAACGATTGCATTGACGTCATCGTAGAAGGTCGCAGATGCCTGCAATTCACGCAAGGTCTTGATCGCACCAGATACCAACGCCTCAACGTTCTCTCCAACGATTCCCTCGTTCTTGCGGTCAATGATCTCATCGATCTGCGCCTGCACGTAGTTGTTGTGTTCGGTATTGATCGGTTCTCCGACCTGCGTCTTTTCTCCGTGCGGCGCAGTCTCTGTCGCGGCAACACGTACGTAGACGTAGTAGGGGGTTCCGTTCTTCAGCCCCGTGAATTCATAGGAATCCTGCCAAACCAAATTGTTTTTGTCGGCAGAGCAAGCAAATTCCCATTTGCTCCAATCGGTTCCGTCAGGGAAAACGATTTCAATGGTTGTCGGAGCCTTGTTACTCGGATAGCTGTTGGAGTCAAGCTCGATTGCTCCGGGACGTGCCGCCAGCACAAGAACCTTGGGATCGCTGTCCGACTCCGTCTCGCCGTCGCCACAGCAGATCATGGAAACCGTCGTTCCCAAAAGCTCCGAAATCGAAAGGGATTCACCGAAGGCATAGGTGACCGTTCCGTTTGCATCCACGCTAAACTTCAGGAGCAATCCTTGATTTGCATCCTCCAGCCGATAGACCCCTGCGGGGATCGCACCGCCCTCGCAAACAAACAGCTCGTTAAAATAGTCCACCCGGAACGCGGGCTCCTCGATCTCCTCCAGCACCAGTCCGTCAATGACGGTGTCTCCCAGGATGGTGAAATGCAAGGTCACGCTGTCGGAATGTCTGAGAGAAGTCTCCTCTCCGCCAATCAACCACTTGACCAGCTTGGATCCGTCCTGCACCTTCACCTTGATAATCAGCTCGGTGTTGTAGGGGATAATGTCGGTTTGGTAGTTGTAGAAAATGGGCTGATTATTTTCATCCACCAGATGCTTTGCCTGAATGGTGATCTCCGAGAAATTCTGCACAAGATGCTCCGAAAAGCCCAGCTTATAATCATTCTTTTCCCACAGTGCCGTGAGCTTCGCATCTGCTGCAATATCCCACGTCTCATAGGACCAGGTGTTGGTTTGACGGTTATACAGGCAGTACATCTTCTCGCCACGGAGGAAATCGCACGTGCCGTTGCCGTTCGAATCCAAGAAATAACCCATCAGAGTATATCCCTCACGCGTCGGAGGATTGTCAATCTCCGGGAAGGGCTGATTGTAGACGACGGCAACAGAAGTGTCCCCGTCCACGGCACTCGCCGCATTTTTGTCCAGCGTAACGGTATAGGTGTTCGCCGTATAGATGCGGTAAACCTTGTTGTAGAGCGTATTCACACGAACCGGCTCGGAAAGGTTAATATAGGAGGTGTATGAGTAGCCCTCGTAGTGCTTAGCTCCCCAAAAGTCGACCGGAATCTCGCTCGACTTATACTTATACTCCTTGACGGTCGTTCCCAGCACGTCTCCGTTTTTGTTTTCAATCACGTCATAGCAGGTCACGTTGTACATATTTTCGACAAAACGAGGGTACAACGTAATATCGGCCGTGTAATCGTTCGCGCCCAGCGAATCTCCCTTGTTGTACACAAAATCCTCGGCAAAGGTCTTTCCCGCACTCTCCGGCACCCATCCTGCAAAGGTGTAACCGGCGGTATCAAGCGGGATCGGAAGCTTTGTGGGAGTTCCGTGAACGTGTGTGTCGGGGATCACGGTCCCGGGCGCATACTGCAGATTATCACTGTTTCCGTAGGTAATCTTGTAGGACATCGGCTCAAAGACCGCCTTGTAGGAGCAATTCCCCATGACGGTAATGCTGAGGGGATTCGAGGTGGATACCGTTGATCCCTCCCATCTCTTGAAGACGTAACCGTTGTTCGCGGGGATTGCCTTCAGGATAACGTCGGTTCCGTATCGGTAATTTCCGTTCTCATCCACAGCGCCTCCGGTGATCTCAACGGTACCGTAGGTCTCGTCGTTGACGCTGACGTCTACCTTGTAATAGGTGTCCAGAATCTCGTCATTCTGTGCCACAACCGAAAGGATGGTCAAAAGAGCGAGAGAGACGGCAACGGCAAGCGTCAGCCACAGGCCAAGCTTTTTATTTTTTAACATGGACATCGGTCTCTCCCTCCTCAGTTCGATTTGTTGATTTTTTGAATGTTGCCGTTCGCGCGATGGATCGCAAAGATCGCATCCACCGACAGGTTATCGGCAATCACGGTAAAGCTCTTGGTCAGCTCCTCGGGGCCAGTCTTGCAGATTCTGAGCATCTTTGCAGACTCCAAAACCAAGCCCTTGTCCTTGAGCGCCTGCAGGTCGATCACCGCACCTTCTTCAAAATGCGCGTCAAGAAGGCTGACGTCAACCAGGGCAACCTCGGGATTCATCTTCGGAGCCTGAACAGAGGAAACTTCCGCTTCTTCAGCCTGCTCCTCAAAAACCGCATTCTCGGCTTGATCGTAATCCTCCGAATAGGTGTCCTCCTCCGAACCGTAGGTCTCGTCATACACGTCCTCGGAGAGGTATTCGTCCCCATCATCGGGATCAACAGAATCGATCACAACCGTCTCCTGCTCGGAGATGCCTGCCGGCACGCTCCAATCCAGGGTGTCCTCCTCCGATTCCCACGGAGCTTCATCGGCATCCTCGATCATCTCCTCGGAGTCCTCATAGGAATCCTCGTAGGAATCTTCATAAGAATCCTCATACGAATCTTCATCAGAATTCTCATAAACCTCCTCTTCGGTTGCCTCCGCTACGTCATCCGCAACAGCCTCCTCCGCAGCAAAAGCAGCCTCGGTCTCCTCCTTCTTGTCCTCCGACTCGAAGAAGTCCACCTTAAAGGGACCGTCCTCCGAGAGATATTCCTTGTAGGTCGTGGTGGGCTCGCCCGATTCTCCAAAATACTGCTCGGTATAGCGAACCTGCGTGGTTCTGGTGGTCTCACGCACCACCGTGGGAGTAGACTGTGCTGTGGGCTGCTCGGTCGGCGTCGACGCCTCCTGTGCAGGCTCGTCCGCCTCCGCCTCGACAGGCTCGGGCTCCTTCTCTGCCATCACCTCGTTGTCAAACTCCCAGGAGATGTTTGCATTGGCGGGGATCACGCTGTCGTCCAAATCCGAAAGATTGGGAACGTGCGACTCATCCAATTCAAAGGTGCTCGCAGGCTTCTCCTCGCGGATGTATTCCTTGATAAGTCCGCGAGAGACCAGACTGTCGGTATCTTCAAAGGGATACATCGCCTCATAATCCACACGCTCGATATCAATGGGAGAGAGCCCCTGCTCCTCGCAAACGCGAGAGACCAGCTCCATCGCCCACTTGAACTTGCGGGGCGTGCGAAGCTTGTAGCGGAAGGGAGTGTCTGCATATTTCTTCAAATGGCTGACATCCTGACCTCTGTACACCGTTCCCTCAAGGCTCGCGGGATCCAGGGCAAGGTAGAGCTCCAAGATTCTCGACTTGACGTTGATCTTTGCGATCTGGGTGCGGCCGTTGTGGAAGCTGTCAGCCGTCCAGCTGATGCGGGACTTCGTGCCCTTGTAGGACAGAAGCGCATTCTTCAGCTCGCTGTAGTATTGCTTGATGTTGGGGCGCGCCTGAATCAGCTTTGCCTCAAAGCTCTTGCGATAGTGCGCCACAATATAGTAACCGGTCTCCTCGTCAAATCCGATGATACGCTCGTTTCCTGTGAAATACTCGCGATCGTCTACCTCGTCGCTCGACTCGTCCTCCTCGCCATTGTCGTCACCGACCAAAACGTCGTCCGCGAAATCCTCATCCTCGTCACCCTCATCGTCCTCGTCTGTGGGAACAGGCTCGTCCGATGCCAAAATGATGCCGTTTTCAAGGTGCGCTCTTTGCTCGTCGCCGCCACCCTCCAGCTTCTCGATCAGGCGGTCAATCTTCTCAATCAGACGCTCGGTCTGATCGTCGGACTCGGCAGGTGCTGCCGTTCCGGGAATGGTCTCGCGAATGGTCTCGGTGAATTCCTTTTCAATCTTCACAACGCGAACGGGATTCTGTCCGTCTCTGAACTCCTCAACCGTCGTCACAGTCGTGGTCGTTGTTGCAGGTGCCTCAGGCGCAATGTCCGCAAACGCCGCAACCGCAAGCTCCTGCGGCTCGGCAGGCTCCTCCTCGAGGGGCTCAAGGATCTCTTCCGCCGCGACATCCTGCTCGGCAAATTCCTCTGCATGAGAGGGCTCCTCGTATTCAGGCAATTTCTCAGCCGTGTACCGAGGCACCACGCGCTCGCGCTTCTTCTTTGCCGTCAGATCCTTCACGGTCGCATATTCATAACCGTTCGAACGAACGGAAATCGCCAAAATGACCAGAACCAACGCCGCCACTGCATTCAGCGCAACCGCGATGGTAAGCGCGCCCTCAACAGACATCGGAAAGAAGGATGCGCCGATCGCAGCGATTCCGTAATGCGAGTAGGAATCGTAGTTGTCCTGCCCCTCCATTCTCTCGCTCTCTCTTTTTGCAAATCTTAATTTTTTTGCCAGGACAATGATGCAGGCGACCTGAACGCCCAGCACGCACGCAGAGAGCGCAATCCCGAGCAGGAGCAGAAAATTCCCGCTGAAAAGGGGCGCTTGTGACAAAGCAAAAAGTGATTGAATCTGAAGCATCGTTTCCTCCATCCTCAGAGCGGACACAACTTGTCCGTCCAAACATAATCATTCTGTTATATTGTATCATATCCGCGCAATATAATCAAGTGAAATTATCAAAAAAATACGCATTTTTCAAGTTTTTTATCGCAAAATGCAAGAAAAAACAAAGAATTTGTCCTTATTTTTCCAGCAAGATTTTCTTTGCGACAATTTGCATCAAGAAGTAGATTTGAGGCAGGGATTTCAAACTTTTTTGCATTTTTCCCATTCGTTCACAAAAACATCTTGCAATTTACACCAAAATGAGGTATGATATATGAGAATGACTTCAAAAAGGAGGATCGCACGTGTTTGGATATGTCAGACCGCACAACCCCGAATTGCGGATGCGGGACTACGAATGTTACCGCGCATACTATTGCGGACTTTGCCGCGCCATGGGCAAATGCACGGGACAGTGCTCCCGCCTGACGCTCAGCTATGACTTCGTCTTTTTGGCTGCCGTGCGGTGCTACCTTGCAAACGAGACACCAAAGATCCAAAAGATCCGCTGTCTTCCCCACCCCTTCCGCCGCAGAAAATGCGTGGTAAATTCGAAGGAGCTTGACTATTGCGCCGACGCCTCCGCACTGCTTGCCTATCAAAAATGCAGAGACGACCGCATGGACGAGCGCGGGTTCAAAAAACTCCGAGCCGCCGTCTTGCTCCCCTTCCTCTCAACCGCGTACAGGAAAGCCCAAAAAAGGCACCCCGAGCTGGATCGAAGAATTGCCGATCGGCTGGAGGAGCTGCACCGATACGAGATCAGTGAGACAGAGCCCAGCGCCGACGTCCCCGCCTCCATCTTCGGAGAGCTGATGCGAGACGTCTGTTCCGAGGGCCTGGAGGGATCGAGCGCACGTCTTGCCGCCGAGATCGGACAGACGCTTGGCAGATGGATCTACCTTGTGGATGCCGCCGACGATTTGGCGGACGACCGCAAGAGAAAGCGATTCAACCCCTATACCCGTCTGGTTGGAGATCCCCCCACAGAAGCGGACGCCGAAACGCTCCGTGTCGCCCTCAAGGCCATCCTGTGCGAGGCTGAGCGTGCATATCTGCTCATGGGAGAATCCCCCTGCCCCGAGCTTGGAGAGATTCTCTCCAACATCCTCTATCTTGGCCTTCCGATGGCTGCCGAGCGCGTTCTGACCCACAGTTTTCTTCAAAAAGAGCAAAAGACCGAAAAGGAGAATATAAATGAATAATCCCTACAAGGTGTTGGGCGTTTCCCCCAACGCAACCGACGACGAGATCAAGCAAGCATACCGCGAGCTTGCCAGAAAATATCACCCCGACAAATACCGCGACAGCGATCTCTCCGACCTCGCTGAGGAAAAGATGAAGGAGATCAACGCGGCGTACGAGGAGATTCAAAAGCTCCGCAAGCAGTCGGGCAACGAGGGTGGCTCGCAAAGCAGCGGCGCGCAGTACGGCTCCTCCTCTGCCTTCGGCGCAATCCGAACGCTCATTAACCGCGGAGAGATCCGCGAGGCGGAGCACCGTCTCTATGCCGTTCCCGAGGCCTCCCGCAACGCCGAGTGGCACTTTCTCATGGGCTGCGTGATGCTGAAAAAGGGCTTCTACGTTGACGCGCAGAGAATGTTTGACCGCGCCTGCAACATGGATCCGAACAACGCCGAATACCGCAGTGCAAAGGAGCAGCTCTATCATCAGACCTCGCAATACGGGGGCGGCTACCGCACGGTTCAACACTCCTCCACCTTCTGCGATTCCTGCGATTGCTGCAGCACCCTCGTTTGTGCCGATTGCTGCTGTGAGTGCATGGGCGGAGATCTTATCGCCTGCTGCTAAGAGGTGGATATGGCCGCAAAAAAGAATGATCAAACCAAGCTTCTTACCCTCTCTGCGATGCTATCTGCACTTGGTGTCGTGGTTTTGGCGATCGGGTCGGTCTTTCAGACGCTGGATCTGACCACTGCAGCCTTGGCGGCATTCCTTTGCATCTACGCCGTCATCGAGATGGGGGGCGCGTACCCTTGGATGGTGTGGGGAGTAACCAGCTTTCTCGGGCTTCTCCTCCTGCCGCAAAAATCTCCCGCGGTCTTCTTTCTCTTCATCGGATGCTATCCCATCCTCAAGGAAAAGCTGGAGCGGATGAACCGCATTCCCTGTTGGATCCTCAAGCTTTTGATCTTCCACGCCATGGGAGGACTGTTTTTGCTCACCATGTGCATCTTTTTCCCCGAGGAATTGCTCTTTTCCCTCTCTTGGATGCTGATTGGGAGCTACGTGCTGGCGGTCGTCACCTTCGTCGTGTACGATTACGCCCTTTCCAAGGTCATCACCCTATATCTTGTCCGCCTGCGCGACCGGTACAGGCTCAGACTGAAAAAATAACAAACAAGCGGATTTGCAAGCCTCCAAGGAGGCAAGCAAATCCGCTTATTTTTTATACCTTCATCAGATTGACCAGTACCTCGACCATTTTTTCAAGCGAGGGCACGGGAATCAATTCATGTACGCCGTGGAAATTCGCACCACCGGTCGAAAGATTGGGACAGGGCAACCCCATGTAGGAAAGCCGCGCACCGTCGGTTCCGCCGCGAATGGGCACCACTACGGGATCAACTCCTGCCGCTGCCATTGCCGCCTTGGCGTTCTCGATCAGTTCCATGTGAGGCAGGATCTGCTCCTTCATGTTGTAGTAGCTGTCCTTGATGGAAAGCTCGAAGCTTCCATCCCCCCAAACGCTGTTTTCAAAGGCAGTCAGCTCCTCCAAAAAGCGCTTACGTCCTTCAAATAACCTGCGATCGTGGTCGCGAATCAGCATGGAAACGGTCGCCTGCGTCTCACAGCCCTCCATGTCGTGCACGTGGTAAAATCCTTCGTATCCCTCGGTGTGAGAGGGCGTCTCTGCCGCGGGAAGACGTGAGAGCCATTCATTTGCCATCAGGATGGCATTCTTCATGCGATTTTTCGCACTTCCGGGGTGAATATTGACCCCGTGTACCGTTAATTTCGCAGATGCGGCGTTAAAATTCTCATATTCGATCTCCCCGATCTCCCCGCCGTCCACCGTGTAGGCAAACTGCGCACCGAATCGGGAGACATCAAAATGATCGCTTCCGCATCCGATCTCCTCGTCGGGAGTAAAGCCAATGGCGATCCTACCGTGCGGGATCTCGGGATGCTCCAAAAGATAGGCACACGCCGACAAGATCTCGGCAATTCCCGCCTTATCGTCAGCCCCCAGCAGGGTGGTGCCGTCGGTAACGATGATCTCCTGACCGACATATTTTTCAAGGAACGGAAACGCCTCAAGAGAGATCACGTCCCCATTCTTCAGGGGAATGTCCCCGCCCTCGTAGAGCACGATCTGCGGCTTCACATTCTCCCCCGACGCATCGGGAGAGGTGTCCATGTGAGCAATAAAGCCCAACACCGGGCGATCCTCCTGCCCTGCGGTGGCGGGCAAAAAACCGAACACGTAGCCGTTTTCGTCCATGCTCACGTCACAAAGTCCCATCGCCTGCATCTCCTGTGCGAGCGCCGAGCCAAGCAGCTTTTGCCGCTCGGTGCTGGGAACGGTGTCGGAATGCTCGTCCGATTGGGTATCAAAGGAGACGTATTTCAAAAAACGCTCTGTTACATTCATGCCTATCCCCTATCAGAACGCCCAGGTGCCGCCCTCAAAAATCGGAACACGGCGTCCGTCGCGCGTGATGCCCACGATGGAAAGATCTCTCGTTCCGATCATGAAATCCACGTGGATCATGGAATCGTTGATGCCCTTCTCGTGGCACTGCTCAAGGGTGTACTGATCATAATCGCGGATGGTGTTGGAGAATCCGTATCCAAGTGCGAGGTGGCAGACCGCGTTTTCATCATACAGGGTGCTGTAAAACAGAACACCGGCCTCATTGACAGGGCTTTCAAAGGGCACCAACGCGCACTCGCCAAGGTAACCCGCGCCCTCGTCCATAGAGATCATTTCGCGGAGCAGATCCTCATTTCTCTCTGCCTTGACCTCGACTGCCTTGCCATTCTCAAAACGGATGGAGAAATTCTCGATCAATTCGCCGCGATAGGACAGGGGCTTGGAGGAATACACGATTCCGTCCGCCTTGCCCTTCTTAGGAGAGATAAAGACCTCCTCGGTGGGAATGTTGGGATTGAAGACGATTCCGGATCCAAGAGCTGCCTCGGAGCCACCCATGAAGACCGCATCCTCGATCATACCAACGCGCAGGTCGGTTCCGTTGGAGGAGCGATACTCCAGCGTCTCAATTCCGAGATCATTGAGGTACTTGCAGCGGTCGGACAAGTCGCGGTTGTGCGCATCCCACGCCGCAACGGGATCGCCGTCCTCGGTCACGCGAGCGGTGATAAGAATCTTCTCCCACAGCTTTTCCATGGCGCGGCTGCGGCTCTCACCCGGGAATACCTTCTTTGCCCATGCAGCCCCCGGAACGCCTGCGATGCACCACTGGTATTTGTTTTCCATCTGATCGCGGTAGGGCTTGATGACCTTGTAGCGCGCTTGGGCTGCCTTGGAGCTCTTGACCTGGTTGACACCCTTGAGTCCGTCGGGATCGTCCGATTCCAGGTAAATCATCACGGGGAGCTTGTCCACGCGATATTGCAGCTTTGCCTCCTCAAAAGCCTCAACCTTGGAAAGGGTTGTCAAGGTGCAAGCCTTCATGTTGAGCTTGGTCATGGGCTGATACTCCCACTCCATCCAAACGCGGCGCGCGCCGAGGCGATAGCACTCCTCTGCAACCATTTTTGCAAATTCGGGCTGTTCAACCGACGCATAGATCATAACGTCCTGCCCCTTTTGCACGTTTCCGCCGTTTGCGGCGATCAGTCTCGCGTATTTTCTGAGAATGCTTTTTTTCATGTATTTCCTCCTGCCGTCTCTCGGCACGTGTATTCCTTCTTATTATACTGCCTCGCGCAGGGTTTGTCAATCAAAGTTTCGCAAAATCAACAAATCCTTGGAGGTAATTTACACGGGCAAGCAAAGCCGCTGCTACCCCAGCCACGCAAAAAGGACACCCGAAGGTGTCCTTTGCGTGTGATGTGTGTCCGATTTAGATGCAAAACCGTGTGTGGCCGATTTAGATGCACGCTGATTTTGCAGAGGGTAGACTACCCCCTTGGTGATGATGGGAGTTGCACTTGACCGCTATCTTCCGGGGCGCAACGCCATGCTTGCAAACGATGTCTATGTAATTATTTTTTTAGTGAAACAAATAATTCAGAATTACGCAGAGCATCAAATTGTGATTCTTCGAGGTATTTATAGAAATCCTGTGTCATTGGTTCACCCTCATTGCCAAGCCATTCGCGCGTATCTTCTTCAATGTGGTCGAACCAAGGTGCCGAGTATTTGTAAACGCCGGGCTTTGAGAAAACAATATCATCATACGCTTTTGCATATGACTTCATTTCCGCAAGCAATTCGCATATTTTTTCTGCCGAGGCATTTGGGTTATGCTTCAGCATATGGTTGATTTGTTTGCGTACGGCATAGTAGAGGTTATGATTAAACTCAATGTAATTTCCATCGGGAAACATCAAGTGAACGATATCGCGCATAATGTCTGTATAAACAGTGGGCATTAAAGATAGATCCCAAAGCACCCCCTCAATGTGACGCATAATTCTTTTTTGCTTGAACTGAATCAATTCGTCGCCATCTAAAATATTTTCCAAAACTGCGTCGCGCGAAATCATTGTTCGCTCTGGAATCATTTCCGCATATTTTCGTGCCTCCTCCTTTCGACCTCTCCAGCCAAGGAGCTGTGTGATACCTTCAATAGCATTTCCTCTGATAATATCATCCTTACAGTTTTTTACGACTGCATCGAACAGTTTGATTGCTTTCTCTTGTTCTGCGATATATCTATTATTGTCGTCGTATTCAAAGGAACGGTTCGATACCACCCAAGCGAGATTGATCAACCATTTCATATCTCCGGGATATTCTGACACTGCAATCTCACATATTCTCTGACGTTCGGCAAAATCCTCTGTCTTAAAGGTGTGATCATAGGCTTGCTTGAGTTCGTCATATCTCTTATCGGATTCGACATCATTGATACCCAGCAATTCATCGGCAGAAATGTGAAATAGTTTTGTAATAGGTATGATCAAGGATAAATCGGGACTTGAAACGCCCGTTTCCCATTTCGAAACGGTTTGGAAGGTGACATTCAAACAAGAGGCAAGCTGCTCTTGCGTCATATGATTTTTCTGTCTGTATTCTTTTATCTTTTCGCCTATAGATTTCATAATAGTATTTTCCTTTACGTACTTATTCCGTTCCGGTTCGGTGACTTTATTATATCAAAGAAATGTTACGAAAACAATAACGCATTTTTTGAGCAAAACTCGAATTTGAAGTGAGTAAAGATTTCGTCAGTTCAAATCTGTCCAAAACTTCTTTGCATCTACGATTTTGTAAATAAATTTTGAACTGGTAGGCTTTTGGAAACTCTCCGCAAACTGTGTGGCGGTTCGAATCTGTCCACGGTTTTGCTTCTGTGGGGAATCTATATCAAAAAATGCATTTCGCCGGTTCGAATCTGTCTACAGACCCGAAATGCCCGAAATGCATCTACAAAATTCTGAAAAACTTTAGAGTCGAAAAAAGCGGAGAAATCTCTCGAAATCTCCGCTTTTCTCGTTTTTTCGTGCCTGCATCTAAATCAGACACTCATCATGGCTGGGATAGCTGGATTCGAACCAGCGAAATGCATTTTTTGATATAGATTCCCCACAGAAGCAAAACCGTGAACAGATTCGAACCGCCACACAGGTTGCGGAGCTTCTCCAAAATACTCTGAGTTCAAAAATTATTTACAAAGCCATAGATGCAACGGCATTTTGGACAGATTTGAACTACCACATCGATTCAAAAGCAATGCAAAACGTAAATACAAAATAGCTCATCGTTTCAATGGACAGATCCGAACTATCGAAAACCAAATACTGACCTGCTGACGACAAAGAAAAAGCCTTCTTCCTGGCTATTATTTTATATTATCAAAATCAACACCTTTTTTATTTGTGTTGTTGTTTTTTCAAGTTTTATTTGTTATAATTAAGATAGTCTAAAGATCATTGAATATTTTATCTTATCCAATTAATAAGTCATCGGAGAACATATA
>JAZQVI010000092.1:0-8924 GCA_045631745.1 Eubacteriales bacterium
CAGCTTCATCAGATCCGCGGACGGGTGGGACGCTCGGCTCGACGCGCATATGCATATTTCACCTACCCCGCATACAAGGCACTCCCGGAGGTCGCACAAAAGCGACTGGAGGCAGTTCGCGAGTACGCTGAATTCGGAGCAGGATTTAAGATCGCTTTGCGCGATATGGAGATCCGAGGAACGGGAAATCTCCTTGGATCGGAGCAACACGGACATCTCGATGCCGTTGGCTACGATCTCTATATCAAGCTTCTCAACCGCGCCGTACTCGAGGAAAAGGGAGAGGCGGAAAAGCCCGAGATCGAATGTACAGTCTCCATGGATTTTGATGCCTTTATTCCCGAGCGCTACGTTCCCTTCCCCGCGCAACGCATGGCACTCTATAAAAAGATTGCTCTGATTGCAAATGAGGAGGATTTGATGGACGTCACGGACGAACTGGTAGACCGTTTTGGCAATCCGCCGACCGAGACACGAAATCTGCTTCGAATCTCCCTGATCCATTCCACCGCAGTTGCCTGCGGAATCACCTCGATTCGACAAAACGGAAACGAGGTTCATATCTATCCGCAACAGGTGGATATCGACCGCTGGTCGGATGTGGCAGACATTTTGAAGGGTCAGCTTCGCATCATCATGTCGGGCGACTGTCATCTCTGTCTGCGTCTCCAAAAACGCGAGCAGGCGTTGGAACGCACACAAGCCTGCCTATCCCTTTACCAACAAACAGAAACAGGCCCCGCAACTTAAAGAAAAGAAAGGATCTCAACATGAAAAAAAGACCGATTTCCATTTTCGTAAGAAGCATTACTCTACTGCTGGCTTCGGTGATGCTGCTGCTTTGCTTCTCTTCCTGCTCAGGCAAGGGAAAGGCGCTCATCACGCTCAACAAAGACGGATACAAGGTCAGCTTTTCCGTCAACTACTATGATTTTCTCCTGAGCCGCTGGAAAGGTGTTTTGGCTTCCGAAAGCTATACACAAAACGGCGTTGCTTCCATTGAGGACTCCTTCTTTGATCAAAAGGATAAGTTCAACGGAAGCGATTTTCAAACGCTTGGAGAATATTATGCAGATCTGACACTGGAAAACTGCAAGACCTACACCGCAGTTCTGTGGCTTTTTGAAAGCAAGGGGCTGAGCCTTTCCAAGGAACAGACCGACCAGGTGGACGCCGATCTGAAGGAAATTTTGGAGACATATGACGGCTCCAAAACCAAATTTAATGCAGAGCTTTCCCTCTATGGTGTCAACTACAAGCTCCTCCGCGAGATGTATCTCATGGAACTGAAGGTCAGCGCGGTAAAAAACGACTTGTTCGGCTCGGAAGGATCCCTTTTGGGAGACACTGTCAAGGATGAGTATCTGAATGAGAACTATGTACGCTTCAAGCAAATCTTCTTCCCCTATTTCAAATATGTTTACAAAACAGATGCTAACGGCGACACCATCTATTATGTAAAGGACACTACAACGGGTGAAATCGCATACGACACGAAGAACGGCTATATAGGACGTGATGAAAACAACCTCCCCATCACCGATGTCAACGGAGATGATGTATACTACACGACAGAGACCGATCAGAAATATATCGCCTACGATAAGGTGAACGGAATCCCCAGCTGTGAGCTGGATCAAAACGGGGAAGCAAAAACCGTGAGTATGACCGAAGAGGAAATTGCTGCAGAAAAGAAAAAGGGACAGGAGCTGTTTGCTTCTCTCGCGGGCTGTACCGTGGCGGAGTTTGAAGCAGCAATCGCCGAGCACAATGAAGACGGCGGTTCCGAGATCTACACCGACGGATATTACCTCCAAAACACGCTGAATTATGAGGCGATGGGAAGCGACGTGGCTTATTTCTCGGATATTATCGAGGATTTTGAGGGGATGCAGGCAGGTGAGATCACGGAGATTCTTTCCGACGCTGCAGGCTATCATATCATCATGAAGTATAATCCCACCTCCAAGGCCTATGACATCCCTGCAAATGAGGCATGGTTCAAGAACTTTACCTCCGGTCTTGTACAGGAGCTTTTCATGGAGGAGTGTGAAAAGCTTTTTGAGGACATGACCGTCAACGAAAAAATACTGGCAACCGTTTCGGATATTAAAAAGATTGGTGCAAACACCGATTTCTGATGGGTTTGAATTTTTGAAAAATTCCATTGACAAACCAACCAACCTGTGCTATAATATCCCTGTTCCAAACAGGAACAACTTTATAACCGCATAAATCGGGGGTGCTGACCGCTTGTCGGGAGGCTGAGATGGCGTTTGCCGAACCCTTAAACCTGATACGGATAATACCGGCGTAGGAAGATTGTGTTCTTTGGGTGTGGCATTGCTGCTCCTGAATTCTTAACCGCACGGAGATTTCGTGCGGTTAAATTTTTTTAGGAGGTTTCAAAAATGAAACAAACAAGTCAACGCATCCACATCCTTTGCGAGTCAGCGATCATGGTCGCCCTCGCAGTCGTACTCAGCCTCGCGAGCAAGCTTCTCCTGGAGCCCTTTCTCGCGCCCCTCTTCCCCTTCGGCGGCTCGGTCACCCTCTTTTCCATGCTCCCCATCTGCATCATTTCCATCAAGCACGGGATCGGCTGGGGACTTGGCGGCGCCTTCTGTTTTTCCTGGTTTCAGATTCTGCAGGGCGGTGTATTCGCTTGGGGACTGACTCCGATCATGCTCATCGGCTCCCTTCTTTTGGATTATCTCCTTGCTTTCACCGTTCTCGGGTTGGCAGGGCTCTTCAGAAAAAAAGGTGCATGGGGCATGATTGCAGGAATTGCAGCAGTCTGCACGATGCGTTTTGTGATTCACTTTTTGGCGGGCATCATTTTGTGGGCGAATTTTGCACAGTTTATCGCATTTGGGCAGGAATGGATCAATCGCCCCGTTCTCTATTCCCTGGTTTACAACGGCGGATACATGCTTCCCGAAACGATTTTGACCGTTGTTGGAGCAATTCTGATCTTCCGTTTTCCTGCCATTCGCAAAATATTAAATATCAAAGAGGATGCCACAGAGAACACGGAAAACGCTTGACAAATTAAGCTTTTTCATGTATAATAGTGGCACAGCTTCGCCGGACGGTCGCGCGGTATGTTGCCGCAAGGTATTACCGTGAGGAAAGTCCGGGCTTCACAGGACAGGATAACCGATAACGTCGGCCACGGGTAACCGTCGGGAAAGTGCAACAGAAATAAACCGCCGCTTATGCGGTAAGGATGGAAAGGCGAGGTAAGAGCTCACCCGTTCTCACGGCAACGTGAGTCCGCTGTAAACCCTATCCGAAGCAACACCTCAACGGAGTGCCTGTCCGGCATATGCTCCGAGGTGGCACGGGGATCTTCCCCGAAGCATTCCGGCAACGGGATGCGAAGATTGATGACCGTTCAAGACAGAACCCGGCTTACAGACGAAGCTGTTTTTTCGGGGAAGACGCGAGAACACCGCGTCTTCCCCGTTCCATTTTAATGTTGAAAGGATTTTTCACATGAAAAAAAGATTTCTCCCCTTCATGCTTGCCTTTTTGATGTTATTCCCGCTCCTCCTTACTTCCTGCTCAAAATATGCAGTGGAGGACGGCTCTCACATCTATGAAGTAAGTGGTAGCGCAAGGAAAAAACACATTTCCGTCCTTGAAAACGGGGAGAAAATTTGGAAAGCCACGGTTAAAACCAAGTCCTCGGTTGGCGATCGCAATCACACCTATGGCTTGAGCATCCTGGATCTTAATTTTGACGGATTCAGTGACATCAAACTCATTACAGATGACAACGAAGGCGTCCTGACAGAGGCCTGCTTTCTCTGGAATCCGACCACAGGCAGCTATGAGGAAAGCGAAGCACTCTCTCAAATCACCACGATCGGTGTGGTCCCCGAGCAGAAGCTGGTGCTCTCCTATCGAGGCAAAACATACGACGCCACAGACATGAAGACGGTCGAGACAGTTATCTCCTATCAGTGGCAGGATGATGGCTTAATTCCCTATCGAAAGCTAACCATCACCTACTATCATATTCAGGATTATTACTGCTATGGTGTTGCCGATTATTTAGATGGCGCGTTTGAATTTGACGAGCCGAGCGAGCAATGGTTGACCCCCGAGGAGTTTGAGGGACACGACTGGAGCTTCTTCTACTATTTTAAATAAACCGAGAAGGGATCTGCTGTACGGCAGATCCCTTCTTGCTTTATTTCCTTTCATTTCAGACGAAAATCCTCAAATGCCAAGGACAGATTTGGATTGTAATAAGGATCGCCTGCATCCAGCACATCTCCCCATTTTTCGCGGAACAATTCAACCTCACCTTGAAAACGCGCCCTCTTTTGAGGCGTATCCTCTGCTCCGCGGCTCTTGGATTCATAATGATATGCCTCTGCATAAGGAGTGAACACAATCAGATACCCCGCTCGGCGAATCTTCATACAAAGATCCACGTCATTGAACGCCACTCGAAGACGCGTATCAAAGCCACCTACTTCCTGGAAGACAGATGCTCTGACCATCATCGCGGCGGCGGTTACCGCGCTCAAATTCTGCACCAGGGTCATACGGGACATATAGCCGTATTCACCGCGTTTGAAATACTTGTGTGAATGTCCTGCAATCCCCCCAATCCCCAAAATCACCCCCGCATGCTGAACTGTGTTATCCGGGTAATACAGCATCATTCCTACCGCTCCCACATCCCCACGCTGGGCAAACATCAGCACCTCCTCGATCCACTCGGGTGAGAGGATCTCAATGTCATTGTTCAGAAAAATCAAATACTCCCCCCTCGCCTGCTTCACAGCAAAATTATTGATTGCAGAATAGTTGAATTCATCCCGCCATCTGATCAACCGCACGTTCGAATATTGCTTTGTTACATTCCGATAATAGGCAAAGGTGCTGCGTTTTTTACTGTTGTTTTCAACGATCAAAATCTCATAATTTGAATACGTGGTGCGATTTTTCACTGAATCAATGCACTTTTTTAAAAGCTGCGCATGATCCATATTGGGAATCACAATGGAAACCAGGGGAGTCTTCTCCAAGCGATATCGGATGCGGTAAGTAGACGGCACCTTTGCATCAGACACCACCCCATCCAAATGAACGCGAGCAAGATGTTCTGTCAACGCTTTTTTTGCCGCCTTCAAGGTGTAGGGCTTCGCTGAGATTTTGGACGCTACAGAGCCTTCGTGCGACCGCCAAAAATAGAGAATTTTCGGAATATGAACAATACATTCAGCCTGCTCGGTCAGACGTAGAATCATATCGTAATCCTGACTCCCATCAAATTCCGAGCGAAAGCCACCCACTTTTTCAAACAACGCACGGGAAAAGCAAGAAAAATGACAGATATAATTATAGCTTCTGAGCAGATCGGGGGAAAAATCAGGCTTATAATGCGGACAATATGCCCTCGACCGTTTTCTTGAAAAGGTGATTTCATCGGTGTAAACAAAATCCGCGTCCCGCTCGCAGATTGCGCGCATCATCTCAAACAATGCAGAGGGATGGAGCACGTCATCATGGTCAAGCAGCGCAAAATAATCTCCCGTTGCCATTTCGATGCAAGCGTTTGTGTTTTCGGATATCCCTAAATTTTTCTCCAGCTTTCGATACTTGATTCTCATGTCGCGCGCAGCTTTTTTACGGACGGTCTCCATCACATCGGCATGATCCTCATCACTCCCATCGGCCAGGCAAAGCTCCCACACGGGATACGTCTGCTCCAGAACCGAATTGATCATTTCCTCGAGAAATTGAGCAGGGGTATTGTAGAGCGGCACCAAAATACTGAATCGGATCGTTTTTTCAAAAGTCGTCTTTTCCTGCCGTTCCCTCTCCTCCTTGGAAATCTTGCTCTGATCCGATCCCCTCTTACGCTTGTTCTCGATAAATCGCAATTTGATTTTGCGAATGCTTGCCCGCAGACCGTCTCTTCGGAGATAGGATGCAACCTTCCATGCCAATCTAAAAAAAGCAAATCGCCCCAACAGATGCTTAACCGCATCTAAAAATCTGCGAAAGGGATAGGTGATCCTCCAGGTTGCCGAATTTGCAATCACGTCGTACCGCACCTGGAGCGCCTCCTTCTGTGCAAGAAGTGCATCTCTCTCCCGTAATGCCCGACGGTAACGCTTTTCCATCGCAAATAAAAGCGCCCGGTTTCTTTTCAGCTCGCGTTCAAGTGCCTTGACCCTCGCCTTTTCTCCATTGATTTTCTTTTTCATTGATTTCCTCACACGTCTCATTTCAGAGACCAACCATATTATTTTTCTGCTAATTTATACTGCGCACAGACCTCGGCGGTCTCCCCATCCATCTTCGCAACACCGTGATCCAGCCAAATCACACGAGTGCAAAGCCGCTCGATTTGATCGAGCGAATGGGACACGAGAAGCACGGTCGTTCCTCCGCTCATCAATTCCGCAATTCTCTTCTCGCATTTCTGACGAAAGAGAAAATCTCCAACCGCCAAAATTTCGTCCACAATGAGGATATCCGGCTTGACCAGGGTTGCAATCGCAAATCCGAGCCTGGCGATCATTCCAGACGAAAAATTCTTGATTGCAACGTCCTCAAAATTCCGAAGCTCCGCAAAATCCATGATTTCGTCGTATTTTTTTGTCAGAAACTCTCTGCAAAACCCCAACACCGCGCCATTGAGAAATACGTTTTCACGCGCAGTCAATTCCATGTCAAAGCCGGCGCCAAGCTCGATCATGGGGGAAATGCTGCCACACGTCTTGACACTTCCCTCACTGGGCGCCAAAATGCCGGAAATCACCTTCAGAAGAGTGCTCTTTCCAGATCCGTTGAGGCCCACAATTCCAACTACCTCCCCGGCCTTGATTTTGAATGACACGTCGGAAAGCGCCACAAATTCCTCGTAATGAATCTGATGCTTCAAAAACCTGATTAAATACTCTTTAACGTTATCGACCTTCTCCCTTGGCATGTTGAAGCGCATCGTGACGTTGATAACCTCAATCACATATTTTTCTTCCAAAGCATAGCCTCCCTCGGTCAAACATAAAAAATAAATTTGTTCTCCTTCTTTTGGAATACAGTCACACCAATAAATAAAAAGATCAGCGCGTAAGCAATACAGATCAAGTTATCTCCAAGAGACGGAATGGTGTTATAAAGGGTAACAGCACGGAAATACTCCACATAATGGTACAAGGGATTTACTCTTACAATCCGCCGCATCCAATCCGGCAGTGCGGTAATGGGATAGATGATCGGCGTCAGATACATCCAAAGCGTAACGAACACATTGTAGAGATAGCCGACATCTCTGAAAAAAGTGTTGACCGTTGCCAAAATCAATCCGAATCCAAAGTTGAAAATCAGCAAATACAAAACGGGGACAAAAAACAGAAGCATCGTTCGACTGGGCGTTACCCCAACAATCAGAAACACGATCACCGCGGCAATCAGAGAAAAAGCAAAATTCACCAACGAAAACAGGCATTTTTCCAGAGGGAATAGGATCTTTGGAATGTACACCTTTTTAATGAGACCCGTTGCGCCGATGATCGACACCATTGAAAAGTTGGTCGTCTCTGAAACAAAGTTGAACAAAATATAGCCGGTGAGATAATAGACCGGGAAATCCTGAATATCAAAGCGGAAAATATTTGAAAAAATCGCCGTGAGCACCAGCATCATTAGCAAGGGATTTAAGACACTCCATAGGATCCCAAGGATGGATCTTCTGTACTTTGTCTTGAGATCTCTGGATACCAAATCCACCAAAAGACTTCGGTATTTCACGAGTGACGTCACCATTTTGCGATACCCCGCTTGATCACATCCGATCTCTATCATCAAAAGAAACAACGAAAAAGGAAACAAAAAGGAAAGCAAGAGCAAGAGATAGTTGACATTCAGCTTTTTTGGATTGAGCACAATCTCTTTCGGTTCTTCTTGCAAAACGCTGATTTTTATCTCGAATACGTCGTCATTCACCTCAAAATAGAGATCATCATTTTTAACCGTAAGGGGAATCGCGCGCTCCTTCCACTCCCCTTGCTTGTCCGTTGAGGAACAGTAGGAAACCGTGATACTTGCACTATTTTGAGGAAGGACGCCGCCAAGCAAAACATTCCGCACAAAGATGGGATTCTCGCATTGCAAAGTGAGTATTCCCGACTCTGCAGAAAACGAAACAGTTCCCTCCCCCGCAGAATCCCATCCCCCTTCTGCGCTGGTCATGGAAATCGAACGTCTCTTCTCCAAGATATTTGAAATATTGGTACGACTAAACAAAATCACCGAAAGTGACACACTCAGAAGAAGGCTGACCACCAGCGCCAAAAAAACAAGCAACCTCTTTTTGCACGCAGTCAAAACAAATCACTCCTGTCCCAATCATTCTATAGCATTTTATGCCATCATCCACCGATAATAAACAGCATAACGCCTTGGTTTTCCACTCTCAATATTTTTTGCGTTTTTGAACTGAACCATTCTCCTCAAAATACATATTTTTTCATTTCCCATCAAAAGCACTTGACTTTTGATTTTGTTTGTGATAGAATATAGAAGTCTTCATGCAATCAGTATGAATCATGTTTTCGGAGCGTTATTTCGCCTCACGGCGAAGATACCCACACTCTGCGCCTGACAAGCAAGCTTGTCGATCTCCGAGTGGGGTATGCGAAGCGGTCATAACGAGGCGGTCTTGAAATTTCAGTCTGCCGCGCGATGATGCAAGACGGCGACCTCCGAAAGAGGTTCAAAACACGCCGTTTTCGAGACGGTAAAATACTTGCCTGAAATGATCTCTATCGAGAATTCTAAAGGCGAGAAAAAACACAATTAAATAGCAAACACGGAGGGTTATCGAAGCGGTCATAACGAGGCGGTCTTGAAAACCGTTTGGGGCTCAAACCCCACGTGGGTTCGAATCCCACACC
>JAZQVI010000093.1:0-2507 GCA_045631745.1 Eubacteriales bacterium
ACAACTCCTTGGCTCACAGAACGACATGGCTACGATCCGACTTGTGTGTACCCTCCTTGTAGTAATTCATCAGTCCCAAAAAGGTCAGACGGGATACCGGCTTGACGACGCACACCTCCAGCTTTCCGTCGTTGTCCACCGAGCGGGGCGCGCAGCGGTAGGAACCGCCTACGTACTGTCCGTTTGCGATGGTGCAAAGCAGGATCGTCCCATTGGGATTGAGCAGCTCGCCGTCAGCCGTGATGCGGCACTTGTTCTTCATCGCCTTGATGAGCGCCACCACGATGCCCGTGGGATATGCCCGCTTGCCGCCGATGATCTTCTTGCGGCGAACCTTCATCATCACGTTTGCCACGCAGGAATCAAAGCCAAAGTGCGTCGCGTTGATGGCATAGCGATCGCCCACGCGGATCAGGTCAATCTCCTCCTCTTCCGCCTCAAGCTGGGCATCAAGATCGAGGAAAATCTCCTTGCCACCATAGTATTTAACGAAATCGTTGCCCGAGCCGCAGGGGTAGCACCCCACCGAGGCGTGCGAAAAGCCAACCGCTCCGTTGACCACCTCGTTGAGCGTTCCGTCACCGCCGCAGGCGTAAAAACGAACGGGCTCGTGGTGCAACAGGCAATAGGTCTTGATGTAGGAGATCGCGTCTCCGGGCGCCTTGGTCTGGTAGATCTCGTAGTCTGCGCCGCCAAATTTCTGCCTCAGCTGCGCCTCCAATTCTGCCATGGCGTTCTGCTTTCCCGCCGCAGGATTGAGAATGAAAATATGCTTCATGGTAAACGTCCTTTCCATGGAATTCTCTCTATTGTAACACATAAAATGCAAAAAATCAATTCCTTCTCGCAAATATTCTTAACATTCGGTTAAAAATATTTCGTATAAGCCGAGAATGCCGAGGGAACGGCGTATGCTCTCCGAAGCGTTTCACTCGGCACAAGATGGAGGTCGCCCGGCAGCGTCCCCTCGTCAAAATCCGAGGCAACTCGCACCGCATACGCCTGCATATGCCACTCGACGTGGGTGAAAATGTGCCTCGAATCCTCGATCCGCTCCACGCGAAGAGGCTCGAATCCGAGCGAGCGCACCACCGAAGGGATCTCCCCCTCGCAAAGGTGCCCCGCGAAATTGGGAAGCTCGTAAAGCCCCGCCAAAAGCCCCTTGTCCGGGCGCTTTCGCAGCACCGTCCGCCCCTCGTCCCGAATGAGCAGAACGGTCAGATTCTCCATGCGCCTCGGCTTTTTCGCCGACTTCACGGGGAGCTCGTCGATGCGCCCCTCACGCCGCGCCACGCAGATCCCTTGCAAGGGACACGCCTCGCAGCGCGCCTCGCCGTTGGGCACGCAGACGGTCGCGCCAAGCTCGATCATCGCCTGGGTGAAATCCCCTGCGCGGTCGCTTGGGATAACCTTTTCCAGCGCCTGGGCAAAGTGCTTTTTGGTCATGGGGTGGGCAATATCCATCTCGCTCCCCGACAGGCGCGAAAGCACGCGCAGAACGTTTCCGTCCACCGCAGGTGCCGGGATCCCAAAGGCAATCGACGCGATCGCCCCCGCCGTGTAGTCACCGATGCCCGAGAGTCCTCGCAGTTTCTGCACGTCTGCGGGAAGCCTGCCGCCATACACCTCCACCACCGTGCGCGCCGCACGCCTGAGGTTTCGAGCCCGACTGTAGTAGCCCAGCCCCTCCCACAGCTTGAGCAGACGCTCCTCGTCGGCGTCAGCAAGCGCCTCGACGGTGGGAAACGCCTCGAGAAAGGCGGCGTAGTAGGACTTCACCGCCTCCACCCTGGTCTGCTGGAGCATAATCTCGGAGATCCAGATGCGATACGGATCATCGGTGCGCCGCCAGGGCAGGTCGCGCTTATTCACTTGATACCACGAAAGGAGAGCGTCCACCGCTTCCCTGTCCATCAGCCTGTCCATGCGATTCTCCGATCTTTTTTTAGACCATTATAACACACCAGAGCGGCAAATGCAACCGAAAAATCATCACAAAACCGTAAAAAATAGGCGCAGTCTCTTGAAATCGCTTGAAAAATGTGGTAAAATAAGGCGTGGCAACCTCACGTTGCCGACATCAAACCAAACGATGGGAGACATGACCATGAGATATCAGTTTTTAAGATTCCCCGGCGGAAAGCCCAAGGCGCTGACCTTCAGCTATGACGACGGATGTCCGCAGGATCTTCGGCTTTCGGACATTCTCACCGCACACGGCATGAAGGGCACCTTCAACTTCAACAGCGACGCCTGCCGCGGATCTGCCGCGCTTCCCCGGGAGCAGGTGGAGGCGTATTTCCTCAACCGAGGACACGAGATCGCCGTTCACGGCGCTCTTCACAGAGCCGAGGGCGCACAACGCCCCATCGAGGGAATTCAGGACGTCCTCTCCTGCCGCCTGGAGCTGGAGAAGCGATACAACCGCATCATTCGCGGTATGGCATACCCCGATTCGGGAATCCGACGCATGACCAACGGCGCGACCTATGAGAACATCAAGGGGT
>JAZQVI010000094.1:0-17433 GCA_045631745.1 Eubacteriales bacterium
AGCCGATCTGCAATAATCGCTTTTTGATTGCAGAGGGTAAGATCGCAGATGACGAGGGTCTGCGCAATCTCAACCGCCGTGTGGTTGCCTTGGGCGAAAAATATAACAAGCCCGTGTGCGCTACCTGCGACGCCCATTTCCTCAATAAAGAGGACGAGCTGTTCCGAAAGATCCTGCTGGCGGGTATGAAGTTCAAGGATTTTGACAAGGACGTTGGCATTTATCTGAGAACCACCGAGGAGATGCTGGAGGAGTTCTCCTACCTTGGAGAAGAAAAGGCGTCTGAGGTCGTTGTGTCCAATACCAATATGATTGCCGATAGCATTGAGCAGGTTCGCCCCATTCCGAAGGGCTCCTACACCCCTGAAATGGAGGGGGCGGAGCAGGAGCTTCAGGATATGTGCTGGGAGAGAGCCAAGCGAATGTATGGCGATCCGTTGCCCGAGTTGGTATCTGCAAGACTTGAGAGAGAATTGTCCTCCATTATTAAAAACGGCTTTGCAGTGCTCTATTTGATCGCGCAAAGACTGGTATATTTCAGTGAGCAGCAAGGGTATCAGGTTGGCTCCAGAGGCTCGGTAGGGTCCTCCTTCGTTGCGACCATGGCTGGAATTTCGGAGGTAAATCCGCTGCCGCCTCACTATTACTGTCCGAATCCGGAATGTAAGCATAACGAGTTTTTCATCAACGGCGAGGTGGGGTCCGGCTTTGATTTGCCTGACAAGAATTGCCCCAAGTGCGGAACAAAATACAAGGCAGACGGACATGATATCATGTTTGAAACCTTCCTGGGCTTCTACGGTGACAAGTCTCCCGATATTGACCTGAACTTCTCGGGCGATGTGCAGGGAAGAGTCCACAAGTATACCGAGGAGTTGTTTGGAGAGGGGCACGTGTTCCGCGCAGGAACGCTTGGAACATTGGCGGATAAGACTGCCTTTGGATACGTTGCAAAATATGTTGAAGAAAAGGGCATCAGTCTGCCTCGCGCTGAAATGAACCGCCTGGTGGCGGGGTGCACGGGTGTGAAAAAGCTGACCGGTCAGCACCCCGGGGGAATTATCGTTGTGCCACAGAAATACGAGGTGTACGATTTTACACCTGTTCAGCATCCGGCAGACGATCCCAATTCGGATATCATCACCACCCACTTTGCCTTCTCCTATCTGCACGATACGATCCTGAAGCTGGATGAGCTGGGACACGATATTCCGACAAAGTATAAGTGGCTTGAAAACTTCACCAATTCGTCTGTTAATGACGTGGCGATGAATGACCGCTCGGTTTACGAGCTGTTTGAGTCCACCGAGCCATTGGGTATTACGCCCGATGATATTGAGGGGTGCAAGATCGGAACATACGGCCTTCCCGAGCTTGGAACGCCCTTCATTCAGCAGGTTTTGCTTGATGCAAAGCCGAGAAACTTTGCCGACCTGTTGCAGATTTCGGGCCTGACGCACGGAACCAACGTGTGGCTTGGAAACGCACAGGACTTGATTAAAGAAGGCATTTGTGATATTTCCCGCGTGATCGGTACCCGTGACGGTATCATGCTGGATATGATTCGTTACGGACTTGACAACGCGATGTCCTTCAAAATCATGGAGGCGGTTCGTAAGGGAAAGGGGCTGACACCCGAATGGGAGGCGGCAATGCGGGAGCACGAGGTTCCGGAATGGTACATCACTTCCTGTAAGAAGATCAAATACCTCTTCCCGAAGGCGCATGCTGCTGCTTACGTCATGTCGGCGATTCGATTGGCGTGGTATAAGGTTCATCAGCCGGTTGCCTTCTACTGTACGATGTTTACGGTGGCGCCAAACGGCTTTGATGCCAGCATTGTTCGAGGCGGAAAGGGAAATGTGGTTGCCGTTTTGCGAGACATTCAGCGCAGAGGAAAGGAAGCCTCTCCGAAGGAGCAGGCCAGTGTTTCAACGCTGCAGCTGATTAACGAGGCAATGGCGAGAGGCATCCGTTTTTTGCCGGTTGATCTTGAAAAATCACATTCCTTTGTTTTCCAACCCGAAAACGGAGCAATCCGAATGCCGTTTTCCTCCTTGCCAGGACTTGGAGAAACTGCAGCAGAGAGTATCATCCGCGCAAGAGACGAGGAGCCCTTCTTCTCGGTCGAGGATCTGCAGATCCGCGCCAAGCTGTCAAAATCGGTCATTGAAATTCTTCGTGAAAACGGAGCACTCGACAATGTCGATGAGACCGATCAGTTGACTATGAAATTTTAAAAAAATACCGTCCTTCGTGATTTGCGTTCACAAAGGACGGTGTTTTTGATGTAAAAATTACTTCAGATTTGCAATTACGCGATCGATCCAATCCAAGACGGCGGTCTTCTCTTCGGGCTTAGGCGTAGAACCAAAGAGGGGGAATCCGCCCTTGACATAGAGCACTTCGTCAATGACATTGGTGCCAGCCTCGGTCAGGATCTCCTTGAGCTTGTCTGCTGCAGCCTGGTCGCCGTCGATCATCAGAGCGACGTTCTGTGCACGAGCCTTGGTCAGCTCCTTGCAGAACAGAATCACTGAGTCGCTGATATCATTGCCCTTTGCGCTGATTGCCAGGATTACGATTCTCTCCTTATCGCAAGAGTATGCGGGGGGGATTACGTCCACAGCATTGAAAGCCAAGTCATGCTTTGCTTTGATTTCATTTGCAAATGCCTGAATCTTCTTTTTGCCGGAAGCGTACAGGATTCTCATTTTGATAGCCATTCTTCTATCCTCCAAAATATTTTCCGGTTCACGATGTTTTTTTCATCATGAACTTATGTTCCCCTTCATTATAACATAAAAAAAACAAAAAGGGAATATATTTTCAAAAAATAAATTGATATTTTTGAAATAATCTTCCTTTTTTCTTTAAAAGATTCCAAAAAGACGTTAACCTGAGTGCTTGATCTCCGGTTAACGTCTTCTTTCACATTTGCTCCCTCATTTTTTCCAGCGCTGCTTTTTCCAAACGCGAAACCTGTGCCTGGGAAATGCCGATTTCGGAGGCGATTTCCATCTGCGTTTTGTTACGGTAGAAGCGCATTTGAATGATCTTTCGCTCACGGTCGGAGAGTTGATTCATTGCCTCACGCAGGAGAATGCTTTCAATCCAGTTTTCGTCCCCGTCCGATGTGTCAGCAAGCTGGTCCATCAGATAGAGTGCGTCCCCGTTGTCGTTGTAGACCGGTTCGTAAAGGGAAATCGGTTCCACAATGGCATCCATCGCGCGCAGAACTGCTTCTCGCTTCTCCCCAAGCTTGGCGGCAATCTCGTCAACCGTAGGCTCTCCCTCCTTGATTGCCATCAGCTCCTCTCGCGCTTGCAGAGAACGGTATGCGAGATCTCTGACCGATCGACTGATCCGAATGGCGTTGTTGTCGCGGAGATATCGGCGGATCTCGCCGATAATCATGGGGACGGCATAGGTGGAAAATTTCACGTCGAGATCGGTGTTGAAATTATCAACCGCCTTGACAAGTCCGATGCAACCAACTTGAAAAAGATCGTCCATGTTTTCCCGTCTGCTTGAGAATCTTTGAATGATGGATAGCACCAGTCTCAGATTTCCGTAGATCAATTCCTTTCTTGCTTCCTCGTCTCCCTCCTTGATCTTGCTTAACAGCTCCCGCTTTTTTTCGTCGCTCAGCGTTTTCAGGTGGGACGTATTGATCCCACAGATTTCGACTTTGTTAAAATACATATTCTTGACTCCATTTTTTTAATCAAGAAAAGTATTGCCGTTTTCTAATATTTTTTATTCAAGCCGAAATTTGGCAAAAGGGAAAAGAAAAGGCGGTACAATCTCCGGGGGAGACTGTACCGCGAGGGTTATTTTGTAATAGCTTTTTTGAGCTCCTCAACTTCCAAAAGCCAAACAGCGGAGGAAGCGTCGGAGGGCATATTCCACGCACCTCTGGGGGAGAGACCGATGTCATAGACCGCAGGTCCGTCCGGCAGACAGGAACGCTTGAACTGTTGGTTGAAAAATCTGCGAAGGAAGGTGCCGAGCCAGTGAAGCAGAACTTCATCGGAATAGGTGTTTCCAAAGGCTCTTCTTGCAAGACGGTATATTTTTTCGGGAGAATATCCGTTGCGAAGAACGTGGTAGAGATAGAAGTCGTGAAGCTCATATGGGCCCACAAGATCCTCTGTCTTCTGTGCGATTTCCCCGCTGGCGTTGGCAGGGAGCAGCTCGGGGGAAACAGGAGTATCGAGAATGTCTCGAAGTGCTGATGCAAGTGTCGTCTGCCCGTTGACCTCTGCATTTTCCGCGCAGTATGCAACAACGTGTCGAATGAGTGTCTTGGGGAGGTTTGCGTTAACACCGTACATGGACATATGGTCTCCGTTATAGGTGGCCCAACCAAGCGCAAGCTCGGAGAGATCTCCCGTTCCGACGACCATGCCGCCGCACTCGTTTGCAAGATCCATCAAGATCTGGGTGCGCTCTCGTGCTTGGCTGTTTTCATAGGTGACGTCTTGACAATCGGGATTGTGACCGATATCCTTAAAATGCTGATTGACAGAATCCCCGATGCAGATGCAACGGAAATCCACGCCTAATTCTTCACAAATTACAGTAGCATTATTTTTTGTGCGGTCTGTTGTGCCAAAGCAGGGCATCGTAATTGCCAAAATATCGGTTCTCGGACGTCCGAGAATATCCGCTGTGTTTGCTGCAACAAGCAGGGCAAGGGTGGAATCCAGTCCGCCCGAAATGCCAATAACCATCTTTTTTGCGTAGGCTTTTTCCACCCGTTGTGCAAGCCCTTGACTCTGAATATCGAGCACGGTTCTGCAATGCGCGGAAAGTGCCGTCTTTTCGGAGGGGAAGAAGGGGGTGGGATCAACCGTTCGGCTGATTCTTGTTGCGAGGATCGGAAGCTCGAATTGAATCTCGATCGGAAGCGTCGTTGTGTTCTCGCGGACCCGAGCAAGTCTTTGCTCTCGCGCAGCCCGATCAATATCGATCTCGCTGTAAAGGATCTCGCAGTCGGTCGCAAAGGCCTTGGCTTCCGTCAGGACTTCTCCACATTCGCAGATCAAGCGATGCCCACCGTAAACGCGATCGGTGGTGGATTCCCCCATCCCCGAAGAAGCGTAGAGATAACAGCAGCCTGCACGCTTGGTGTATGCTTTGAGCATCTGTCGGCGGAGATGATCCTCACCGGCAGCCGCGGCAGATGCTGCAAGATTACAGATTACGGTTGCGCCACCTTGAAGCAGTTTTACGGAGGAGGGAACGAGTGCGTCAAAATCCTCGGCGATCTCAACGCCGAATTTGAAATTCGCAACGCCTGAACAGCGGAACAGCAGATCTGTTCCGATCGTTGTTTGCCTTCCGCAGAGATCAATCTGATCCTGAATAAGATCGTTCGTCGAAGGCGTGCTGAAATATCGGATTTCATGAGGGGGGAGGTTCTTTTTCGGAACAATTCCGAGAATTTCACCCTTCTGGCATACCGCCGCACAGTTATAGAGCCTGTTACGATAGACAATGGGGAGTCCGACCAAAGAAAGAACAGAGCAATTTTTGGTTTCGTTGAGATAACGATTGAATTCGAGATATGCGGAGGCGATCAGTTTATCATTGAAAAAGAGATCTCCGCAGGTATATCCGGTTACACAAAGCTCGGGAAAAACGATGAGCGCCGTTCTCGTTGCTTCTGCGTCCTTGGTCAGGCGTATCAATTCATCCACGTTTTTTGCAGGATCTGCCAAAAAAACCTTTGGCATACCGCAGGCAACCCGTATAAATCCGTTTTTCATAACCATCAACATCCTTTCTGCACTTGATGCGCGACAAAGTGCATGACATTCACCCTCATTATAGCCTTTTTTAGCCAAAAAAACAAGAGCTTTGTTGAAAAAATATTATTTTTATACACGTTTTTTAAAATATCTTGAAATCAAAGATAAAACATGGTATACTATGTTGTAACGACACATAGGATGGTGGAACTTATGAAGGATTTATCGAGAAATTTGACGATGCTTTGCGATTTTTACGAATTAACGATGAGCAATGGCTATTTTGTCAACGGCATGAAGGACAAAATCGTTTATTTCGATGTTTTTTACAGACGCAATCCCGATAAGGGAGGCTTTGCAATCGTTGCAGGACTCGAACAGGTTGTTGAATATATTCGTAATCTTAAATTCACAGAAGAGGATATTGCGTTTTTGCGCGAAAAGAATCTCTTTTCCGAGGCTTTTTTAGAGTATCTCTCCGGGTTCCGCTTCAGCGGTGACATTTGGGCAATTCCGGAGGGAACGGTTGTCTTCCCTGGTGAGCCACTGATGATCGTTCGAGCACCTGCGATCGAAGCGCAGTTTATCGAAACGTATGTGCTCATGATGATAAACCATCAATCCTTGATTGCTACCAAGGCAGCAAGACTGACACGTGCTGCAAAGGGCAGAGCGATCAATGAGTTTGGCTCAAGACGCGCACAGGGGGCCGATGCGGCGATCCTCGGCGCAAGAGCTGCTTATATCGGTGGATGTGCCGGCACGGCGTGCACCATTTCGGACCGTGCGTTCGGCGTTCCGTCTGCGGGAACGATGGCGCATTCCTGGGTGCAGATGTTTGACACCGAGTACGAGGCGTTCAAGACCTATTGTGAGATTTATCCAAACAACGTGACCCTTTTGGTAGATACGTATAACGTTTTGGAGTCGGGAATTCCCAACGCAATTCGGGCATTTAACGAGGTGCTCCTGCCAAAGGGGATCAAAAAGTGTGGAATCCGCATTGATTCGGGAGACGTCACGTATCTCTCCAAAAAGGCGAGAAAAATGCTGGATGATGCCGGCTGGACCGAATGTAAGATCGTGATCTCCAACTCCTTGGATGAGTATTTGATTCGAGAACTTCTCCGCCAGGGCGCCGAGGTGGATGTTTTTGGTGTTGGCGAGCGTTTGATTACCTCCAAGAGCGATCCTGTTTTTGGCGGTGTTTATAAACTGACGGCTGTGGAAAGGGCGGACGGCTCCATCATTCCGAAAATTAAGGTCAGCGAAAATGTCGGAAAGATCACCACGCCTCACTTCAAGAAGATCTACCGTCTGCGCGGAAGAGACACCGGAAAAGCAGAGGCAGATCTGCTCTGCGTCTGGGACGAAACGATCGACGATTCTCAGCCGCTTGAGCTCTTTGATCCCGATTTTACATGGAAACGCAAGGTTTTGGAGAATTTTACTGCGACCGAGCTCTTGGTTCCCGTCTTCAAAAATGGAGAATTAATCTATGATCTGCCAAGTCTTGAGGAGATCAGAATGCACTGCGCAGAGGAGATTGAGAGTATGTGGGATGAGGTGCGACGTTTCAGTAATCCTCACAACTATTATGTCGATCTTTCTCAAAAACTGTGGGATATCAAGCAAAAGATGCTCAAGGCAAAGGGAAGTTATACCGAGGAATAAGACAGGGAAGGTCACCGTGGTAATACGCGGTGACCTCTTTTGGAGATTTCCTCAATATTTTTTCGTATTTTTTTAGTAAAACTATTGGATTTTTAGAAAAGATATGTTATAATATTATATATATCTGTCGAGATTATCGATCTCGCTGGAAATCCCTTTTGTATGGAGGCTCTCGTATGGAAGCGGTTGTTGCGTTTTGGAATCAATTTCTCGTGTTCTTCCGCGAACACGTTGTAAGGGCGTTTCAGGAAATTAAGTTCATAGATGTGTTGGATATCCTGATTCTTGCCTCGGTTTTGTATTATGTATACAGCTTTTCCAAGACGAGAAGAGCAGGGCGTGTTCTGCTTGGCTTGATTGTTGTGATCGCGCTCAGCTTGGCGGCAGTTGCGTTGGAGCTTCCTGCGCTGACCTATATCATCAAGCTTTTTGCCTCGTCTGCGTTTTTCTGCTTTGTTTTGATCTTTCAGCCGGAAATCCGAGACGCACTGGAACGGATCGGAAATTCCAAGCCGGTTAATCCTACCGGCGATACGCTTCCCAAGCGTCGTTTGGCGGCGGCGAGAAACGTGGCTGAGGAGACGGTGGATGCAGTCTTCCAGATGTCGAACGATTACACGGGAGCGCTGATCGTTTTTGAGGGATTGACGCCTGTAGGAGATTTTGCTGAGAGCGGAAAGCCCCTGGATGCGATGGTCACGTCGTCTCTGTTGCAAAACATCTTCTATGACAAGGCGCCCCTGCATGATGGCGCGTTGATTATTCGAAATATGCGTGTTTGGAGAGCGAGTTGTGTTCTTCCCACCACGCACAGCGCGATCAACTTCGAAAATATGGGAACCAGACACCGCGCAGCGGTAGGTCTCTCTGAGGTGAGCGATGCGCTTGTGATTGTAGTTTCGGAGGAATCGGGAATCGTCTCTGTTGCACAGGATGGAAAGCTGATCCGAAATGTTGACCGCTCCACGCTGATGGATATTCTGATGACATATATGGCAGGAAGCTTGTACCTTCGTCTGAAGCGCCAGGATGCCAAGGCTACCGAGGCGGCAAAGAAATTAGCAAGCAAGACAGAGGCTATGATTGCTGAGCAGAAGAGACAGATTGAGGAAAGCAAAAAAGCGTCTGCCTCTGCAAAGGCCTTTTCAGAGGCTCACGCGGTTGAACCGGATGCGGATCCTCAAGGAGAGAACGAACAGAGGGAATCCGAGTCTGAGGTTTGAGGGTGAAGTGAGATCGGAGAAAAAGAGAGAGGAGATCGCCATGAAGAATAAAAACGTGATCGGTCACATGGTTGCGTCAAAAAATGCGACGCAAGGGTGGTTTCGCCGATTGAACATTTTGCCAAGAGTGCTTTGTCTGCTGGCTGCGATTTTGATTTGGCTTTTGGTGGTGAATATGAGCCCCTCTGACAGACAGGAGGAGCACGAAGTTCGTCTCCCGGTTTTGGAGTGCGTAGATTCATGATGGGAGAGGACTGTCTGAGATATCGGTATTTGCTCGGAGGGATCCGCTTGTCGCCGGATGCCGATGATGGGGAAGTGCTTGAATGTGCTGCAAAAAAAATGAAGCGTTTGGGCGTTTCTGCCCGTTCGCTTCATTTTCGGCTTTATAAACGGTCGGTCGATGCAAGAAAACGGGATGATATCAAGCTGGTTTGGACGGTTTTAGTCGAGTCCGGGATGCCGCTGTCGTCTGCTGTTTGCCAAAAGGGTGAACTCAGGGTATTGGAGTCGGCAGAGCTTGATTGTCCTTGTGGAAAAGAGGTGCTATCCGTACCGCCTTTGGTGGTTGGAATGGGACCTGCGGGAATGTTTGCTGCCCTCCTGCTTGCAAGACGTGGTTACCGTCCCATCCTCATTGACAGAGGAGATTGTGTGGAGGATCGTGCGAGATCGGTGGAACGCTTCCGTTCGACCGGCAGATTGGATCCCGAATCAAACGTGCAGTTTGGAGCGGGAGGTGCGGGAACCTTTTCGGACGGAAAGCTTGTTACGAGAGTTCATGATCCCCGCTGTCAACTTGTTTTGGAGACCTTTTGCCGTTTTGGTGCGCCGAAGGAGATTCTCACCCTTGCAAAGCCTCATATCGGAACAGACGTGTTGCGAGGCGTTGTACGTGAAATGCTTGCCGAGATCGAGCGGCTTGGCGGCAGAGTGATCTATCGCTGTTGCCTTCATGATTTTGAGGAACGGAGGGATGGCGAGATCGTAGCGCATACCTCTGTGGGAGATTTGTGCGTGGGTGCGGTGATCCTGGCGGTAGGACATAGTGCGCGGGATACGTACAGGAACTTGATCGCCGATCAATTTGCTATCGAGGCAAAGCCGATTTCGGTCGGGGTTCGAGTTGAGCATTTACAAGAGGATATTGACCGTGCTCTGTACGGAGATTTTGCAGGGCATCCGAGATTGGGGTCTGCTGAGTATACCTTGTCGGACACCAGGCAGGAGAGAGGGGTATACACCTTCTGTATGTGCCCGGGCGGAGAGGTTGTTGCTGCTGCATCGGAGCCGGAGGGGCTCGTGGTGAACGGCATGAGTTACCATGCAAGAGATGGAAAGAACGCGAATGCTGCCGTTTTGGTTTCGATTGGTACAAAGGATTTTGAGCCGATCGACGGAAATCTTGCGCTTGGTGCGATTGATTTCCAAAGGAGAATCGAACAAAACGCCTTCCGTGCAGGCGGTGGTGAGTATGTTGCTCCCGTGATGCGTGTTGATGAATTTTTGCACGGAAAACGTGTGAGCGAATGTGGACGGATCAGTCCCAGTTATCGGGACGGCAGGGTCAGATCCGCAGATTTTACAAAGGTGTTTCCCTCGTTTGTCACCGATTCGCTTCGGTATGCGCTGAATACCTTTGGAAAGAAGATTGAGGGGTACGATGCCCCTGATGCAATTCTGACTGCGGCGGAGACGAGAACCTCGGCGCCGTTGCGGATTTTGAGAGATCCCAAAAGCTTGACGGCAATCGGACACCCTTTGGTGTATCCGTGCGGAGAGGGTGCGGGATATGCCGGTGGAATTACCAGTGCGGCGATCGACGGCATCAAAATTGCGGAAGCGATCGTTGGGCGGTTTGCACCGCTCGAAAAGGAATAATATTTCAACCCAATGAACAAAGAAAGGAGCAGTACCATCATGGTGGGGACAAACGGCAAGTGCCGCGAAAAACAATGGAATACCTCTTACGTGCCCTCGGTTGAGGCGCAAGCGCAGATCAAGCAGATGGCACTGCAGACAGGCCTTTCTGAGATCATGGCAAAGCTTTTGTATATCCGCGGGCACCGCTCTGCAGAGGCTGCCATGCGATTCCTTCGCATGGAGGAGACCTCTTTGCACAATCCTTTCTTAATGAAGGACGTTTCTTTGGCGGTGGATCGCATTGAGGCGGCACTCGAGAGAGGGGAGAAGATCGCGGTTTACGGGGACTATGATGTGGACGGCGTGACCTCCGTTAGTCTGATTTATTTGTATCTGCGTTCCAGAGGTGCCAATGTCGGGTACTATATTCCCAGCAGAAGCGGAGAAGGGTACGGACTGTCGAACCAGGCGATGGATCGCCTTCATGATCAGGGAATCAAGCTGATGATTACGGTAGACACCGGCGTGACCGCTATGGAGGAGATTGCATATGCAAGTTCCCTCGGGATCGACACGGTTGTTACAGACCACCATGAGTGCAGAGCAGAGCTTCCGAACGCTTGCGCGGTCATCAATCCTCACCGCCCGGACGATGAATATCCCTTCAAGGAATTGGCTGGCGTTGGAGTCGTTTTCAAGCTGGTTTGCGCCATGGAGATGGCGAGATGCCGTCGAGAGGAGATCCCGGAGATTGAGGGGATTCGACAGGTGTTTGACCGATATTCCGATTTGGCGGCGATCGGCACGATTGCCGACGTGATGCCCGTGTCGGATGAAAATCGCTTGATTATTTCCATGGGGCTTCATCGCATGGAGACGTCTTGCAGACTGGGACTTCGTGCACTGTCTGACGCTGTTGCATCGGGAAAGGAAAGAGGCTCCGCAAAGCAGAGCAAGATTACATCTTCCTTTATCGGATTTGTGATTGCCCCGCGTATCAATGCGGCGGGACGCGTCAGTCGCGCGTCCATTGCGGTCGAGCTTTTGCTTTCCGACGATGAAAAGCGTGCGATGGAGCTGGCGGAGGAGCTTTGCAGACTGAATACAGAGCGCCAGGTTGAGGAAAACCGTATCACGGAGGAGGCGTATCAAAAAATTGATGCGTTGGCGGAGGAGGATCGCCGGTTTGTTTTGGTGTTGGATGATGACACATGGCATCAGGGCATCATCGGAATTGTTTCTTCCCGTATCACCGAGCGTTACGGACTTCCCTCGATTCTGATTTCTTACGACGGTGCAGTGGAGGGAATCCCCTCCGAGTTCGATGTTGGAAAGGGGTCGGGACGAAGCTTGAAGGGCATTAACCTGGTTAATGCGCTTACCTCCTGTGAGGATCTCTTGGTGCGCTACGGTGGACATGAATTGGCAGCAGGCCTCAGCATTCGAAGAGGAGACGTTGCAGTCTTCCGCCGTCGATTGAATGAATATGCCGCCCGACAGCTTCAGGGAGAGATCGTTTGTCATACACTGGATGCAGACTGTGAGGTGGAGATGCAGGATCTGACGATGAGGCTTGCCGAGGAGATCAATTATCTCGAACCGTTTGGAATTTCCAATCCGGTTCCCGGCTTCATCCTGCGCGATGCGCAGGTTCTGCGGGTTCTTCCCATGGGCGGAGGAAAGCATTTGCGCTTGACCGTCGAGAAGGACGGCGTTCAGATGAATGCGGTTTGGTTTAATACCTCTGTGTCGGAATTGCAGTTTGAAGCGGGAGACAAAATTGATCTGATGTTTCGTTTGAATATCAATGAGTTTCTTGGATCGGTCAGCCTGCAAATGATGATTCAGGATGCCAAGCTTTCCAAAACCTCTTTGGATGAATACCAAACACAGAAAGCTCGTTATGAGGAGATCCATGACGGCGCACCGTATACCGAGGATGAGGATGTTTATCCGAGCAGAGACGATATTGCGGCGGTGTACACCTTCCTAAGAAGGGAATACAGACTGGGACATACCAGTTTCCCCATGCGCAGACTGCTGGGGCAGGTTCGGAAAGCCTCGGGAGAGCCTTTTGGATATCCCAAGATGAAATTCATTATTCGCGTATTGCAGGAATTGCAGATTTGCGGGGTGAGTGAGCCGACGGAGGATCATTTTATCTTCGATGTTTCCTACTCCACAAAGACGAATTTGGACAAATCATCGATTTTACATAAACTCAAAAGTCAGCAAAGAAAGGCGTCTGATGCGTAGATCGCGCGAGGACGGCGTGCATATTATGAGTGAATTCAGTGTCCATACGGATATCAGCCGATTGCTTGAAATTCTCAAGGCGACCGGTAAGAAATATGATATTGGCAAGATCACCAGAGCGTTTGAATATGCAAACGATCTGCACCAGGGGCAGTTCCGTGTGAGTGGGGAGGCGTATATCTCTCACCCCATCGCGGTAGCGGAGATCGTGGCAGGACTGGAGCTTGACACGGATTCCATCTGTGCAGCTCTTTTGCACGATACGGTGGAGGACTGCGCTGAAAAAACCGATCTGAAGATGATCGAGAAGATGTTTGGCGCAGGCGTGGCACTCCTGGTTGACGGTCTGACCAAGATCGTAATGCTGCAGGTGGAGGATAAGGAAGAGGCGGACATCGAAAATCTTCGGAAAATGCTTCTTGCTATGTCCAAGGACGTCAGAGTGATCTTCATCAAGCTCTGCGACCGTTTGCACAATATGCGGACATTGGATGCAAAGCCGGATAACAAACGTCGTTTGACCGCGCTTGAAACCATGCACGTATATGCGCCCCTGGCGCACCGCTTGGGTATGCAGCGTATCAAGCAGGAGCTGGAGAATTACAGTTTGAAGTATCTTGATCCCATCGGTTATGATGAAGTTCGTGCGCATATCGAAGAAAAGTATGGACAAAATTACAACTCGATCGAGGGAATCCGATCTGCAGTCAGCAAGAAAATGGAGGAGAACAGCATCCATTTTACGCTGGAGGGAAGAATCAAGTCGGTGTATTCCATTTATCGTAAGATGTACACCCAGAACAAGTCCTTTGATCAGATCTACGATTTCTACGCTTTGCGTATCATCGTGGATACCGAGTTGGAATGCTATACCGCGTTGGGATTGATCCATGAGATGTTTAATTCCATGCCGGGAAGATTTAAGGATTACATTTCAACTCCGAAACCAAATATGTATCGTTCTCTCCATACCACCGTTATCGGACGTGATGGAATTCCTTTTGAGGTGCAGATCCGTACCTGGGATATGCACCACGTGGCAGAGTACGGTATCGCGGCACACTGGAAATATAAATCGGGTGCTACCTCCAAGGAGGAAATGGATCAGAAGCTGGCGTGGATCGCAAGTTTGATCGAGACCGAGGAGGGAACCAAGGACTCTGAGGAGTTCATGGATGCACTCAAGACGGACATCTTCCAGGACGAGGTCTTCGTCTTTACCCCCAAGGGAGACGTTATCGCGCTTCCGAATGGCTCCAATATCATCGACTTCGCCTATGCTGTGCACTCAGCAGTCGGAAATAAGATGATCGGCGGAAAGATCAACGGCATGATCGTGCCGATCGACCGTGTGCTTCAAAACGGTGAGATCATTGAGGTTCTTACGTCCTCCTCCTCGCGAGGCCCCAGCAGAGACTGGCTGAATATCGTTAAAACGTCGTCTGCACGGGCAAAGATCCGCGCGTGGTTCAAGAAGGAAAAAAGAACCGACAATATTGCAATGGGACGGACAGCGATCGAGGGAGAAATCCGTCGTTTGTGTGGAAAGAATATGCCCGGTGAAGCGCAAAGAGAGGAAATGCTTCAGCCCATCAGCACGCGCTTTGGATACAACAGTATTGATGATTTCTATGCTGCGATCGGATATGGCGGACTGGCAATGTCCAAGATCCTCAAGAGACTTCAAGGGGAGTGTGCGAAGTTTGTTCGCACCGATGAGGAAGAAGCTGCTCCGATTCTGGTGGCAGAGCAAGTGCCGATCAAGCCTCTTCAGAAGCATCAGAGATCCAATGGCGGCGGAATTGTTGTGGACGGCGAGGCCGGTTGCCTTGTGAAATTTGCAAAGTGCTGTAATCCGCTCCCCGGAGACGAGGTCATTGGCTTTGTTACCAAGGGATTCGGAATTTCCATTCATAAGATGGACTGCCCGAACGTCAAGCAGGGAAGATTCAATCCCGAATACGTTGACCGCTGGAAGGCAGCGCATTGGGATCTTCCCAACGGCAATGAAAACCAAAGCATGTACGAGGCGCTTCTGCAGATCCACAGCGATGACCGAATCGGTATGCTGGCAGATATTACAGTCGCCTTGGCTGATATGCGCGTCTCCATTTTGCAGGTGAACGTTGTCAGCCGCGGCGCGGATGAGGCGATCGTGAATCTGAAGGTCGGATGCAAAAATATTGAACACTATAATTTCATCGTATCGAGACTGCGCGGGCTCAACGGTGTAAATGATATCCTGCGTGGATTTGCATAATTGTTTAGAGGTTTTACAGAAGGGAGAGCGAAAGAACAATGAAGGCGGTGCTTCAAAGAGTGACGCACGCAGAGGTTGCGGTGGACGGCAAGACGGTTGGACGTTGTGAGCATGGATTTCTGATCCTGCTTGGTGTTGCACAGGGTGACACCGAACGGGAGGCAGAGCTTCTTTGCAAGAAGATCGTGAATCTGCGTGTATTTGAGGATGATGCGGGAAAAATGAATCGCTCGATTCTGGATGTGGATGGCGAGGCGCTTGTGATCTCACAGTTTACGCTGATGGCAAACTGCCGCCACGGAAATCGTCCCGATTTTATGGCATCAGCCAAGCCGGACGTTGCAATCCCTTTGTACGAATATTTCAAGAAACTGGCGGCAGAGAGTATTCGACATGTGGAATGCGGTATTTTTGGAGCAGACATGAAGGTCAGTCTCCTCAACGACGGCCCTGTTACCATTGTTTTGGATACCGATACTCTGAAGAAAGAAAAATAAAGGAAGTTTGCCATGAGATTGATATTGGATGGAAACATCAACATATACTATGTTCAGACCCTTTGCATGATCTTTTTCCCCGGAGCCAAATTTGGGGCAAATGAGCAGGAGGATCCGAGTGCGCCCGAGCTTCGTCTGACGCTGACCGAGCTGGAGAACGGCATGGAAGCGACGGCGACTCTTACCATGGACACCATGAGCGAGACCGCGACGAAGTTTTGGGAGTTTTCTGAGCATCATACCAATGAAAAAACGGCGAAGCTGGTTTGCGGTGCGGCTGTGATCGCAGCGTGTGGTGCTTTGCTGGGCTACCGTCCCTCATGGGGAATGCTGACCGGTGTTCGTCCCTCTAAGGTTGCAACAGAGTTGCTCCAGAGAGGCTGCAGCAAGACCAAGGTCAAGAAGATTCTGACCGCAGAATACGGCGTAATCCCCAAAAAGGCGTCTCTTGCGACCGATGTGGCTCTTGTAGAGCAGAAAATTATCGGGACGCCCGGCAAAAAGGATTGCAGCGTCTATATCTCCATTCCGTTTTGTCCTACGCGTTGCACCTATTGCTCCTTTGTTTCCTATACGTCGAAGAAGCTTTTGGATACGCTTCCCGACTATTTGGTACATCTTGTTGCAGACGTGCGCGCGACCTTCTCGAAGATTCGCGAATTGGGATTGAATGTGAAAACGGTATACATCGGGGGAGGCACACCGACCATCCTATCGGCCGATCAGCTCAGACTTCTGTTGTCCACTGTTGCGGAGTGTACGGACGTGGGACAGCTCGAGGAGTACACCTTGGAATCGGGCAGAGCGGATACCATCACGGCAGAAAAATTTGCAGTTGCGAAGGAATATGGTGTGACCCGCGTTTGTGTCAACGCGCAATCTCTTTCGGATGAGGTGCTTCGGAATATCGGAAGAAGTCACAGCTCAGAGGATTTCCTGCGCGCGTTTGAGATCGCAAGAGAATCAGGAATTTCGCAGATCAATACCGACCTGATCGTTGGACTTCCGGGAGACACCTTTAAAACCTTTTCTGCAGGATTTGATAAGGTTCTCTCCCTCAGACCCGAAAACGTAACGGTTCATACCTTCTGTGTCAAGAAGGCGTCGGAGATCCTGCGTCAGGACGGTCACGTTTATTCCTTGCGCGGGGGAGATGCCGGAAAGTGCGTGGACTATTCTCAGTTGAAGTCCATTCAGGAGGGCTACAAGCCTTATTATATGTACCGTCAAAAGAATACGGTTGGAAACTATGAAAACGTGGGCTTTGCCCTGGAAGGTACAGAATGTAAGTACAATATATATATGATGGAGGAGGTACATTCCATCTTTGCAGCAGGGGCTGGTGCCGTTTCCAAGATGGTGAACTACAATCCCGTTGGGGGCGGAAATCCCGTCATCGAGAGATTGTTTTATCCCAAGTATCCCTATGAATATCTTCAGGATCAAAGCACCGCAGAAAAGCTGGAGCGGATGGAGCAATTCTACCGTCAACACGAATTGCTGAACTGACGGATCGTCACGTTCTGCCCGATGGGTATCGGGAAGGAGGATGCTTATGAACAAGCATTACGAAATCAAATCAAAACTGTCACAGGACGAAATCATACAGCTGATTTCCCAGGGAGAGCGCTTTTTTCAGTCGCAGCTTGAGGAAATCTCGGAATTACTTTTGGAGCGGGAGGATCTGCATTTTCTCGGATTGACAGGGCCAACCTGCTCCGGAAAAACGACGTCTGCGAACCTGCTTACCGATTTTTTAGAATCGCGTGGAAAGCAGATTCACGTGATTTCGATCGATGATTTTTACTACGATAAGCCTCATCTTTTGGAGATGACACGAAAAAAAGGAGAGACCAAACTGGATTACGATTCGGAGGAGACGATCGATATCTCTCTGCTTGAAT
>JAZQVI010000095.1:0-3916 GCA_045631745.1 Eubacteriales bacterium
TTGACGGGCACCTGCGGTTCTGTTGAAAAAACAATAAAATTCCTTGTAGGGGAGGCGTCTCGCCTCCCGCGTGTGCTGAATTTGTGTTTTTTTCGGGAGGGGAGACCCCTCCCCTACGAGATGATTCTTTTTGCCGCGAAAATCTTTTGCCACATCCCCCGAAGTCATTATCCCATCGCCAACTTACATCGTGAGCATTTGGGGTAGCGGGCACCCAAATGCTATCGGCAGCACCATTCCGTCTGTTGGAGAACCTTTCCCATGCAGACCGATGTTCGCACCGAAAGCAAAGATTGGGGCAGAGAAAAAACTTTCCACGCACAAAACAAAGGAGGGTATGCTTTGTTCGCACTACCCTCCAATGGGATTGCCATTCCTTTTCGTCGGAAAGTTTTTGGAAGTCTTGAAACCTTTTTCCCAAAAAGGTTTCAAGCGGAGCGCGAGGCAGAGCCTCGCGACCTTCCGGTGTGGGCAAAGCCCACGACCTTCCCCTCGCGTCCTTCACGCGACTGTAATCTCCTCAGCGTCAAGGATCCGCAAGGCGATGGCGGAGCAATCGTCGTGCCCATCGAATTCGGAGGCGTGTCTGCAGATTTCGTACACGATCTCCTCGGGATCTTTTCCACCGCACTCGGCGAGATACTTGGTCAGCCAACGGCAATCGGGATCATCTTGCAGGATTCCGTCGCTGATCATCACCACGGTATCCCCGGGGCGAAGGTCATAGGCAGACGCCTGGGTGTCCAATTTTCGAATAATTCCGATGGGAAAGGTCCCTGCTTGCAGTCGTTGGACGGTTCCCCGCCGCACCACAAAGCTGGGCGCGGCGCCCCCCTTAATAAAGCTTGCACGTCCTGTGATGAGATCCAATTCGATCAGATCCACCGTTGAGGAGCACTCCCCGGCGCTGTCGGGGCAGCGCGAGAGAATGAGGTTGTTGAGCATTCGCAAGGACGTCACGGCGCGATTGCCTGCGCGGAGCATTTTTTCAAGAAACGCCGAGCAGAGATTGGAGGTAAACGCCGCCTCCCTGCCCGATCCCATGCCGTCGCTGATGAGGGCATAAAAGAAATCTTTTTTGTTGGAAAAGAGATTGACAGTGTCCCCGCTCACACCTCCGTCAGCCGAGAGATTGTTCTGCGCGCCCAGGACAGAGAGCTTCCGCCTTGCCTGAAGCATCATTTTGGGTACGTTGTTCTCCACCTCAAACACAGGGGCGGAGAGTTCCAGCCCGCACATCTCGCCAAGGTCGCTCCGAAGCGTTTCCAACGTAACGGTAGAGGAATCCACGTTCACCCCCTGCACCAGGATCTGCCGCCGCCGCATGCCGTAGACCGATACCCCCCGCGCTTCGATCCCCGCGTCCGACAGGTATTCCGCAAGTCTTGTTTCCAATTCAGGATCAAAGCGGTATTCTCCGTCATTTTCCTGCAAGGCGTCGTTGATGATATTGGCGGCAGCCTCGTAGTCCATGGCAAAAATCTCGGTTCGGCTGCTTCGCAAAAGCTCCCCCGTAAACCGCGCGCACTCCGAGTTGATCTGCCCGAGAATCCGATCCATCGAAACACATCGCCCACGCATATGCGAGGGAATGAGATCGAGCGTGACGTTTCCCTTGGTGTGCAGATGCGAGATGAGCGTACCAACGGTGTTGTAGGTGTCCGAATATTCCAGCCCCCAGCAGATGGTCTTGTTGGGACAATCGGTGCAGAAGCAATCAAAGGAGCTGTCGCAGATGCGCCGCAGATCCAGCGTTCCGGGCCGTCTGAGGCGGTCGCTGAGGTTGTAAAAGATCTCCGAGAGCGCGGAAAAAGCGTCCGAAATATTGCGAAAACGATCGCTGGATTCCTCCTGCCGCGAGCGCGCGCACCGCAGCTCGGTCTCGGCGTCACGCCCACACGCGCTCTCCCCTGCCCCCTCGGCGTCCGCATCCTCTCTTCGTGAGCGGATCATCAAAGCCGAAGAAACCAGCGCCCCCGCCAAAAGATAGGAGGGGAACGCCCCCGGGGCGGCAGATGCGTCGGCATAGACCGTCCAGATCAGGGCGGCAAGAGATGCCAGGGGCACCCCAAGGGAGACGCGCCGCGCCCCCGAAAAACGGCTGTAAACCAGGGACGCAAGCAAAAAAGCAGGCGCGAGAATGGGCTTGTACGCCAAACCGCAAAGGATCGCTCCTACCGATCCAAAGACGGCTCCCTCGCGCTCGGTCACCCACAGCGTGAGGACGAGCGCCAGCACCGCCGACACGGGAATGTTGCCGACGAGCGCGAAATTACCCCCCCAAACGATCATCGCCATCAGGGCGTAAGCCGACACCCCGTAGAGCAATCGGCTGGTGCGCCGCCCCTCCAAGGCAATCGAAAAAACAGGCACGGCAGCCACCGCCACCGCGATGAAAAAGAGGGCGGCAAAGAGGTCGTAATAGCGAAATCCCCCCTTCGCGATGCGAAAGAGCGAGATCACCAATGCCGCTACTCCAACCGTCGCAAGGCGCAAATACATTCCCTCTGTAAACACCTCTCCGAGGGCTTCCCCGGTCGATTTCAGACGGTCGCACAGGCCTCCGAAAAGGCGTGACACGCGCCCCCGTGGAGCGTCATCTCGTCCGCCCGACAGCTTGTCCAGCAGGCGTCCCGGCAGTCCCACCGTCGATTCGGGCTCGTCCAACAGGAACACCGACACCGAGCGGATCAGCGCGACTGCCGTGTATGTAACGATCATCAAAATGGGATTTTCCATGAGCGCAACCTCTGCCAGGATCAACCCCAAAAGGAGAAAGAGCACGTTTCCTCCCCCCGCACCCAAGAGAGCAACCCCCATAGGCCTTGTGTCGAACGCCATTCTCGAGAGCCCCGACAGATACCCCACGCCGATCCACAAGATCCCCACGCCCAGCCGCTGCAGCCACCGCGCGCTCACTCGTGGGTCTCGTTTTTGCATCTCGGCGGTAAGTCCCGCTCGCTTCATCGTTTCTCTTCCTTGCATCATCATCATTCCTTTCGCTTTGACTTCTTTTTCGTATCCTCTGTATTTTACACCATCTGACAAGAAAAAACGGTCGAAACAGGGGGCTCAAAAAATGCAATTTTTCAAAGAAAAAAGCAAGAACGCATCAAAAAAAGCGCCTCGGCGGAGGCACCGCGCGCAAATCAGATCGAAAGTTCGGAAAAGGAAACGCTTTGCCAAGCTTTTTGTCGCACAAAAAACATCGGATTTTATGGATTTTCTTGTTTTGGAAATATTTTTAATATTTTTTATGATTTTCTATTTACTTTTTTGAATTTTGGTGCTATAATGGAAACAATAAAAAATCAGGAGCAAAAAAATGAACCAAACCAAGACCGTCTGCTTCACAGGTCACCGCAGAATTCCGTCCGACGATCAGGTTTCTCTGATCGAGGCGCTGGAACGGGAGACCGAGCGGCAGATCCAATCGGGCGCCACCGTTTTTCGCGCGGGGGGCGCACTGGGCTTTGACACCTTGGCGGCGATTACCGTCCTCAAGCTCAAAAGGAAATATCCGCACATCCGCCTGGAGCTGATCCTTCCCTGCCCCTCGCAGGCAGACAACTGGGCAAAGGAGGAGAGAGTGCTGTACCGACAGATTCTTGCGTATGCCGACTCCCACCGCTACGTGAGTGAGAGCTATTATGACGGCGTGCTGCAGCTTCGCAACCGACAGCTGGTGGAAGGTGCGGACGTCTGCATCGCCTACCTCACACGCTCAAGCGGCAGCGGCAGCGCCTACACCAGCGCCCTCGCCATCAAGTCGGGACTGGAATTTGTCAATTTGGGAGATTAAGTCCATACAATCAAGTAGCGCCCCCGAGCCGAAAGGCTCGGGGGCGCGCCTTTGGTTCTATATCAGATATTTTACCGTTCAGATCGCAAAACCGCCGTCCACGCCCAGGGGCTG